>JAVEZW010000322.1:0-3847 GCA_034002805.1 Bacteroidales bacterium | reverse complement strand
TTTTATGTCTACCCAAATAAATACCTTTGTCATAAATCTGCCATTCGATAAAGACCGAAGGGATTTTATGGTATCTGAACTAACGAACCTGGCAATTCCACACACCATAGTCAGCGCCACTATCGGAAAAGACTTGAGCATAGAAGAAATAAATAGTTTATACGACAAGAACCTCTCACTTGAAGAAAATGGTTACAGCCTTTCTAATACCCAAATTGCATGCGCCGACTCACACCGTCGTATTTATGAAAAAATCGTAGAGAACAATCTGCCTTGGGCACTTATACTAGAAGATGACGTTAAACTGTCTCCAAAAATTAAATCTCTTCTGACTGATGATTTTGTTAAACGCTCGCAAGCTGACTGGATACAAATTGACTATGTACCAGCAAACATGAACTACCTAAAAAACTGGATAAAAATAGCATGGAATCAAAAAGTACCTCTAAAAACCAAATTGTTTAAAATAACCCTACGTTTTCCTGCCATTATCTTATGGTCAATTTTTGAACGCACGAGAGATATTTTAACCAAAACCCCAAGAGCAACCTGGTTTCAAAGACCCCTGTATCTAGCCAGTGCTTATATAGTAACTAATGAAGGTGCCAAAAAATTATTACCTCTTACTCACCCAATTAGATATGCTGCTGACAGCCTACAAAACGTCGCCCCAACTAAGGTGGGTCTTAAAATTAAAGGTGTGGTACCATTGCTATCAAATCAATTACGAAGCCGTTTTTCTTCAAATTTAACCTATGATTCTTAAAAAGCTACTAGCCGTTTTTAAAAGAGATGGTTTTATATTCACCTCAAAGCGGGTTCTGGCTTATGTTATAGGTCACACCCCCCTGTCAAATAAGCTGTCATTCGTATTTTATAAAAACTTACGTCTCTACTTTAAGCCGTCGATGCTTACTTATGTGCTTTTTGCCAACAAAAACGCTCGTGACGAGGACACGCTTGTCTTAGAAAAATTTATCGTTAGTGGTGCAACCGTAATAGATGTAGGTGCACACATCGGTAGCACAACACTAATCTCAGCTTCACTAGCTGGAGAAACTGGACAAGTTCACGCCATTGAAGCATCAGCTAAATTTTTTGACATACTCAACAAAAATATTGAACTAAATCAAGAAAATCAAATAGCCAACATCACTACACACCATGTCGCCCTAGGAGACGTGGACGAAACTATTGTCTATCTAAACGAAATGGTTAACGATGACACCACCAATCACATTAGTAATACTGGTTCAGCTGTAACACAAATCACCCTTGATTCAATTGCCAAAGGACTTCCAACCATTGATTTTCTAAAAATTGATGTTGAAGGCTATGAGCCACAGGTTCTTAGTGGAGCAAATGAAACACTTACAAAGACAAACACGATCTATATCGAGTTCTGTAGTCACAATCTTAATAATAAGGAAGCGGAAGTCGATATTATTGCTACTCTTTTAGAACACTTTAAGCTCTGCACCTTCCATGATGGTGGACTAATACCCTTTACTTACCAAGCTGACAAAGAGTACGCCACTAACTTAATCGGTATTAAAAATTAGCGGTAGCTTGCTGCTGGTTTAACCATCTCACTTTTATCAGTACCGGTATACATAAACTCGACACCGACACCAATATCAATTGATTGGATATTTTTCAAAGCCAAATCATAAGCAAGGATTTTACTAAAAGGACCACAAGCCAGTAGGACTACTGACTTCTTTTTAGAAGATTCAACCGAAGTTAAAATATCTTCCATTATTTGTTTGGACATAAGACTGGCCTTAACTGCCGGTGTCTCAATATAAACAATATCTTTAAAGGGAATATTTTTATTAGAGACCAACTTCTCGATTGTCTCTTTTTTTGTCACAACCACCACCTGCTTATCAAGCAGATACTCTTCAACGAATTTTGGTATTGTTTCTTGGTAATAAAAAATTGATGAATCAATATATGATACTTGTTTTGGAAAATATAAATAATAATATGCTTTTAAAGGTAACCAGCACCGTAAAAGATTATTACTCTTTAAATCTTTGTTACTCTTAGTCAACGGACCCTCATTAATTCCAAGCACATAGGGTGAATTATCCCTGTAATTATTGATTATTCTTTTAAAAGAAGAACGTATATACGGAGTTGAGTCTTCGTATCCCATATTGCCGTAATTCAATAAGAAAATTTCTCCATCACCAAATCTAATGAAAGTTTTTCCGTTTTCTAGTACTTCTTTCAAATACGCAGGTTTTTTAAATTTAATTGGCAGAATTACGTTAGGCATCACAAAAAAGTATATGTAACAAATAACATAACGTGTATTGAAAGATATATTTTTTAAAAGCCTTAAGATCCTTTCGACCATAAACAACATTTTAAATTTAGACACAAAGAACATCAACCTGAGGCATCTCTCCTTTGTATGTATTGACCCAAACATTTAAATCAACTCTACTTCCATCAAGTAAATAAGTTACGTAACCATACTCCCTCAAAAATTCAATTATTTTCTGAGTTGAATCACTTTCATTATGCTTATAGAGACACGGACTGAACTCCATTAAAATTTTTGGTTTGAACTTACTTATTAACTCCCTACCTCCATCTAGCACCTCAAACTCAAGGCCTTCAACATCAATCTTAATTAAATCCACTCTATCGAATTTTTGTATATACGAATCTAATTTACATAATTTAATAACTTCTTTATCTAGAACACCAACATGATGTGACAACCCTGAGATTAGAGATGAACCACCCGCATTTTCCTTTGGAATGTTAATAGTCGCAAATCCTTCAATATTAGACAATGCGTAATTTTCTAACACTATATTTTTAAATGAATTTTTACTTATGCTATCTTTAACGCTTAAATAAAGTCTTTTTATAGGCTCAAAAGCATAAACATTGACACTTCGATTATAAAGACTAGCAGCGAAAAGAGTGTGATATCCAATATTTGCGCCAATATCTATAAATACACTATTTGGTTTTAGGTTATTTCTAATATTTGCTACAATATCCGATTCCCAAACACCTGTTCGAGCAATAACATCGTCAACGCAACAGTTTTTATAAGGGTGTAATTTAATTAAAAAACTAACTCCATCAACAGATATAAATTTATAAAATGGCATTATTCCGAAATTTACGAACCTGTTTGCCTTTCTTTTACAGCTCATTAAAAATCGCCAGATCGATAGGAGATTTGCTGGTAAAAAATTTTTTATTTTTTCTTTAATTTTCATATTTAATAAAATAAAATACGGAGAACAAATTTAGTAGGCTAGACTTGATTACAAGAGCCACAATTATACCCCACATTCCCCAATATGGTACTAGAACAATATACCCCGCAAACAGCAATACTGGTTCGATAAGGTTGATTGTATATAATTTTTTAATTTTCTTTTTTGAAATAAAATATTGCCATAATGAGTAATACGGTATCGTTGTATATGCAAACATTAGTACAGATGACATCAGTGCTGCTTCTTTGTATTTTGGTAAAATCATTTCAAATAAAAATGGAGCTATCATAAAGTATAAGATAGATAATGCTACTGTAACGACTGATATTAATATAAATATCTTTCTTGTAAGTTTTAGTCCATCATCTGAATTAGATTTAGTTATCCTAGGAAAAAATGTACTAACTATTAAAGAAATGAATCTACCGAATTCTTGCGGTAAAACAGAGGCCACCCAAAAGGAAGCTAGGCTCACTGGACCAAAAAAAACAAAAAGAACAATTTTATCAAGCTGACTACTTAATACCGATAAAAGAGCCATGGCAGTCATATGCTTACCGTAAGGCACCATACCATCATCAGTGGACTCGTTATCA
>JAVEZW010000321.1:0-3853 GCA_034002805.1 Bacteroidales bacterium | reverse complement strand
AGTCGGTACGTTTTGATCTTCATTTTCGTAGTAGTTTATCTTTTCCGAAAAGCCATCTGAGTTTAAATCATGAAAATACACACTACCATTATTGCTAATCACTGTTTTTTCTGATATCGCAAGTTTATAGTGAGGTAAGACTTTTAAGAATATAACTATGGCAATAGTGCTTAAAATAAACCCCAAAACCAAAGGATGAATTAAAACTGATCTCCACTTAATGCTCACAACTTCCTGTTTTAAAACCGATAAGATATTTTCATTTTTTTAAAGGAAATTAAAATTAATACTTTTTTCTAATTTACAAGCAATATTGTATTTTAAATTTCGTACTGATCTGTTAAATAAATTTGTACTTTTAAAAAAAATGTAAACGTGAGATTTTTAGAAATTAATCAGTTAAAAAAGGCTTATAGTAAGGGCAATATAGAAATTAATGCTCTTTTGGATATAAACTTTTCGGTTGATCAGGGCGATTTTGTTTCCATTGTAGGGAAGTCAGGCTCGGGTAAATCAACATTGTTAAACATAATTGGTGGACTCGATAAACCAGATGAGGGCTATATTCTGTTTAACGGCAGCGATTTGTCAAAGCTAAAACGCAATGAGCAGGCTTTGTATCGTAGATTTGATGTTGGTATGATTTTTCAGTCATTCAATCTTGTCAATCATCTTTCGGCTCTTGAAAATGTTATGCTGGCACTTACATTTGGTGGTGTACCCAAGAAAAGCCGAAAAAGTATTGCTGCCCAATTGCTAACACATGTTGGGCTTGAACATCGATTAACACATAAGCCAAAAGAATTATCGGGAGGTGAGATGCAACGTGTTGCTATTGCCCGTGCAATTGCAAACAACCCTAAGATGTTGTTAGCTGATGAACCAACAGGAAACCTCGATAGCTCAACATCGCAGGAGATAATTCAGTTGTTACAAAACCTTAACAAAGAAAAAGGGGTAACAATTATTATGGTTACTCACGACCTTGAAACTGCTCAGCATATTTCGAATAAGGTGATAAAACTAAAAGACGGACAAATTATTGATGGTTTACTTTAGATCTTAAAAATATGAATATTATTGATTTACTAGATATTTCTTTCTCGAATCTTTGGCGTACAAAAGTAAGAACAATACTAACAGTTATTGGTGTGATTGTTGGTATTGGAGCGCTTTCGTCCATGGTATCATTTGGTGTCGGTATGCAAAAGAATATAACCGATACTTTTGCTAAAAATGATTTATTTACAAGCATTCGGGTTATGCCTAAAAATGTAAATCCTTATTCAATAGCTTCGGGAAATATATCGCTCGAAAACCAGCCTGATGTAAGTGTTCCGTTAAATGATTCTGCATTGAAAATTATTCAGCAACTAAAAAATGTTGAAATAGCTTTTCAGGAGATACTTATTCCGGTTAGAATTAAGTTAGATAATTTTCAGACAACCATTAGCTTACAGGCTATGCCTGTTGCTATGAATCGATACAAGCCTTATAATGAGATGATGTACGGACAATTTTTTTCATCTGATTCTGCATTCGAGGCTGTAATTGATAAAAGAACATTAAAGAAGCTAAACATCATTTTACAAATTGATAAAGGTGAAAACATACTTTCGCCCGAGGATTCTGCCAAAGGATGTGTTCTGGTAAGTCCCGACTCGATTTTAGGAAGAACAATAACAATTTTTTCTGCAGCACAAGGTCTTTCAACTATGGGCTCGTTTATAAGTACTCCATCATTTAGTCAACCAAAAACAAAAGTAAAGATTGTAGGTATCTTAGATAATGGTTCAGAGTTCTCACAATATGGATTTACAGGTGGATTGATTATTCCGATAAAAACATCCAATGAGATTCCTCAGCTCAGTTTTTCTTCAGTTTGGGATTTACTTTCTACTGAAAAACAGCAAAATAAGTACAATTCGTTGTATGTTAGGGTAAAAGGAGTTGGCGATGTGGATGAGGTTGGAGCCGAAATAATAAAGATGGGTTATGGTACTTTTTCCATTTCGGATCAGCTAAAGGAAATTAAAAGAGTGTTTTTAATAATGAATGGCGTACTTAGCGCTATCGGTACAATTGCCTTATTTGTGGCTGCATTGGGAATTATTAATACCATGTTAATGTCTATTCTGGAGCGTACACGTGAGATTGGTATTATGAAATCGATTGGTGGAGCTGAAAAAGATATCAGGCGGATTTTTCTGATCGAATCATCATTTATTGGATTTATAGGTGGACTCTTTGGCTTGATTCTTGGCTTTGGTGTTACCCGATTGGCAAACCTGGTTATTAATGCTCAGATGACTCCACTTGGCGAAAAAAGTGTTAATCTGTTTTACTTTTCGTGGTGGCTCATTTTAGGATCTATGTTATTTGCAGTACTTGTGAGTTTGTTGGCGGGTATTTATCCAGCATACAGAGCTGCCCGTATTGATCCCGTTCACGCATTACGACACGATTAAAAAAACAAGAGGTTGTATTAAAAGCAAGATTGTTGTCTGTTTTTCGACTCCCGAAAGTTTTCGGGACAAAATGACAACAATATGATAATCAGAGTGTCACACTGAGCTTGTCGAAGTGTGTATGCGAAACAAGGGGCTTTTGAGATAGCCTCTTGTTTTTATTGATTAAAAATACTTCTTTTTAAACCAAAAGGCTACACTTACCAATCCAATCATTACAGGAACTTCAACCAATGGTCCTATAACAGCGGCAAAAGCTTCGCCGGAGTTCATACCAAAAATTGCAATGGCAACAGCAATAGCTAATTCAAAATTATTACTTGCTGCAGTAAACGAAAGGGTAGTAGATTGCTCATAATTTGCTCCAGCCTTTTTACTCATGTAAAAGGATAGAAAAAACATTACGATAAAATAGATTAGCAATGGAATGGCTATTAAAACTACATCTAATGGTATTTTTATAATGTATTCGCCTTTTAATGAGAACATTACGATTATTGTAAAGAGCAATGCAATTAACGTAATCGGACTTATTTTAGGTATAAATTTAGAGTGATACCATTCTTTACTTTTTACTCTGATTAAAATAAAACGAGTTAAAAACCCTGCAATAAATGGTATTCCGAGATAAATAAATACACTTTCAGCAATCTGGCCAATAGTAATATTTTCTACAGCATTATTGGTCGGTATTCCAAACCATCCGGGCAAAACAGCTATAAAAAAGTATGCATAAACAGAAAAGAACAATACCTGAAAAATTGAATTGAATGCTACCAGTCCTGCTGCATATTGCGTGTCGCCTTTGGCAAGGTCGTTCCATACAATTACCATGGCAATACATCGTGCTAATCCAATCATTATGATTCCATACATATATGGCAGGTTTGCATTGTTTTCGCCCGGAAAAAGCTTGAAAAACAAAACCCCAAGGGCAAACATCAATACCGGTCCAATAATCCAGTTTTGTAATAACGAAAGCGAAAGGATTTTATAGTTTTTAAAAACATCACCCAGTTCTTCGTATTTTACTTTTGCTAATGGTGGATACATCATCAGAATTAATCCAATCGCAATGGGAATATTCGTTGTACTTTCGGGCGATGATTTTAACGATTCCCAGAAATCAGCAATAGCAGGGAAAAAATATCCCGATAATACTCCAATCGCCATGGCCAGAAATATCCAGATGGTTAAATAGCGATCGAGAAATTTTAGTCGTGGTTGTGATGGCATAAGTCTTTGTTTATTAGTTTAATAGTAAAATGGTTTATTGGTAAATTAGTAAAATGGTAAATCGGTAAAATTGTAAATTAGTTATCAGTAAAGGTTATTTAGTAGCAGTTACTGTTATGCTGTAAATACCTGTTTTTTCTTTCTTGAAT
>JAVEZW010000320.1:0-3888 GCA_034002805.1 Bacteroidales bacterium | reverse complement strand
GGAAAAAAATGTACGTAAAAGGAATGGCAACGGATGAAAAGTTACGCGAGTTATCGCAAGAAAAGACAAAACAGAAAACGTATACCTTCGATGAGGCGTTAAAAAGCTCAAAGGAATACTTTAATGGAGATGAACTGGCAGCGAGGGTTTGGGCGAATAAATATGCATTAAAAGATTCTTTTGGAAACTTGTTTGAGAAAAATCCGGATGAAATGCATTGGAGATTAGCAAAAGAAATTGCTAGAATCGAAAAACGATATCCAAATCCAATGGCAGAAGAGCAGATTTACGAATTGTTTAAAGAATTCAAATATATCATTCCGCAAGGTGGTCCTATGACTGGTATTGGAAATAAATATCAGATAGCATCACTTTCAAATTGTTTTGTTATTGGTCATAAAAACCCTGCCGACTCGTATGGTGGCATCATGAAAATTGATCAGGAACAAGTTCAGCTAATGAAACGACGTGGCGGTGTTGGTCACGATTTATCGCATATCAGACCACAAGGAAGCCCTGTTCTTAATAGCGCACTTACATCTACAGGTGTAGTTCCTTTTATGGAACGATATTCAAATTCAACACGCGAAGTAGCCCAGGATGGACGTCGTGGTGCATTGATGTTAAGTATTTCTATTAAACATCCCGATGCAGAAAAATTTATAGATGCTAAACTCGAAGCTGGAAAAGTTACCGGAGCAAATGTTTCTGTACGTATCGACGATGAGTTTATGAGGTGTGTTGTTGCCGATAAACCTTATGTTCAACAATATCCTGTTGATGCCGTGGAACCTGCATATCAACAAACAATCGATGCACGAAAATTATGGAAGAAAATAGTTTTTAATGCATGGAAATCAGCAGAACCCGGTATTTTATTCTGGGATACAATTATTCGCGAATCAGTACCTGATAGTTACGCAGATCTTGGTTATAGAACCGTTTCAACAAATCCATGTGGCGAAATTCCGCTTTGTCCATACGATAGTTGCAGACTAATAGCGATCAATTTGTTTAGTTATGTAAAAAATCCATTTACCTCAACTGCCCGATTCGATTTTGATTTGTTTAAACAGCACGTTGGGTTTGCTCAACGTATTATGGATGATATAATCGATCTGGAAATTGAAAAAATTGATGGAATTCTTCAAAAAATTGAAGCAGATCCTGAAGATTTCGAGATCAAAATGACCGAAGATAAGCTTTGGAGAAATATCCGCAAAAAGGCATTGGAAGGTCGTCGTACAGGTGTTGGTATTACCGCCGAAGGCGACATGCTTGCAGCATTAGGTCTTCGATATGGCAGCGATGTAGCCGTTGATTTTTCGGAAGAAGTACATAAAACAACAGCATTGGCTGCATACAGATCTTCTGTTGATATGGCTAAAGAAAGAGGTCCGTTTGAGATTTATAATGCACAGAAAGAAAAAAATAATCCATTTATTCTTCGATTAAAAGAACAGGATGAGCAACTTTATGCTGATATGGTTCAGTATGGACGAAGAAATATTGCTTTATTAACTATCGCTCCAACAGGTTCTACAAGTCTTATGAGCCAAACAACATCGGGTATTGAACCTGTGTTTTTGCCAATGTATAAGCGTCGTAGAAAAGTAAACCCTAATGATCCTGATGTTAAGGTTTCGTTTATTGACGAAGTTGGCGATTCGTGGGAAGAATATGCCGTTTTCCATCATAAGTTTGTCGATTGGTTAAAAGCCAATGAATATGAGCCAGAAACACTGCAAACCATGTCGGATGAGGAAGTTAGCGCAATATTAGAAAAATCTCCATACTGGAAAGCTACTTCAAACGATGTTGATTGGGTGAGTAAGGTTAAGATGCAAGGTCGTATCCAGAAATGGGTTGACCATTCAATAAGTGTAACGATAAATCTACCTGAAAATGCTACCGAAGATTTGGTTGGACAATTATATGTAACTGCATGGGAGAGTGGCTGTAAAGGAGTTACTGTTTACCGCGATGGATCGAGATCTGGTGTTCTTATTTCAAATAAAAAAGAATCGAAATCGGAAACGGAAGAACAACCTTTAAATTTTAAAAGACCAAAAAGTTTAGAAGCCGAGATAATTCGCTTTAACAATAACGATGAAAAGTGGATTGCTTTTGTTGGATTACTTAATGGACGACCATACGAAATATTTACCGGATTAGCTGATGAGGAAATGTTCCCAATACCAAAATCAATTAAAAAAGGACATATACTCAAAGTAAAAGACAAAAACGGAAAAAGCCGTTATGACTTTCAATACATCGATAAATATGGATACGAAAATACCATGGGCGGCTTATCTCATATGTTTAACTCTGAATTCTGGAATTATGCCAAATTAATCTCAGGTGTGTTGCGCTACGGAATGCCTATTCCAGATGTTGTGCAGCTAGTTACATCGTTACGTCTTGATACAGAAACAATTAACACCTGGAAGAACGGTGTTGAAAGAGCACTGAAAAAATATATTCCTGATGGT
Organism: Bacteroidales bacterium; assembly: GCA_034002805.1. GTDB lineage: Bacteria > Bacteroidota > Bacteroidia > Bacteroidales > UBA12077 > UBA12077. The sequence continues at coordinate 1,396 of JAVEZW010000320.1, read as the reverse complement.
ACAAAACCTAAAGCAGGAACAAAATGCAGCGAGTGTAATTCTGAGAATGTTGTTTATTCAGAAGGCTGCTTAATTTGCAAAGATTGTGGACATTCAAAATGTGGATAGTCTTTTTTAAAAAGTTTGTTTTAGAAAACCCGGGTTAACCCGGGTTTTATGTTATTTATTAAGCTTTTTGCGAATGTTTTCGATCATAACCTTTGTCATTTTGGTAAGATCGTATTCGTGTTTCCAACCCCAATCCTTATGTGCCTGATCATCATTAATACTTCTGGGCCATGATTCTGCAATCGCTTGACGGAAATCTGGTTTGTATGTAACTGTTAACTCTGGAATATATTTTCGTATCTCCTTGGTAATTTCTCTGGGAGTAAAACTTATTCCACCAAGGTTATAGCTGGAGCGGACTTTTATTTTACCAGGAGTACTTTCCATAAGCATAATAGTAGCTCGCACAGCATCATCCATATACATCATAGGCAGAGCAATATCTTCAGAAAGAAAACATTCGTAACGGTTATGTTTGATGGCTTCGTAAAATATCTCGACTGCATAATCTGTTGTACCTCCGCCAGCTTCTGTTTTCCAGCTGATCAACCCTGGGTAACGCAAGCTCCTAATGTCTAGTCCAAATTTTTTATGATAGTATTCGCACCATCTTTCTCCCGATTGTTTGCTGATTCCATAAACAGTCGAAGGTTCCATGATTGTAAATTGTGGTGTATTTAGTGCTGGAGTGCTTGGGCCAAATGCACCCATCGAACTTGGCCAGAATATTTTATTAATTTTCTTCTCCCGGCTTAAATCTAACACGTTAAACAAACTGTTCATATTTATATCCCATGCAAGCTTTGGATTTTTTTCTGCATTGCCAGATAAAATCGCGGCCAAATGATAAATTTCAGTAACCTTATGTTTATCAATCGCTGATGATAATTTGGTTGTATTCATTACATCAAGGATCTCGAACGGACCACCTTGCATTATTTCATCTGTAGCATTTTTAATGTCTGTAGCTATTACATTGGCCGCTCCAAATGATTTTCGAAGCTCAATAGTTAAATCTGAACCAATTTGACCCGAAGCACCAATTATTAGTATTTTCTTCATTAGTTGTAGTATTGTTAGTTTATTTTTTTGGAAATTTACTAAAGAAAGAAAAGTAAAAGAAATAGTTAAGAAATTTTATTTTTTAGATTGATAGTTTAAAAGAACTGTTGTAAAAGATTGTTTTGTGCTTCGTTAAAATAAAGCAATAAACTAATTTTGTAAAAACTTAAAATTTATCAATTATGTCAGATAATAAAATGAAAGCCCTGGTAAAATTAAAACCCGAAAAAGGGTTATGGATGGAATATGTTGATATTCCAAAAGTTGGGGTAAATGATATATTAAT
>JAVEZW010000319.1:0-3891 GCA_034002805.1 Bacteroidales bacterium | reverse complement strand
GAAATGTAAAAAAATTACATCAGGAGATTAAAGAACTGAATTATTTGAGTGGTGGATTGTTTTCATTGGATTATGAATATGACCTAATCAGTGGAAATGTAAACAAGGTTTATTATCAAAAAGGGAAGCCTGAACAATTTACTCATAGGTACCGATACGATGCCGATAATAGATTAACTCATGTTTTTACTTCGGATAATGTTGGAGATTATAATCAGATTACTGAACGAATTGATGCAAGGTATTTCTATTTACCTCACGGTCCATTAGCGAGAGTGGAATTAGGAAAAAAATCCATACAAGGATTAGATTATGCCTACACTCTACAAGGTTGGTTAAAAGATATTAACGGTTATCGTGTAGATATTAATTCTACTGGTGTATATGATATTGGAGAGGACGGTAGTAGCACAAACTATGTAAATAAACGTTTTGGTAGGGATTTGTTTAGTTCAATGATACAGTTCTATCAAACTGATTATAGCCCAATTAGTGGTAACAACTATTTTAATTTGGTGTCAACAAATAGTATTGACCTGTATAATGGAAATATATCAGCTATCTCTGTTGGAATTTATGACATAGCCCCATTGTTAAAAAGTTTCCGTTATGATAAAATAAATCGGATTAAAGAAATGACATGTGCCACCTTGAATAATAATGTATGGGGAACATTATCCAATCTATTTGGTAGCACATATTCTTATGATTTTAATGGTAATATTGAAAGTTTAATCAGATATAATGAGAATGGGAATGTACTCCACAACATTAATTACACATATTCAGCTGATAGAAATAGATTAAGTAGTATTAATGTTACTGGAACAGGAATTGGTTCTTCAAGTTATCAATATGATGCCCTTGGAAATTTAATCAGAGATAATAATGAAAATATTAATGTAACTTGGAATTTAATTGGTAAAGTAAAAAGTGTTCAAACGCCAAACAATATGTTGAGTTTTACATACAACCCTTTTGGACAAAGACAAATCAAAAGAACAGCTTCTGATTCTACTTACTATATTCATGATGCAACCGGTAATGTTATGAGCATTTACGTTAAGGACTATCCTAAAATAATTGCTAAAGAAAGACCCATTTATGGCAGTTCTCGATTGGGAATCATGAACAAGGAAGTAGAGTTTAACTTAACCGGAAATTTCTTAAGTAAATCCAATAGTACTATTGGTATAAAGGAATATGAATTGTGTGATCATCTCAGCAATGTAAGTGTTGTTGTATTGGATAGGAAAGAATGTTCTATCTCAGTTATCAAACCAATAGTAAAAACTCACACTGATTACTATCCATTTGGTTATCCGATTAGTTCAAGAACAGATAATGTCGATTATAGGTATGGGTTTAATGGACAGGAAGGTGATAATGAGATTTATGGAGACAAAAAATGTTATAGTTATGAATTTAGAAACTATGACTCCAGAATTGGAAGATGGTGGGGAATTGACAACCTTTATAAACAGTTCCCATGGACTACTCCTTATTCTTTTGTAGAAAATGATGTAATCAGAAAAAAAGATGTTGGAGGTAAATATGGTTCTGATGGACATTATTGGACAGTATATGCAATGGGGCTCATGATAGGACTAACAAACGATGAAGCTATTAAATGGGCAATTGCGGCAGAATATTATGATAATACAGTAATTATGAGCAGTTCACTTCAAAATACTATCTTTATCGATAAATTGACTTGGTTGCCTGGTCCTCTTCAATATTTGCACGGATTAACTGGAGAATATTCATCTGGATTAAAATCAGATACTAAAAAACAAATTTTAGGTGGAAATATTAATGATTCGCATACTTTTGGAGATGCATATGCTCATGCAACTAAATCTTCAAATTACACAATACTGTATTCTGCACCATGGGGACATGCGGGGTCAAATGAAGATCCCGATAATATTGGAAAACATCCTAAGCAATATTTATCTTACGTAAAAGATTTTGCTTCTATATTAAAAACAGCAACTGGGAAAACGGGGGCTATAGATTTTGCAGTTTATGAAGAAGTGAGTAAATCCCAAAGCGAAGAGGTTAGAACAGGTATTTTACAAAGTTATATTGCATCAAAAAATGGACAACAATTAATACTTTCATATTCAATTGAATTAGAAAAATCCTTGAAAAACCTGAATATAGAATACTCAATTACTACTAAAACTGAAGAAATAGTCTCTAGTCTCAAATATGGTGAAACGTATACAATAACAACAAAAACAATTACTATAAATGAAAAAAAATGAAATTAAAAATTAAATCTTTATATTTAAAAGGAATTGTATTAAATTTTACACTAGCATTATTTTTTTGGTTTTTTAAAATTGAAATATTTGAAGGAGGTGAAAATTTTTTGGGAGGTTTTTACTTATTATTATTTTTTCTTTCTTTTTTGTTTTATTTACCATATCTTGGATTTAGCAAAAAAGATAATCAAATTAAAAATAAAAAAAGATATATTATTTCACTTACACCTACGTTACTATATCTTTTAACAATAGTATGTTTTTTAATATATTTGGATCAATTAGTAAAACTGTTAGCATTCATTCCGTGTATTGTTTTAAATTTATTATATTCTTTAATTGTCGAATCATTAGTTGCTAATTCGTCAGATTAAATAAGAATACAAATAAAATTGAAATTTTGAAAATTCAAATCATACCATTTTTGTAAATAAAAATGATAAGTATTTTGATGTTTTAAAGAAATAAATTCCAATTTTAAGACAAAAAATATATAAGTTGTATTATAGTAAAAAGTCGAAAAGATGTAATATGAAATAGTAAAAAATAAAGTGTAATTATACTTTTAAAAATTAAGATTTTAAATCTTTGCTCCTCAATCTCAAACACATGAAAATTAACGGATTACGTATAAGTTATTGTTGATAAATTAACTCTAAAATAAATTGATTAAAATATTTTTACTTGTATCCAATATAAAATCTGTTTTTTGATATATATTAAACTTCAATACTTACATTTTCAGCTTAGATTCCAAATTATTTTTGTAAATAAAAACAAGAATAATGAAGATTCCATTGCCATCCGGTAATTTTATTTACATAGGAAAACAAAACCAAGAGATCCAACTATATAAAAAGTCTGCTGATCTTGTCAGAGATGATCAAGGAAATGTCAATGGAACAGTACCATCCTATTCATTAGAGAATGTTGAAAAGTATATCAATATAGTTTTTTCTCCAAATTCCTATATCAGAAATTTTGTTTTTCTTTTTGAGAACATTGCTGAGATTCAGTACCCAATTAACTATCTTACTAGTCGTATCAAGAACGGCAACTTTGTAGTTAAACGTTGGGATGATGACACTGTTGTTTGGTCAGATTCGGCAACTAGTCCAAAAGATAAGATTGTAGGAGAGAAAATGAAAAGGTTTTTTTTAAAACCAAATCCACTCCAAACATTTAAAGAATTTATTCAGCAGGCATTTACATACAAGTATTTAGTAGGTGATTCATTTATTTATGCACCTACATTACCATTGAGCTCTAACCTATGGGATATATGTGAAAATTTCTGGGTTTTACCATCTCATTTAGTTTTAATTGATTCAGGTTATAATACCCAATTGTTTACTAATTCGAGAGCAAATAATCCAATTAAAAGTTATAATATTCATTCATCAGGAGGCTATTTACAATGTGATCCAAGATTAATCATGCATTATAGGGATAACTCTTGTTTAGAATTAAATAAAAACTATTATAATGGTCGCAGTCGACTATTAGCACAAAAATATCCAATCTCAAATCTTTGTGCTGTTTATGAAGCTAGGAATGTTATTTACACCAAAAGAGGTGCTTTAGGTGCAATAGTGAATATTCCGGACTAAACTGACCCCCT
>JAVEZW010000318.1:0-3959 GCA_034002805.1 Bacteroidales bacterium | reverse complement strand
TATGAAGCTTTATCAAGTGCATTATCTACTTTTAAATTTGGTGTAATGAACGCAGTCATAATGATGATAACAGAATATACACTTAAAAAAATGGGTGCAGGGGCAGTCATACTTTGGTCTTATCTCAAAGGTGGTAGGGTTTTATCCAAAGCTAAAAATTTTGTACTTTCAAAACTCAATCAAAAATCAAAAGGTGGTGCGGTTGGTAGAATGTTGAATAATATTACATCAATAGCAAACGGTACACAACAAGAACGTTTAGCATTGGCACAAATGGCAAATGATAACTTAAATAACCTTATGACAAACGTACATCAAGAAAAGCAAACTCAAACACAATATGAGGGTATAAAACGTGATAGCTTTCATTCACTCCTTGATTTAGGAGCTAAAAAAGGACGAGTTAGTTATCAATTAAACAATCAAGCCTTTATGTTTAAAATGCAAACGGGAACGTGGATAAACACATCAGATGATAAAAAACTCTTTGAAAAGGCTACGGGTGTAAAAGTTCAAACAACGGGTCAAAGCTCTTGGAGTAATTTAGTCACAACATTAAATAAATATGCTCCCGTTGCAAAAGATATAAATGATAACCTTGTAAACCTTGCACAAGTTCAAAGTAACCTTTTAACTGCTATGAACTTATCAAAGGCTTAAATATGCCACATTATCACGTGACGCTAAAACAAGGTAGAAGCGATACATTAACCGCAGAGTTTGCAAGTGTTAATGATGTAAAAGATTTATTTAATCAAGTATCAACCGCACAAATTCAAAATATAAAAGAGATAGTTTACTCAAAAGATTTAAACATCAACTATACACAAAAAACATATATAAACGATAATTTTAAAGAGGAATGTAAATTCATAGCACAATCAGAGAAAATAGCGAAGTCTTACGCAATATACAAAGTAAAAAAAGATTTAACACCTCAAATGCTACAAACAAGTTTAATAAAGAACAAAATATATCTTGATAACGAGCCTATACAAACATTGATAAACTGCTTATTTACTGTGAGGGCTACGCCCGAACAAAACACTTAGAAAGTAGGACAAAACTATGAGGAAATTTCAAGTCCAATACAAACATAGAACTAAAACTTATACACTAGATATTGAAGCTCCTACATATTCCGATATATTAAATTTCTTTAACGATATATCAGCTTGTGAGGTAACCGAAATAAGAGAGTATAAATATGAGAATGAAACCATATTACAAAAAGATGACGGCGATTATATTAAATATATTACCGTATCTTTAAAAAGAAATGATTTGTTTGAGTCTATAAAGATACCAAAGGTTAAAAAAGAATTTAAAGATAAATTAGATACGTTTCAATCTATTGTATCATCAAAAATTCTCTTACAAGGGTTAAAAATAACTCAAATTAACCTAAAAATTTCTACTTAAAAATAGCACTCTCATTTCACTTTTTTGGAAGCCCCATAAAATCGGCATTTTTTGCTTAAAAAGAGATAAATTTTTAATATTGTTTTATTTTTTGTAATTTGTTAGATTTTCAATACTTTTTTTACTGCCATATAGAAAAAGAAACAAAAATTAAAAAAAATAAGGAGAATAGAATGGCTGCAAAACAATACAGATTAACGCAAAGAGTAAACCTTAACGGAGCTATGACAACTGTGTCAGCTTTCATTACTTGCGAAGCTACAGAGCTTGACGCATTTTTGGGACTTTTAGAGGGTGAGGTAACAGTTTTTGAAGAACTTAAAAAAGTTGGTGTTGCTGATACTTTGGTAAATTCTTACAATAGAATTTCAAAAATTTCTTTACCTGCAGAGGGTGGAAGATTTGCAATGATTAAACCTAAAGGGTCTTTAATCGTTAAAAATAGCGTAGGTGTTGATGATGTTACAAGTGCTTGTAAATTATTTCATCCATTCCCTGATGCTCCAGCGGTTAAACCTACATCAGTTATCGTACAGATGACAGGTGGCGAGAGTCTAGCAAACTAATAAGGTCTAAGAGGTAATCCCTCTTAACCTTATTTTACTTTTTATTACTTAAATCTTTAAATCTCAAAGCTTTAAATAATAAAAATCTATAAAATCATAAAGGATTATAAAATGCCATTTACAGCAGATAACATCAATCTAAACTCTATCCGTCACCTACTAGCTTCTTTGATGAATAGATGGGATAGTATTTTAAACTCAAATGAAAGTATAACAGCTACAGAATTATCAAAATATGATAATGAGTTCGCCGAAATAAAAACTCTACTTATAGATATTAACAATCTTGAATTATATTCAGATATATCGGTAGCTACTGCAAAAATTAACGAGTTACAAACACTTTTAAACACTATAGAGGAGTCTATCACTTCAAAGTTTGAAACAGTTGATAATCAAATCTTATCTAAGTTCCGAGATACTGACTCTCTTATCGTTCAAAATATAGATTTATTTAATCAGGATAAAATCACTAAATTTGAAGAATTAGAAACAGATTTTAATAGCAATTTATCTACTTTAAATCAAACTTTCGCTACTGAAAAAAATACTTTATTCAATGATGTAAATTTACTTATACAAGATATTCAAAATAAACTTGATAGTGGTTTTTTTAAAGGCGAGAAAGGCGATAGTATAAAAGGTGATAAAGGCGACCCATTAAGATTTGAAGACCTTACACCAGATCAAATAGAGAGTTTAAAAGTAATCAATCCAAATGATTATTTTACAAAAGAAGATATTACTAGTCTTTTAGCAAATAAAGCCGATGTTGCTCTTTTATCTCAAAAGGCTGATATAGATACTTTAAATCAAGTTTTAGCTACTTTACAATCAAATGATTTAAACCTTGATACACTTCAAGAGATAGTAAACTTTATAACTGTAAATAGAGATACTTTAAACAATTTGAGCTTAGATAATATAGCTTGTGGCACACTCTACAGAAAAGTATCTGTAGAACTTTATAGTAAGCTTTCATCACTTAGAACAAATCAAGAAGTAGACTTGCTTTTAGCCGATAAAGCAAATAGTACGGGAAGTATCGAAAAAACTTTTAAAGTTGCTAATGCACAACTTCCACAAGAAGCTATTAATTTGCAACAAATTCAAGATATGTTATCTAGTTTAACTTATGCACCGGTTAATCATTCTCATTCTTGGAATGATTTGACTGATAAGCCTAATTTATCATTTTTTAAATCTAATTTTATTACTTCTATTGCTAATAGAAGTAATGATGTTGTTTTTTATTCTCCTGTTTCTCTGTCTGAATTTATACATATTAAAACAAATTTATTAAAAAATAGTGGGGTTATGTTTTTACTTTCTATTCGTGGTTATTGTTATCATTCTAATCTTTTATTAGATTTTTTACTTTCAGGTTTTTTACATACAACTGATTATCTTTATAATAGTGTTGTTCTTACTAAGGGGGCTGGTATTCTTTCCTCTTATTATTCTTCTACGGGTAATCTTGTTATTGTTATTAATGTTTCTTATAAACATATTTTGTTAGATTTTGGTTTTTCCTCCGGTTTTTCTTCTTTTAATGATAGTTTTAAAGTTTTGGCTGTTTCTTCTTCTACTTCAGCCGATAGTATTTATTAGTTAGGATTTTTATATGTCTTGTCAAAATGATTGTAAAGAAGAATTTAAAGAAATTTTTAGAAGATTAAACGAATGTGAGAAAGATATTAGAACTTGTCAAAATAACAAAGATTATTTTGAGAGGTATTTTATTGAGTTTAAAAATCTTTTTTTAAAACACGAAGAAAGTAATACAAATCAGTTAGAAAAGTTTTTAATACGTATTGAAAATTTAGAAGGAAATCATAATAAATTATTTGGAGTTTTTTTATTCTTTCAGATTGTAATATTGCCGATTGTATTTATTATTATTTCAAAATATTTTTAGATTTTTTTTGGTTGCGGGAGCCAGATTTGAACTGACGACCTTCGGGTTATGAG
>JAVEZW010000317.1:0-3978 GCA_034002805.1 Bacteroidales bacterium | reverse complement strand
AGTTTTATTGTTGGCATTTTCTATTCAATCCTTTCATATGGGTAAACACCTTTAATATTTCTATGCATATAAGAGCCAATTGAAGGTGCGTTTAGCAATTGCTCAAAAACCATTATAGATACACCTTTATAAAGGTATAAAGTGTTGTTCAAAAAGCGAACATACAAAGTTTCTGTACTTTCATCATATCCTATACTATCAACATTCGATGAAGAAACTGGATGCATTTCTGGTAAACTCATATATTCTTATTTAAATTTTTGATTTCTCCAATTTTCAACCGCTACCTCATATTCAGAATTATCAGGTTTCTCTTTTCGCCACTGTTCTGTTACATCTGGGTCGGTACTTTTGGGGGCATTAGATATTTTTCTGAATTTAACTCTAGATGGAATTTTAACTGCTTCCCCTAATATTAAACCCTCTCCCGTTCTTAAGCTAGGTAATAAATCCGTCATATTTGATAATTCATCCTGTACTGCAGCAGATACATATCCTCTATCTCCTCTATTATTCATTCTTAATGCAATTGTAGTACCGCACTGACTAAGAACAGTCTCATCTAGTTCCGTTGGGCGTTGAGTTACAAGAAGTAAACCAACACCATATTTTCGACCTTCTTTTGAAATTGTTTGAACTGTACGAGATGAAATTGAATTTTCTCCCGATTTTAAATAGTTATGTGCCTCTTCTAACACAACTAACAAAGGTTGTTTTCTTCCGCCAACATTTAATTCTTGTCCCCAGAACAATGAATCGTACATTATTTTCAAAATTGAACCTGAAATCGATGTCATTATTTCTGATGGAATTCCAGATAGGTCAAGTATTGTAATAGGTGAGATATCACCAAGCCATTCTGCAAGTAAAAGACTCAAATCTTTTTTTATATTTCCAAATAAATCAGGGGTTAAATCACCTGGATTAAATAAGAAATTGTAACGTTGGTCAAGTAACCTATTGCGCATGCCGTCCAAAAAACTTAATATTCCTTGAGCTTGATGATTTAAGTATGGTTTTCCACCACCAGCACTAGCTGGTTCATATTCATTTGAAACTAATTTTAAAGCATCACCTTCTCTGATTTTTTTTGTTATGGTCTCTGGTTTTCTGACTTCATTAAAAGTTTGTCGTTCAAAATCATCAAGTTCAAACCAAAGTTGTCTGATGTTAAAAGGTACTGGACTATCTGATGTTAAAGATTCAATTTTGATTTTATCTTCGAGCTTATTAATTATAATGTAATTAATTTTCTTATCTAATACCTTATTCCTGACATATTCATATTGTTTTTCATTAAGGCTACCTGGGAAAATTTTAATTAGTTCATTAAATGGTAATGCCCAGTAAGGAATGTATAATTCAGATTGATTTTCCTTTTTGTCAGCATTTATTTTATAAACCTTACTGTATTCTTTTAATGTTTCGTTATACTCTCCATGAGGGTCAATTACTAGAATTCTCGAGCTATTAAAATTATTCATTGCTATTGATTCTAATAAAACGGCTACAGTATTTGACTTTCCACTACCTGTTGACCCTAAGATAGCACAATGCCGAGTTATTAGTTTGTTTAAATCAATTTTTGCCGGTAGACTTTCTGAAACGCTTATATTACCAACCGTAATCGATGTATTTTCGTCTAGACTACCATAAATTAAATCTAAATCCTCTATTGTCACTATGTGCACCTCATCTTCAGCAGTAGGAAACTGAGTTACTCCCCTCTCAAATTTATTTATAGCCTTTTCACCAATTAAAACCATACTTAACCATCTGGTTGAGTATGCTTTGTCAAAATCCTCCAATGCTAGTTTCTTTAATGAGTCTGGTAATGCATCAACACCAATTTGCGTTACTATTCCATAAAGATTCGCATAACCTAAAGGAATTTTTAAAAATGACCCTAATTGACCTACCCTATAAAGAATACCATCAATAATTGGCATAAGGGATTTTGTAGATTCCAACATCTTAACTGAAACTTGATTCCCACTGATACTAGCAACTTTTCCTATTAATGTATCTTTACTTTGAGGCATTTTGTTTTCCCATTTTTTTGATATAATCTTCTGAATTCAAGTTTTGTAAGAAATTTACGAAATACGAAAAATCAGACAATTTAAATTCTCCTTCGCCATTCCAGTCCTTATGATAATTAATCATTTGAATTATTTCCTTTTCAGAATCGACAAAAGAAGCATCAAATTTGAAGCTTTTTAATTTATCGAGATAATCTTTAGTTAAAATACCCTTCTTGTCCATTATTGAACTAGACATAAGACTTTCCCATAGACTTTTAGATAGGTTATAATCAATGGAATTAATTCTGATGAAAGCATTTTTAGGTAAATAACCTTCTTCTGAATATTTATCTTCGAAGAATAAATCTAAAATAACAGCATCTTCATCTTCACGAATGCGATTTTTTAATTTCCAAATACCATATTTACCTCCAATAATTGCACTATTCATTCCATAAACAGATAATTTTTTATTTGATAAAGCAATTCTTTTTATTTCGCAATCATTATCGAGACCATAAAAAGACTCTCCATCCTTAGTGTATTTGTCGTAATAAAATGCAACAATATGAGATGTGTTCGACTTTTCCAGAGCATTAATTAAAACATCATTTATATGATAATCCCCAAAAGAATAACCACAAATAAATAGTACCCCATCATCCTTTTTAATATAGTTTGAAAGCCTGTCCATAAAACTAACATAAGGCTGTTTTTTTGAGTTATCATATTTCAGGAATGATGGATATACCATAATATTACTGTCATCTGGCAGACTTCTAGTTATTTTTCTAGAATTTTCATCATACTTCCAGCCAAGTGAACCATGAAGTTTCCAAAGTTTTGTCATTGTAGGCAAAAATTGTAAATCTTCAACTGAAGCAGAAAAAAAGAATGGATAATAACTACCTATAAAGCCATCATAATAAGCCACATCATTGTGTTCTAGCCCTATCTCAAATAGATAGTCATAATTTGTTGTAAATATTTCCACAGCTTCTTTGCGACCAGCATTTTTAATCCACAATGCAAAATCACCATGAATAAAATTATTCATATACTCGGACTTATATTTGTGGACAGAAACTATGGCTTTAATTTTATTCTCAATTTGTTCTTTTAATTTTTTCCAAGCTGCTTTATTTAAACCACATAATGACTCATCACCTACAATAATGTGTTTCTGAGTGATATTTGATAATAAATGTTCAATTGTTGGTTCATGGTTATCATCTTTCAATTCTTTTTGAATCTTTTCAAGTGGTTTTTTAAAATTTGGATGTCCAATGCTTATTTCATTGATAATATCCTCAGTCATTTTAAGAATACCAGGTACTCGAGATTTATCTGATGCCCCGTCTTTTATTGCATATGAAGTCCCTGCACCAAATAAAAACCCTAACCTCTTAGAATCAGAAATCAATATTTGCTGTAAGCCTCTAACGTATTCTCTTGGGTCGAAATAATTTATTTCCAACATAATTATTTTTCATTGAATTAATAAATCCTCATTACCTCCTAGCATATTTATATTTAACATTTTGATTTATATATCCATTCAAGCCCGAACCTCTTCGAGCAAGACTTTTCATATGTTCAATATGGTATTGTCCAGCACTACTATAAGTATAAGTATATGTCTTTTGGTCTGAAAAGAGAACTTTAATATAATTTTCTCCTATTTCATAGGACACTATACCAGAATCACCTCCTGAGTTTCTATAACGTTCCATATTACTTTTTTTTGTTAGAAACCAATAAATCCTTTACATCGCAATCCAAGGCACCCGCAATTCTGAATAGTGTATCCATTGTTGGTTGTATATCGTTAGTACACCATTTGGAAACAGTTGTCTTGTTTACATTTAATCGCTCTGCAAGCCATAAATTTGTTTTCCCCTTATCTGCCAGTACTGCTTTTATTCTGTTATACTGTTTCCTACTATTCTCCATT
>JAVEZW010000316.1:0-4048 GCA_034002805.1 Bacteroidales bacterium | reverse complement strand
CTTTATTCCATTCCTTCATAAAAACAGCTCGTTTATTCATTTCCGACAGATTCCTCTCTTGACAAGCGTTAAAATCTTTAAGACCTTTACTGCGATACAAATATTTTATTAACCCGGAAAGATAAAAGGCAGAAGGTCTTGAGAGGTTACGTCTTCAACTTACTGCCTGTAACATTTCCAATAACAGAAAGGAGAATTAAGCTCAAAAATGATGAAAAATCAACAGCAAGTTGAAACGGTATTACCGGCTGGAATGAAAAACTGAAATTCTGATAACGGGTAACAAAAATGGAAGAAAATGAAAAAGAGAATTAAGATTTTGATTAATAGCATTTTTATCATCTTATGTTTAATTAACATCAATGTCATTATTGACAGAGATAAAGAGCTAAAAATGTCATTGACAACGATTTTCCGGAGTGCATTAGCAGAAGGAGAAGATCCCCCTTATTATTATACATACATATGTAGTGATTGTATATTTCCAAATGGTCAACCAGGTGTATACTACGAGTGTCCTCTGGTTACATTTCCAGACGAATGTTTTTCGACTGCTTGTTATTACGGCACTTGTGGTTAATCAAAAACTTCGTAGAAAAAGATATTCTTATTAGTATGTTGATGAAGGCATACTAGTAAATCTTTCCCTTTTTCGCAAGTATTACTAATAAAATAAAATCAATTATGGGGAAAGAAATGATTTATTTAATATTTGTTTTTTTTTGTTTTTTGAATTCTTGTGTAAGTGAGTCTCATAAAGGGAATACTCAAAATATAGTGAAACGTGTCGACCTTAAAATCAAGGGGAATATTGACAATATACTGCAATTTGATTCTATATTTTCTGATATCAGGATCATACAGCTGGAAACAAATAATGAATGTCTTATATCAAATATTGTAAAAGTTTTGTTTTATGAGGATAAAATTTATTTACAAGATAAATTCCAAAAATTATTGATGTTCAATGCAAATGGAAGGTTTCTTTCAAGTATTGGGAAAAAAGGAAGAGGGCCTGGAGAATTTTTGGAGTTAAGGGATTTTGATATTGATAATGACGGCAATATTTATATTCTGGATTTTCTAAAAATCCATAAGTATAGTGGCGATGGCACTTTCCTTACCAGCTTCAAATACCATTTTACAAAAAAAGAACCGATGTATTTCGTTCCATTACAATTTGTGTTAACCCACAATGAGCGTTTTCTGATTTGGGGAGGAAGTGCGGGAATTAAAGCCGATTTTACAGGAAAACTATTTGCGATGTACGAGATGAGTAAAAATGGAGAGATCACAAATGGCCTGTTACCTTTAAATTACAATACTCCAAGTAATTTTGGAAGGTTCAAACGATATTCGGATATTGTTCTTATCGATCCTGTTTTTGGTAGTAATATCATTTATTCCTTTTCCTCATCAGGTCTTGAAGAGAGATATTTCATCGATTTTTTAGGGAAAACACTGGACATTCCGGTTCCGGAAGGTTTTTCTTCATTGCAAAACTTTAAAATCAAAATAGATCAGAATTATTATCATTCAATTTCTGGATTTATTGAAACAGACGATTGGATTTATTTCCATTTTCTTTTTAAACTCCATTGGTATAATGTATACTTCTCTAAAAAACTTAATAAATCATTTGTCTCAAAACCATGGCCACTATTTCCCCTTCGATTTACCCCAGGCAATATACTGGGAAGTAATAATAATTCATTTATCTCTTTTACAGATCCAGGTATTATTATCAATCAAATAAACGATTTCCAAAAGGTGAGCTCCCAAAATCTTCCTCTGTCAGTGAAGGAAAGCACAATAAAACTTGAAAAATTAAAAGCAACTGATAACCCGGTTCTCTTTATTTGTTCAATGAGGGACTATTAAACTAAAGTTTTGAAACCCACATGATTGACGAAACGCAAATAATAATGAATTAGATTCACTTTTAATCATGTGCGGTTCCCCCGCTTGAACGGGGCAGGCTATACGACATTTAAAATAGATTATTTTCGGATGAAATATCAGGTAATTTTATTCAGGTTATTCTTAGGTTTTATATTTTGTTTAAATGTTTTCTTGTTGTTTGGCATACGCAAAGAAAGAGAAGATCTTGAAAATTCTATGTTAATTCTGAGATCACTTAATGATTCAATTGATCAGCTAAATTCCCGGCATAATTCATGGTTATTGAATTATTCAATAACGTACCATTATCAATCACTTAAAATTGATGGCAATCATGTTTTGTTTGATGAAAAGAGCAACCGAATAAATTTATTACAACTTTCCGAAAAAGGACCAATTCTCATCTTTAAATATTCAGCCCTCAATTGCAATGTATGTGTTGACGAACAAATATCACTATTAAAAAAAGCTGCAAAAGACATTGGTCCCGGAAACATCACAATTTTAACAGATTATAATACAGAAAGAGAACTATATCAGTTTATTAGAATGAATCAAATCGACTTACAGGTTTTCAATTCGCGAAATATCGAATTGACTGAAATAGATAAAAGTATTCCCTATTATTTTATTCTTGATAATAGTTACACCTTAAAGCTTCTGTTTATACCAGTTACAGGCGATTCACTTCTAACTCAGCAATATTTTAAAAAAATTACCGAGAGATTTTTCAAAAAAAGCTTTTATTGAATTACAAACTTGGTGTTTCAGTTATTGCCAACCGTTTATCTCTTTTGGTTTAACTGGCTTAAGAAAGAATTAAAAGTAATTTATTTATCAAGTTTAAGTTCCCTAAAAGTAAGTTCATCCTTATCAACAAATCAGATAAAACATGAACAGATGTCTTTTATTTATCCATCTGATTATCATCCTTTGCTCCTGCTCAAAGCTGCCAGAACCAGTTCGTATTGCCCTTAACGCTGCCGGGGGAAACCGCCGCGAGCTTGAAAAGGTGATTGGGTATTACAGCCGCGATCCTGCCGACAGCATGAAACTCGGGGCTGCATATTTCCTGATAGGTAACATGCCGGGTAAATTTTATTACGAAGGTGAACTTCTGGATGCTTATAGTCAATATGTAAAACTTATAAGCGCTGATCAGGGTCGTAACAAAATTATCCTGGATTCAATTTCAGGCATTTACGGACCGATGTCCGTTTCCCGTCTCGAGATAAAGGAGGATTTGAAAGAGTTAAAGGCTGAATTTCTTATAAATAATATCGACATGGCCTTCAAAGTGTGGCAGGAACAACCGTGGGGGAAAGATATTTCGTTTGAACAGTTTTGTGAATATATTCTGCCTTACCGTGTTGGAAACGAGAGACCTGAGTATGACCGCGCTATGATCTTCAGGCAATACGAACATCTTCTTGATAAGGTTCTCTCTCCAACCTGTACATCAGTCGCTGCATGTTCGGCAGTTAACGATGAACTGATCAGGAACGGATGGCTGCAAACTTCAGAACTATCATCTTTCCCCGATTTCACGGTCAACGACTTGCTGGAAAACCGTAAAGGAAGTTGTCATGAAATGGTTGGATTAACAATTTATATCATGCGGGCGCTGGGCATTCCGGTAGCATCTGATTTTACACCTCAGTGGGGCAACCGTAGCCTGGGTCATGAGTGGAACGTTGTTCTTGATAAAAATGGCAGGAATGAAGTTTTTATGGGAGTGAACAGTAATCCGGGAGTGAAGCATCTTTTTGACTATAAGAAACCCTCTGTCATTTATCGAAAAACATATGCAAGACAAACTCAAAGTCTTGCACTTAAAAAGAGGAAAAATATTGAAGTGCCACCCTTTTTCGGGGATCAGTTTATGATAAATGTTTCGGAAGAATATCATAATAACCATGAAATCATTATGAGTCTGGAGAGGGGAAACACCAAAGGCAACCGGTATGCTTATATATGTGTGTTTAATAACATTGACTGGGTGCCGGTAAGCTGGGGGAAGATTTTGCATAATGAAGTGAAATTTACAAAGCTTTCAGGTAATATTGTTTATCTTCCTTCATACTATATTCAGGGGAAAGTAATACCGGCTGGCGCTCCGTTTAAAATAGCACCGGATGGGAATACT
>JAVEZW010000315.1:0-4071 GCA_034002805.1 Bacteroidales bacterium | reverse complement strand
AGATATAGTTATCGTGGATTTTTCTGGTTTTCTCCACCAGATTATCCCCCGGTTTATCCAGATACTCCTCCACAAACCGCGACCACTCCGCATCCGAAAACACCACATTATTCAGCGACTGCAGTTGCACTCTCACATTCGCCAACATCGCTTCCAGTGTATTCAAGGTCACCGGATTTTCGTATCCCTGATAGATCAGATCCTGAATAAATTCCCGCTCCAGTGAAGCTTCCGATTGATAAGCGTTAGAAGCCTCATGCATTTCGTTATACTTGATATATTTTTCAAGAACTATGAAATTGTTTGTTTCTGTTATTGGGTTGTATGTTGTCATATTTATTATTTTTAACCACGAAAGGCACGAAAAACACGAAAAAATTATAAAGCAAATCTTGAAATAGACACTTTAGGATATGCACCAAAATTAACCAGCAGTCCTAATTTTATATTTGTTGCTTTTAAGTAGTTTATAATTTGAGCTTCATGTTCAGGAGCAATTTGTTTAACAGCTTTAAGTTCAATAATTATTTTGTCAAAACAAATAAGATCCGGTTTATATTTTTGTTGTAATGGTTCACCTTTATAGGATAAATGCAATTCAGTCTGAGCGACAAAAGGAATATTTCGCGAAAGCAATTCTTTTTCAAGGCATTCCTGGTAAACTGCTTCCAGAAAACCGCACCCCATCTCTCGGTACACTTCAAAAATGGCACCTTGAATGGCATAAGATTCTTCTTTATAAATTATTTTATCAATCATTTTTTATTTTAATTTATTGTGTTAGAATTATTTTTTTTGTGATAAAAAATTTTTTTCGTTATAATATTTTTTTCGTGATTACATTTTTTCGTGTCTTTCGTGCCTTTCGTGGTTAAAAAGTAAGTAAACGATCTCGGTAGTACTCGTACTGGGTTTTTCTTAACTCAATTTCTTTTGGCAAACCTTCAGTAATAGATGTACTGAGAGTATCTAATTTGTCTAATAATTCAACAACCCTTAATTGTTCTGTAATAGACTTTTCTGGATTGTTTGGATACGGTAAAGGAATTTTAACTTCTTTAAGTGCATTTGCATTAAATTGAGGTTGTCCACCACCTGAGACCAATTTGTTAGCCTGAGACCAAAAGAAATTGCTTTGGGCAAAGTGCCAATAATACTTAGGATTTACTATGTTTTTATCAAAACTTAACTTGATTAAGAAACCAGCAAATATTGCTTGATAATCTTCTTCAAATATCATCGTTTTACCATATGTAGCACCTGTACGTGCCATTAGTAGGTCATTTTTTTTCAAAATATACTTTTCACTTTCTTTTGAAAGATCAACAAATTTTATATCAGTTGGTATTAATTTGCCATCAACATTAATATCTGTAATTCTAACAAATCTAACATCACCTAAATCTTTTGCTTTTGCTGCATAACCATATGTAAACTTTCCAATCTCCCCCAGCGTTTTCCACACCACATCTTTCGTGTCTTTCGTGCCTTTCGTGGTTAAATCGAAGTTCAGCAATTGCTCCCGATAGAAGTTATACTGTTTTTTACGCGCTGTAAGCTCCGCTGTAAGCTCCGCTGTAAGCTCCGCTGTAAGCTCTGTAAAGGTGTCGAGAATACGGACGATCTCTTTTTGAACGGGAAGTGGTGGTATGGGGATTGATAGATTTCTCAATGTTTCCATTCTTACACCTTTTAAAGTGCTTCCAACAGCTGACCCTTCATACTGTTTAATACATTCATCTGAACCAAGAAAATACATTAAAAACTTTGGTTCAATTTTTTTAGTGTTAGGTTTGATTAAGAATACACTTTCTGAACAATTCCAGTTATGAATAGGTAAATCAACGATTGCAACTTTACCAATTGTTCCAATCCCAGAAAATAAAATATCGTTTATTGCAAGATTTGAACGATTTTGAATTGTATTTACAGCTTCATCATTTATTTTGTCTGTTTTATCACTAAACTTTATTTTTCCAGTAGTTATTTCTTTAACTGTTATATAATAATTTGTAGCATCCGAAGTGTTTAATTTAAAGTTTTGACGAGGATTTAGGCCTGTTTTAATTGATATTATAATATCATTAAGCATTTTCCACTCCACTTCGATCCCTTTAAGGAGATTATTTAAATAATTTAATTTAGTGTTCATCGTTCGTTTTTCTGTAGGTTAAACCTTGTTCTTGTACCAAAGCCATTGCTTTATGTAATTTGTCGGCAAACCATTGTTTATCCGGAAGTTTTGTTAAGTATTGGGCTACTTTAATATTTTCGTCTCCCAATAGCAAAAGCTCAATATGTTCTGTATTACCTTCGCTACAAAGCAATAAACCAATAGGAGCCTGTTCGTATTCTTGATGATCATACTTTTGTAAATATTTTAAATACAATTCCATTTGTGCTTTATAAGCTGGTTTAAACTTTCCTAATTTCAAATCTATTGCGATCAATCGATTAAGTTTACGATGATAAAATAATAAATCAAGATAATAATCGGTACTATCAATAGTAATTCTTTTCTGACGTTCTAAAAAAGCAAATCCTTGTCCCAATTCTAAAATAAATTTTTCTAATTGCAATACAATAGCATTTTCTAAATCTTTCTCAGAATAAGCGTTATTCAATCCAAGAAAGTCAAGAATATAAGTATTTTTAAAAACTAAATCAGGCGATATTTTTTGATTTACTTCTTCTAATGAACTTACGATTACTTGTTGTGGTTGTTTAGCGATTGCTGTTCTTTCGAAAAGCATTTCGTCTTGTTTACTTCTCAAAGTCCTTACACTCCAGTTTTCTAATACACACATTTGCTGGTAAAAAAAACGTTTTGTTTGATCTTCAATTGTAACCAATTCAATAAAATGACTCCATGATAATGTTTGCGACAGTGTCGCAAACATTTCTTGCGGATAATTATCGGCAATTTTTATCATGCGTGTTAAGGCAGAATAACTATACCCTTTTCCAAAAGTATTCGTTAATTGTTGCGACAGTGTCGCAATAATCTGTTTACCGTATCCGGAATACACTTCGTGATCTAATTCTTTCACTATATAATTTCCAATTGACCAATATAAATGATTGGTTGCCTGATTCAAATAAACAGCAGCTTTCTGACAAGAATTCTGTATCAACTGTTTTATTGATTCAAACAGCAATTGTTCATCTTTATTTTTTTTCTCAATACTCATAAATTATCCTTCAATCTCCTTTACAATAACATCAATCTCAGCGCGTAGTTTGTTAATCTTTACAACGGTTGCAGCGATCTCTTCATTCAACTGAGTAATATCAACCTGCTCCCGATTATCTTTAGCTTCCACATAAGAGCTGACAGAGAGGTTGTAGTCGTTGTCGGCAATTTTGTCATTATCGATGGTTTTGGCTACATGATCCACATCCGCTTTGGTGTCGAACATATTCAGAATCTTTTCAATATGTTGATCAGTAAGCACATTGTTGTTGGTCTCTTTCTTGAAAAACTGTTCCCCACTGGCATCGATAAACTGAGTGGTGTTATGGATTTTGTTTTTAGAGAGTACCAAAATATTCACCGCTATTGAAGTGCCGAAAAACAGATTGGGCGCCAAAGAGATCACGGTCTCGATATAGTTATGATCTACCAAATACTTTCTAATCTTCTGCTCCGCACCACCTCTATAGAAGATTCCGGGAAAACACACAATAGCGGCTCTCCCTTTACTGGACAAATAACTTAATGCATGCAATACAAACGCAAAATCGGCCTTGGATTTGGGTGCCAGCACACCGGCAGGGGCAAAACGGTCGTCGTTGATGAGTGTTGGGTCATCATCGCCGATCCATTTGATAGAGTACGGAGGATTTGAGACGATCGCATCGAACGGTTTCTCATCCCCAAAGCGAGGATCACGTAGGGTATCGCCGAGGGCAATATCGAACTTATCGTAATTCACATTGTGCAGAAACATGTTCATACGCGCCAGGTTATAGGTGGTATGGTTCACCTCCTGACCATAAAAACCCTCTTCAATGATATGATGATCGAAATGTTTTTTAGCTTGCAATAATAAAGAGCCAGAGCCGCAAGCA
>JAVEZW010000314.1:0-4087 GCA_034002805.1 Bacteroidales bacterium | reverse complement strand
AAACCGCGAATAAACTCAGAAATAAAGAAATAGAAAATTGTCAGAAGATTGGTGAATACGGATTGCCTTTAATAGAAAAATTAAGTAAAGAAAAAAAGGGTGAAGTAGTTAACATCTTAACCCATTGTAATGCAGGCTGGCTGGCTTGTATAGATTATGGAACAGCAACAGCACCGATATATTTGGCACATCAAAAAGGAATAAAAATCCATGTTTGGGTTGATGAAACCCGACCACGCAATCAGGGATCACGGCTTACGGCTTTCGAGCTTGGTCAGGAAGGAATTCCGCATACTGTAATTGCTGATAATACAGGCGGTTTGCTTATGCAAAAAGGAATGGTTGATATGGTTATTGTTGGCAGCGACAGAACTTCGTCGAATGGTGATGTGGCAAATAAAATCGGAACGTATCTCAAAGCGCTTGCAGCACACGATAACAACATTCCGTTCTATGTAGCACTTCCGTTGTCAACCATAGATTGGGATATTGAAAATGGAGTAACACAAATTCCAATTGAAAAACGGGATGAGAACGAAGTTCGGTTTGTTGAAGGATGGGATGGTAAGAAAATAAGTCAGGTGTTAGTTGTGCCGGAAAATAGCTCTGCCCTAAATTTTGGATTTGATATTACTCCTGCTAAATATGTTACAGCTCTAATTACTGAAAAAGGAGTATGCAAAGCAACAAAAAATGAATTGGCAAAATTGAAGGAATAATGCACAACGAAGGTTATATAAAGTTTGATCTGCAGTGGGACAAAAAATCAGTTGATTTTCCAGAGTATTTACTTTCTGAATTAAACGATTTTAGAACTAGGCTCTTTGATCTTGGACTTATCGGTATGTATCCTGATGGAATAGGTTTTGGAAATGTAAGTATCCGATTTGGAAACAACGATCAATTCATCATCTCAGGATCAGCTACAGGTCAATTAAGAAAGCTTACTAAAGAACACTTTTCTCTTGTTACCGGATTTGATATTGAGAAAAACACTGTCATTTGCGAAGGGCAAATTGCAGCATCATCAGAGTCGATGAGCCATGCCGCTCTTTACAAATCAACCCACAACATAAATGCAGTTGTACATGTTCATCATAAAAAATTATGGGAGAACTATTTAAATAATCTACCTATAACTCCTAAAAATGCTGAATATGGAACAATTGAAATGGCGAGTGAAATTAAAAAACTGGCACATGTTTCTGAGGGAATTATCATTATGGGTGGGCACGAAGAAGGCATTGTGAGCTTTGGGACAAACCTCGGAGAGGCCACAAATAGAATTATAAAACTATACAACACATTATAACATGATAAAAGTTGGAATTATTGGAGGATCGGGACTTGAGAATCCTGATATTTTAAAATCACCCCAAACAAAAAAGATTGTTACTCCGTATGGCGAAACAAGTTCAGATTTAACTGTTGGAAAAATAGGAAACGTAGAGGTTGTCATTCTTTCGCGACATGGAAAAAAACATACCATTCCACCAACACAAGTAAATAATAGGGCCAATATTTGGGCTTTAAAAGAATATGGATGTGATTTTATTCTGGCAACAACGGCTTGTGGTAGTTTACGCCAAGAAATAAGTCGTGGCGACATAGTTATTCTCAATCAGTTTATTGATTTTACAAAACACCGAGTTACAAGTTTTTTTGATACGTTTGAACCTGGCGAAATGAAACATACTGTAATGGCCGATCCGTTTAATGAAAAACTTAGAAAAATTCTAATTAAATCTGCCGAAGAACTAAAACTCAGGTATCATAAAAAAGGCACGGTGGTTACAATCGAAGGTCCTCGATTTTCGACAAGAGCCGAATCGAATATGTTCCGATTGTGGGGAGCTGATGTAATAAACATGTCAACTGCACCGGAAGTAATACTGGCAAATGAGTTAGAAATTCCATATGCAGCAATTGCCATGAGCACCGATTATGATTGCTGGAAAACAGATGAAGAACCCGTTAGCTGGAAAGAAATAATTGAGATTTTTAATAAGAATGTTCACAATGTAATTGGGTTAATTTTGAAAGCGTTGGAGAAGGTTGAAACAAATTGATTTATTTTTTTACCAGAATTCTGATTGAAATTATTGTGTAATTAATAACAAATCGTTAATATTGCAATCCGAATTTTATTGATTTAATATACAATAAAATTTACTGGGCCTATAGCTCAGCTGGTTAGAGCACCTGACTCATAATCAGGTGGTCCCTGGTTCGAGCCCAGGTGGGCCCACTGGCAAAAAAAGCAAACCCTTGTAGACTAAACAACTACAAGGGTTCTTTTTTTGGTGTTGCCGGATGTGTAGCCGAAAATGTCTTTTCTACAATTTTTAATATATTATTTTTATTATTTATATTTGCATATATTTATATAGTTAGATTATGGAATTTAAACAATTAGAAATAACACCCGAAGGTAATCGGTTAAAAAGATTATTTAGCTCAAAGCAATTTAGAAAATCAGTAATTTATATTCTTATTGGAGCCGTTTTAGGAATTGTATTTACCTATATAGCCGGAGGAATGCAACTAAGTACCTTGAATTCAAAAGACCTTATTACAAATGCATTCTTTGGTGCATTTTTTGGATTTTTTATTACCAATAGTCCATGTGCCCGAAACCAATGCTAACCTGTTTTTGATAAAATAAAAAAGGATTTACAGAAATGTGAATCCTTTTTTATTTATATACATCTGACATAGGATCAACTATATAAAACAATCAAAAACAAAATTCTTTTTTATTCTCACGAAGTTCAGTAAATTAGTATCGATGCAATCTTTCTTTTCAACATATCTCTTACCCTTATCGCTCATTATTATAATGATGGGAATGGGTTTGTCTCTCGAAAAAAGAGATTTTGTGAACATCTTTAAATATCCTAAAGCTATTTTAACCGGAATTATTTGTCAGGCAATTATTTTACCATTAATTACCTTTTTTTTAGTTGGTTTTTCGCATCTCGATCCGGTTTTTAAGGTAGGCTTTGTAATCATTACAGCATGCGCCGGAGGATCAGCAACTAACTTAATAACGCATATTCTGCATGGTAATCTGGCTTTATCGGTTTCGCTTACTGCTATTAACAGCCTGATTATACTGATTACATTACCCATAACCGTGAACCTGGGGTTATCATTTTTTATTGGTGTTGAGCGGGATATTCACCTTTCATTTATCGATACTTTTTTTAATATTTTATTGACTATAATTCTGCCAATCCTGATCGGTATGTTAATACGTTCCCGTTTTTACAATTTTGCGCAAAAATCTGAAAGACCATTAAAAATAGTATTGCCTGTAATACTTTTAGCTGTATTTATTGTAATTATTTTCTTCGACAAAGGCGAAAAAAACACCCACATAAGCGAATACCTGTTTCTTATTCCATGGGCCATTGCTCTCAATTTTATATCGATGAGTGTTGTTTACCTAATTTCGAGGGGAATGCGCCTGGGAGGTAAAAACAACATCACCATAAGCATTGAGGTTGGATTAAAAAACAGCATTGTAGGTATTTATGTAGCTCAAACACTATTGAACAATTATGATATGGCCATGGTTTCTGTTATTTATGGTTCGTTAACATTTTTTAGTACAATTTTGCTTGCCTACATTGAGAAAAGAATAGAGCTTTGGGGGTTCAGATATCGAAAAATATTTACTCATTAAATGACTTTTTTGTAAAAAAACAGTAACTTACGCCCTTGAAATTGCATCAAAAAAAGACTAACAGAAAAACAATAACATACATGAAAACACTAAAAAACTACTTGAAAATAACCAGTTTAGTAGCAATAGCGGTAATTGCATTGGTAACATTTACTAACTGCGGCGGTAAAAAGGGCGAACCAATTGATAGCTCAGCAGATAAGTTAAACAAGGCAGAAATTGAAAAAACTGTTCGCGATGTTGTTTATCCATTGCCAACATCGTTCGAGGTTATTAATATGATCAATAAGATTGAAGCAAGTTATATTCTCGGACTTACTAATCCAATAAATAATGTTGATAAGTACTTTATGGATAAAGCCCAGGCATTAAACCTTGGAATTTATAGTGCCGATTTAA
>JAVEZW010000313.1:0-4089 GCA_034002805.1 Bacteroidales bacterium | reverse complement strand
CAGTAGCTGAGAATAATGTAATAGGGAAAGATAATAAGTTAATCTGGCATTTGCCAAAAGACCTAAAGCATTTTAAAGAAACCACAACTGGCCATTTTATTATCATGGGCAGAAAAACATTTGAATCGAACGGAAGACCTTTGCCAAATAGAACGAATGTTATTATAACAAAAGATAAAAATTACAAGGCTGAAGGGTGTAAAATAGTTCATTCGCTAAAAGAAGCTTTAGATTTTGCTAAAAATGAATCAGAGGTATTTATAATCGGTGGTGGCGAGATATATAAACAGGCCATGCCAATTGTCGACAGAATATATTTAACAAAAGTTCATCAATCATTTGAAGGAGATACATTTTATCCTGAAATCAATATGAACGAGTGGACTGAATTAAGTCAGCAGTATTTTGAACCTGATGAAAGAAACAAATACCCATTTTCTGTTATAATATTAGAAAGAAGGAAATAAAATCTTTCTTGACATACCTTTTCCTTATTATTGAAGATATTTCGTTAATATTTTTCAAACCAGTATTTCAATCATTTCCTTAGTTTTTATGTTTACCTTCACCAACCATTAGGGTTCAAAAATTGTCTTGTTTAAAACAACATAGGATATTTTTGTTAATTACTATAAAATGAGATTAATTTTGAAAAAATAAATAATTAAAGAGCAAATGAAAGAAATAAATCAAACGGCATTAACGAACAAATTATTGATAATTTTAGTTGTTCCTGTGGTTTTTTATATATTAAAATTATTATCATTCATATTTGTACCGCTGGTTTCAGCGCTTTTAATTTCGTTGCTTTTTATGCCTTTTATACGCTGGACATTTAAATTAAATATACCTAAGTGGGCTACAATGACTTTCGTTACTTTATTTCTGCTATTATTGGTGTTTGGCAGCGTTAGTCTTGTAATGAAGAGCAGTAAAGAAATATTAAGTATTGATAAAACTTATTGGCAAGAGATAATTGGCAATGTAAATGAAATGCTAATACCAATTATTAAAGGGCTTGGAATAGAGTACATTGCCGGACAAAACACCGTAAGTTTACTATTGAATAGCGATGAGCTGGCCGAGAATATTTATAAAAACTTGGGAGTGATTTTAGGTTTTCTTCAGAAAACACTGGGAATGATTCTAATGGCGTTGTTCTTTATTGTTTTACTGCTGGCAGGATCCATCAATGTTCAAAAACTTATGGAGAACACATTGTTCGAAAAGAGGCTAACTTCCATCAGAACATTTATGATTATTGAAAAGAGTATAGTTAAGTTTTTAATTGTTAAGTTTCTTATAAGTATCGCCACTGGATTATCTTTTAGCATTGCTTGTTACTTTTTTGATATAAAATTTCCTGTGTTTTGGGGATTGCTTGCTTTCGGACTGAATTTTATTCAGATGTTCGGATCAATCTTTGTTACAGCAGCTCTTTCTATTTTTTCTTTCGCACAGATTGATCATACTGGAACTATTGTTGTGTTCATCTTTCTACTTATAGGCATTCAGGTATTATTCGGAAGTATTTTAGAACCTATTTTTATGGGTAAGGCATTTTCAATTAATACAATAACAATTTTAGTTATGCTTATGTTTTGGGGATTTCTGTGGGGTATTCCGGGATTAATTCTTGCTGTTCCAATAACGGTAACGGTAAAAACTATCCTCGAACAGTTTCCAAAGACCCAGGTAATTTCTAAAATAATGTCTTAGTGTTTAGAGCGTAAAATTTTACTATGCCGCTTTTAGTCGTTGGATATTTGCTTTAGCAAGTTTTTCTTTGGCATACTGAAGTGTAATTTTTACATTCTTTTCATCTGTTGATGGAATATCAAACATCACATCAATCATTATTGCTTCGCAAATAGCTCTTAAACCACGTGCGCCAAGTTTAAATTCAATGGCTTTATCAACAATAAATTCGAATACTTCTTTTTCGAAACTTAATTTTACACCATCCATTTTAAACAGTTTCTCGTACTGCTTAATAATAGCATTTTTGGGTTCGGTAAGTATTCGTCGTAATGCCTCTCTATCTAAAGGATTAAGATAGGTTAACACAGGTAAACGACCAATTATTTCAGGAATTAATCCAAACGATTTTAGATCTTGTGGCGCGATATATTGTAACAAATTTTCACGATCAATTTTATCTTTTTCACGACTGGCAGAATAACCTACTACTTGGGTATTTAACCTATTTCCAATTTTACGTTCAATTCCATCAAAAGCACCGCCACAGATAAATAAAATGTTTTTAGTATTTACCGGAATCATTTTTTGGTCGGGATGTTTTCTTCCGCCTTGTGGTGGAACATTTACAACAGAACCTTCGAGCAACTTTAATAATCCTTGTTGCACGCCCTCGCCCGAAACATCGCGTGTAATAGATGGATTATCTCCTTTGCGGGCAATCTTATCAATTTCATCAATAAAAACAATTCCTTTTTCGGCAGCCTCAGTATTATAATCTGCCACCTGAAGTAAACGAGTTAATATACTTTCAATATCTTCACCAACATAACCCGCTTCTGTTAAAACTGTTGCATCAACAATGGTAAATGGTACATGCAACATTTTAGCTATAGTTCGCGCTAAAAGAGTTTTACCTGTTCCGGTTTCTCCAACAAGGATGATATTTGATTTTTCAATCTCAACTTCTTCCTCGTCTTTGTGATTTGTCTGCATTAATCGTTTGTAGTGATTGTAAACAGCAACCGAAAGGTATCGTTTTGCATCTTCCTGTCCAATAACGTACAAATCGAGAAAGCTTTTTATCTCGGCAGGCTTACTTAGTTTAATTTTTGAAACATCAAAATCACCTTTCTTACGAAGTTCTTCAACCACAATTTCGTGTGCCTGATCAATGCATCGATCACAAATATGTGCTGACATACCAGCAATTAATAGGTTGGTTTCCTTTTTATCTCTCCCGCAAAACGAACATTTATCCATCGTAATAATATCTTGAAAATACGACGCAAAGGTAAGCTATAAATAAATAAAAAAAAACTGCATTTGGGTAAATGCAGTTTTCAATTCTTGGTGCTTAGTTCTATTTTTTCTTACCGTTTCGTACTAAAACTTCATCAATCATACCATACTCTTTGGCTTCATTTGCTGTCATCCAATAGTCACGGTCAGAGTCTTTTTCAATCTTTTTAAAGGGATTTCCGGTATGAGCTGCAATGATTTCGTATAATTCTTTACGAAGTTTAACAATCTCGCGGGTTGTAATTTCAATATCAATGGCTTGTCCTTGTGCTCCACCCATTGGTTGGTGAATCATTACGCGCGAATGAGTTAATGCTGATCGTTTGCCTTTAGTTCCGGCAGTTAATAATACAGCTCCCATAGATGCAGCCATACCTGTACAAATAGTTGCAATGTCAGGACTAATGTATTGCATGGTATCATATATTCCAAGGCCTGCATGCACTCCACCACCCGGTGTATTCATATAAATCTGAATATCTTTTGCAGGATCAACAGATTCGAGGAAAAGCATTTGGGCCTGAATAATATTTGCAACATCATCATCAATCGGAACACCAAGAAAAATAATTCTATCCATCATTAATCTTGAGAAAACATCCATCTGTGCTACGTTTAACTGACGCTCTTCAATGATAGTAGGTGAAATATAACTATTATACATTGAGGAGTATCTGTCTAATGATAAGCTGCTTAAACCAATATGTTTGGTTGCGTATTTTTTAAATTCGTCTTTTGACTTCATATCTAACTGGTTAAATTTAGTGTTTATAAAGTTAGTTAAATTTGATAAATGACGAAATTATTTGCTCTTTTGTTCAGTCCAGAGTTTCTGAAATTCTTCTGTAGTAACTTCTTTTTCGTCTAGTTTTACAGATTCTTTAATATGAGCAACGATTTTATCTTCGAATTTTTTCTCGTATAATTTTCGTTTTTCGCTATCTTTTTTCAGGATTTCTTTTGCATAGTTTTCCAGATGTTCGTCTGGTAAATTGTTTAATCCATATTGCATAAACTGAGCAGCAGTAACCTCTTTGGCTAAGCCAAGGATTTCTTCTTCAGTTACTTTTAAATCAAGATCTTTAATGA
>JAVEZW010000312.1:0-4093 GCA_034002805.1 Bacteroidales bacterium | reverse complement strand
ACAACAAGGGGTGTAGCCAATGCGGGCTGATTACGTAAACTCGGAGTTGCATCGCCCGTTTGGGGCGATTTCGTCGGGCGACGAAATCGAAACTCGCGCTCCCGCACTCGCCACACCCCCAGCCGTTAGGGGCAAGCTGAAAAAACGACAACGACAATGGTAAATTTGCTGCGTAAAGACAAGAAAAAGAAAGAAAAACCCGCCCACATTCAGGCACATTTGGCTGCCCCTACGCACGAGCGTCCGCTTCGCAGCCAAAAGAGCCTAAATTTCCAGCCCACTTTATTCTACAAATGATGAACCTTGAATCATTTATAAAAAATTTTGACAGTAAAAGCACAATTGTTCTTCTTGAAGGCAAACGAGAAGTATTAGAAAATGATAAAGAAAAACTATTTAATTTGGGGAGACTATTAGCAAATGAAACAAATGAAATAATATTTAGAAGTGGAAATTCGAGCGGGTCAGATTATTTTTTTTCCGAAGGTGTTTGTTCTGTTAATAAATCTCGGTTAGAATTAGTTGTACCATACAATAAACACAGGAGTAAGCAAAGTTTTAATTGTAAAATACATTCACTTGATGACATTTTAGTTTCATCCGAAAATGAAGTTATTATTAATTCAAAGAAAAATAAAAAAATGGTAAAACTTATTGATGCATATATTTCTGGTAAAAGAGATATGTATTCAATTAAAGCTGCATACATTATAAGAGACACTATTAAAGTTATTGGATGTAAGAATATAAATCCCTCGTCCTTTGCAATATTTTATGACGACCTGAAAAATCCAATGCAAGGAGGAACAGGGCACACAATGAACATTTGTAAAATAAATAATATACCTTTAATTGACCAAGGCATTTGGTTTAACTGGTTAAAAAGTTAAATAATAGATTATGAGCGAATTAAATATTTTCCCAGATAACATTATAGATATTCGATTTCAAGGTGATAAGTCATTTATACTTAAAAAAATTAACATTACATCTTTAGAACTTGAAAATCAACTTAAAAATGAAGTCTATTCTGGGCAAAATAGAGTTATTACTGAGGAAGTTGAAAATATGAAACTTCCCCCATTTATCCTTGCTTTTTACAAGTTAGTTTTTGAACTGCTAAGAATTCCAAGTGAAATTGAAATTATCGAATATTACAAAAAGAACTATTTAACAAAAAATAATGATAAAAAAACTTATTCTTGCAACTATCAAGGAAATACTTACATAATAGAAAACGATGCATTAGAGGGTAGATTGTTAAGAACATACCCTTCTTTAATTAGAGATTTCCATTTTTACTTAAAATGCAAAGAATCAAAATTATTTGATGATGTAAAGTATTCTTTGCATCAAGACTATTTTGATGGTATAGATTTAATGTTGAAATACAATGAAAAGGAATTTCATATTAGTCTTTTTGTCAAAACAAAAAGAGCCAAGTCCTTTAAGATAAAAAAATATAACAGACACGATTATTCTAACGCAAATGAATTAACTTTGGAAGTTGACTTAACTTCTAATTCAAAGAAAGTGTCAAATTTCTATCTTTATTCAGATAGTGTTTTAAATGAAATAGTTGAAAAAATTAAAAATGAAACAAAGTAATAAAACTGTTCCTTTCCCACATAAAGAAACTATCAAGTTTACATTTATTGACTTGTTTGCAGGTATTGGAGGTTTTAGGTTGGCTATGCAAAACCTAAATGGCAAATGTGTTTTCACAAGTGAATGGGACGAACAAGCAAAAAAAACGTACGAAATAAATTTTGGCGAAATTCCTTTTGGTGATATAACAAAAAAAGAAACAAAAAAACATATCCCTGATAAATTTGATGTTTTGTGTGCAGGTTTTCCTTGCCAAGCTTTCTCAATTGCTGGCAGGAGAGGTGGTTTTGAAGATACTAGGGGAACATTATTCTTTGATGTTGCAGAAATTATAAAAAGAACAAAACCAAAAGCAATTTTTCTTGAAAATGTAAAAGGGCTAATTAATCACGATAAAGGTAAAACTCTATCAACAATTTTAAATGTTTTAAGAGAGGACTTAGGGTACTTCGTACCAGAACCAAAAGTTATTAATGCAAAAGATTTCGGTGTTCCACAAAATAGAGAAAGAATTTACATTGTTGGTTTTAGGAAAGACCTGAATATAAGAGAATTTAACTATCCACAACCATTTGTCAAAGCAAAAACGTTTGCTGAAATAAAAGAGGACAAAGAGGTATCTGTTAAGTATTATTTATCAACTCAATACTTGAATACTCTTCGGAACCATAAGCAGCGCCACGAAGATAAAGGAAATGGTTTTGGTTTTGAAATAATATCTGACAATGGGGTTGCTAATGCAATTGTTGTAGGTGGAATGGGTCGAGAACGTAACCTTGTATACGACCATCGCTTGACAAATTTTGTTCCAGTTACTAAAATAAGAGGAGAGGTAAATCGTGAAGGAATAAGGAAAATGACACCTCGTGAATGGGCTAGATTACAAGGTTTTCCTGATGAATTTATAATTCCTGTTGCTGATGCATCAGCATATAAACAATTTGGGAATTCTGTTGCTGTGCCAGCTATTCAAGCAACGGCAGAAATGATATTAAAAACAATTGGAATCAAGTAAATTATGCTGACAGGAAATAAAGGTGAGTGGAGCGAAGTTTACACTCTATTAAAAATAATTGCTGATAGGAATTTATTCGCAGGTGATGAAAATCTAAACAAAATTGAAAACTTAATTTTCCCAATTGTTAAGTTACTTAGGGATGAATCTAATGGTACATTTGAATTTAGTTACAACAGTAACATTGTTGTTGTTAAAGGTAATCAAGAGATTTTTAAAATACCTGTAAATGTTTTTAAAGAAAAAGCGCAACATTTGTTAGAACACATCAAAGAATCAAAATCAGCAACTTTCAGTATTCCTGAAATTGAAACATTTATCAATTCATACAACAGTCATTCATTAAAAGCAAGTTCATCAGTTAAAAGTGATATTCGGGTTATCATTCACGATTTAAGAACAGGGGCAAATCCAGAATTAGGTTTTAGCATTAAATCACAATTGGGTGGTGCTTCAACTCTTTTAAATGCTGGTAAAACAACGAATTTCATTTACAGTCTTGAGGGTAAAAAATTAAGTCAAGTGCAAATTGACAAAATTAATTCAATTGATACTCGAAGTAAAATTAAGGACAGAATTGTGCAAATTCAAGGAAACAAAGTGTCATTAAAGTTCATAAAAACAGAGAGTTCTACATTTGGTAACAACTTAACTCTCATTGATAGTTCATTATGCCTAATTCTATCAGAACTAGTCTTTCATTTTTATACTTCATCATATTCAAAAATGGTTGATTTAGTAAGTGAAATATCAAAAAAGAACCCACTAAAATATGACCTTACAGCAAGACACCCATACTATGAATACAAAATCAAAAGATTTTTGACTGACATTGCGCTTGGAATGATGCCTTCAAAAGTTTGGACAGGTGAACTTGATGCAACTGGTGGTTATTTAGTTGTAAAGGAAAGTGGTGATATTTTATGCTACCACATTTATAATAGGAATGAATTTGAAAATTACTTGTTGAACAATACTAAACTTGAAACAGCAAGCAGTACAAAACACGGCTTCGGTACAATATATGAAAATGGAAATCAACAATACTTTAATCTAAATCTACAGATAAGATTTATCAAATAAATGTCCTTGCTAATCAAGCACATTGTCTGGTCGCACAAAAAACCAACGCACGACCAAAACCAGCCAAAGAGCTTGCTCAACGCACGAATTGAAAGACATTGCAGCAAATTTGATTATAAAAATTGACAGAAACATTAACAGCCAGCCCCTAACAAGGGGTTAATAAAATGCAGGTTTTCAGCGGATTAGGAAACTTTCCCGCTTTTTCGTAGCTTCGTAGCGTGGGACAATGAACCGTTTCAATCTCCTGCACTTTACCAACCCCCAGCCGTTGGGTGCAAGTTTACGACAACACTCACTTAATGGAGACCAGAAACCATTTTAAAACGGGGCGAAACCGAAAAGCCAAATGAGTAGGACAAAAAATGAAAATGAATATGAAAATTT
>JAVEZW010000311.1:0-4147 GCA_034002805.1 Bacteroidales bacterium | reverse complement strand
CAAAAAGTGGTTTGCGATTACTTTAATTTATCACCCGATTCACTTCAGTCAAAAACCCGAAAGAGAGAAATCGTTCAGGCACGACAAATAGCCATGTATTTTTCCAAAACACTTACCAAATCGTCATTGGCATCAATCGGTGCACAAATAGGAGGTAAAGATCATGCTACAGTGCTGCATGCCTGCAAAACAGTTAACAATCTTATGGATACCGATAAACGGTTTAAAGGCCAGATAGAATCCATTGAGAAAAAACTAAAAGTTTAAATACAATATAAAGGGTTCCATTGGAACCCTTTTTTGTTTCTGCATTTTTCTTATTGTGACTTATTTCTTACAAAGAATATATTTTAAGAAAATCTGAATAAATACCAATAATTTCTTGGTCATTTAGCCTAAATTATTGTAATTATCAGGAACAATTGAATAATTCAGGTGCTTATTAATTCAATTTTAGTAATTTTCCAGACTGATTTGTATAATTAGTACAATGTCTAAATGAAAAGAACTAAAATAATAGCCTTAACAATTATCCTTATTTGCATTATTCTTATTACTGGATGTACTCAGAAAAATAAAGAGAGAAATAATGCTGTTACAGTTTTTTCTGCTTCTGCAACAATGATTCCAGTTACCGAAATTGCAGATTCATTTAGTTCTGCTTATTCAATTCGTGTTGAAAAGAATTTTGCTGCATCAGGGATTTTGGCGCGACAGATATATAATGGTGCAAAGGCAGATCTATTTATTTCAGCAAATAAGGAGTGGATTGATTATTTATCAGATAAAAATCTGCTGGTAGATACGTTAGTCGATAAATTAGCCGAAAATAAACTAGTCGTCATTTGTCATAAAAGCAAAGTTGTAAACCTTGATTTTTCTGCCGATTTTAATATTAAATCTATAATACCCGACAAGATTGCCATTGGTGATCCATCGTATGTTCCGGCTGGGAAATATGCTCAGCAAGCATTAAACTCGCTCGGCTGGTATAACATAATTAAAGATAGAATAATACTTACAAAAGATGTTACTTCGGTTTTAAATCTAGTTGAACTCAATGAATGTGATTGGGGAATTGTTTATTATTCTGAAGCAATAAAATCAGAAAAAATTAATATAATTGCCGAAATACCTGAAAATTTGTATGATCCGATTGTATTTTATGTTGCATTATTAAAAAGCAGCAACAAAGAATCACTTCTTTTCTATGATTTTCTTAAAACCAGAGAGGCAAAAGAAATTATGAGCAAATACGGCCTAAAAACAATTTATTAACATGTTTAGTTCCGAGGAAATAACAGTTATAATACTTTCATTAAAAGTAGCTTTATTAAGCACCTTGTTAACAATGCCTTTAGCCATCTGGTTAGGATGGATTCTGGCAACAAAAAATTTTCTTGGCAAAATAGTAGTTGAAGGAGTAATAAGTATTCCATTGGTGGCACCTCCTGTAGTAACAGGTTATCTTTTATTAGTTGTTTTGGGTAAAAACGGAATTGTAGGGCATTGGATTTATGAAGTTTTTGGTATTCAGCTTGCGTTTAATTTTGCAGCTTTACTGATTGCTTCTATGGTTGTTTCTTTACCTCTGGCTGTAAGAAATACCAAATCTGCATTTGAGTTAATCGATCCTGATTATGCAAAAGCTTCAAGTTCTTTGGGTGCTTCGAAAACTAGTACTTTTTTTAGAATTTATCTGCCTATGGCATTTCCAGGAATTTTAAGCGGTGCAGTTTTAGCTTTTGCACGATCACTAGGTGAATTTGGGGCTACCATATCATTTGCCGGTAATATTTTTGGAAAAACACAAACTATTGCTTTAATGGTTTATTCAAATATGCAGGTGCCAGGCAAAGAATTTCAGGTTACCCGGCTTGTGGTTTTTTCGGTAATAATTTCTTTAATTGCATTAATTGCTTCGGAGTACTTAAATAAAAAGAAAAAATACCTGGTAAAACAATGATAGAATTCAGATCGGTAAAATATAGGCTTGGAAACAGGTTTTTTGATTATAATTTTAAAACAAACTGTTCTATTACAGGTATTTATGGTTTATCTGGTGCAGGTAAAACTACGCTGCTGAATCTATTATCAGGCTTAAGTACTCCTGAAAGTGGAGAAATACTTTTAAATGGTGCACCTTTATATAATAGTACTAAAAGGATAAATATTGAAGCGAAAAAACGAAAAATAGGTTATGTTTTTCAGGATAGTTTATTATTTCCGCATCTATCTGTGAAGGATAATCTTTTGTATAGCGCTTCTTACCTAAAACGAAATACTAAAATACAAAAGTTCCTTTATAACGAAGTAATTGAATTACTGGATCTTACATCACTTTTAAAACAAATGCCACGTAAATTATCTGGTGGCGAGCGTCAGAGAGTGGCAATAGGCAGAGCTTTGCTATCGCAGCCTGAGCTTATATTACTTGATGAGCCCTTCTCTAACGTTGATTGTGCAAAACGTAAACAGGTTATTTCTTACCTTCATAAAGTAAATCATCATTTTCGTGTTCCGATGATGATTGTTAGCCATCATCTGGAGGATATTTTTAAACTTACACAACAGGTTATCCTAATTGAAAATGGTGAAGTTACCGCTAACGATTATGTATTTAATCTGATAAAAAGTAACGAAAAACCTGATTTAATAAGACCTAAAAAGTATCAGAATACCATTTATGCCTACCTGGATGGATTTAAGTCGGATAATCAAAGTTATGAATTGGTAACCAGTAGTTTATCAAAGTTGGTTGTGACCGACCGATCAGGGTTTTTATCACCCGAAACGAATAAAGGTACAAAAATACAGCTCTGCATTAAGCCTGATGATATTGCTTTAAGTCTCGAATACTCTGATGAATTGTCGATGCCCAATCAATTGCAGGGATTAATTACCCAGATAATTGAAAACCATAGCGGAATATATTGTGTGGTTAATTGTGGATTTGAATTATTGGTTGAGATTTCGCAGCCAATTCGTAAAAAGCTAAACCTAATTACCGGACAAACTGTTTATTGCTTAATAAATACCAAATATCTCGATGTGGTTCACGTATTTGAAAAAGGTATTAAGATCATCGAAGAAAAACCATTTAAACACAAGTCAAATCTATTTAAGATAAATAAAGCACTCTAATTTTTTATACCATGATAAGTTTTATTTTAAACAATCAATTAATTACAACCAATGAGCCAGCAGGTAAAAGCTTACTCGATTTTATCCGTTACGAAGCTGATCTGGCAGGAACAAAAATTGGTTGCCGTGAAGGCGATTGTGGGGCGTGCACTGTGCTCGAAGGACAGCTTAGCGGAAATGAAGTAGTTTATAAAAGCATAGTTTCATGTCTTACTCCACTGGGAAATGTTCATGGAAAACATATTGTAACAATTGAAGGAATTAATCTGGAGCATCTTTCTCCAATACAAAATGCAATGATTGAAAATGCCGCAACCCAATGCGGTTTCTGTACTCCAGGATTTGTTATGTCGCTTACCGGACAGGCAATGGCAAAGGAAATTTCAGATAAAGCCAGATTTATAGTAGCTGTGAGTGGAAATATTTGCCGCTGTACCGGTTATAAATCTATAGAAAAAGCTGCGAACGATATAGCTAATATATATAAGCAGAAGGATAACCAAGATCCAATAGAGTGGCTTGTGAAAAAAAATCATCTGCCCGGATACTTTTTAACTATACCAGAAAGGCTTTCCAAGATTAAAGAATCTATTGACCCCGTTAATAATGTAAGATTAATAATAGGTGGAGGAACCGATTTAATGGTTCAAAAGGCAGATAAAATCTATGAATCGGAACTTAACTTGCTGTTCGACAGGAAAGATTTAAAATCAATAAAAGTCGCTAATAATAGTTGGATAATTGGTTCTGCATGCACTGCAAATGATATAATGAATTCACAACTTATAAATGATGTAATTCCTGATATTAAAGATTATTTTAAGCTTATTTCCTCGGAACCAATACGAAATATGGGAACCATTGCCGGAAATATTATGAATGCTTCACCAATTGCTGATCTTTCGATTTTTTTCTTGGCATTAAATGCAAATATCCAATT
Organism: Bacteroidales bacterium; assembly: GCA_034002805.1. Taxonomy (GTDB): domain Bacteria; phylum Bacteroidota; class Bacteroidia; order Bacteroidales; family UBA12077; genus UBA12077. Next base: position 63 of record JAVEZW010000311.1, on the reverse strand, counting down.
GAATGATGGAAAAAATAAACGGGTTTTTCCGTTAAAAGATTTTTTTGTTGGTTATAAAACATT
>JAVEZW010000310.1:0-4229 GCA_034002805.1 Bacteroidales bacterium | reverse complement strand
AAGATCTTTTATGGCATCGTTTTCTGTCATAAAAATTTATTGATCAAACTAATTTTTTAACGCACACAATCGTAAAAGTGTTTCAATAAGTTATAAACTATCGAACTTTTTTGCTTCTTCCCAAAATAAATTCATCTCATCTAAGGTCATGTCTTTCAGCGAAATCCCTTTACTAATAGTTTTTCCTTCGAGGTAGTTAAATCGTTTGATAAATTTTTTATTCGTTCGTTCCAGAGCTGTTTCTGGGTCAATATCATATAATCGTGCAGCATTGATAATTGAAAAAAGAAAATCACCAAACTCAGCTTCCATTTTGTGTTGATTGTTTTTATCTACCTCGTGCTGCAGTTCGGCTAATTCTTCGCGAACCTTATCCCAAATCTGCGATCTCTCATCCCAATCAAAACCAACACCCCTTACTTTTTGCTGAATACGATTTGCTTTTACCAATGCGGGCAGTGAGTCGGGAACTCCCGAGAGCACTGTTTTCTTGCGGTCTTTTTCTTTCAGTTTTATGCTTTCCCAGTTTTCTTCAACCTCGCGGTGATCTTTAACCTTAATATCTCCAAAAACATGAGGATGCCTGTGAATAAGCTTTTCGTTTATACCGTTAATAACATCTGTAATGGTAAACTCATTTTTTTCGGAGGCAATTTTGGCATAAAAAACAATATGTAACAAAATATCACCAAGCTCTTTTTTTAACTCGCTCATGTCGTTTTCGATAATAGCATCGGCAAGTTCATAGGTTTCTTCAATGGTCAGTGTTCGTAAACTTTCAATCGTTTGCTTTTTATCCCATGGGCATTTTTCTCTTAATTCATCCATTATAGTTAGTAAACGATCAAAAGCTTCAAGTTCTTTTTTCATAATTAAAACATAAAATTATCTAATTTCAATTTTTATTTAAAGTTTATTCGAACGGTTGAGTTTAAATCTAATCCAAGCAGTTCCGCAGCATTACCTCCGTTAATAGCAATTTCGAGTAAGTTGATGGAGTTAAAAAGTGCCAGTAACTCACCCGGGCTCGCTTCCTGGTATGTCTGATTTATTTTCGAAATTACATTTCTGTTACTTTGTACGTATATTTTAAATGGCCTGCCTTTACCAACTTCTTTAAATAAATCTATAGTGATATTGGTGATTACATTCTGATAAGAGTCAATATAAAGAACGCTTCCTATAATTACCGATTCTTCTTTTGTAGCCTCCAGTTGAACAGGTCTTACTTTAATATCTGTTTTTGTGCCAACTGACTCGGGTGATTCCCCATTCAGAATTTTACTGGCTGCAGGTACAAAAACAGTTAGTTCCGGAAATGAATTTGGTTGCGGTGTTTCTATAACATAGATTTCGATAGCACTTTCGTCGAACAATAGGCTGAAAATACCATTGTTTGTGGAGATAAAATAATGACCATTATACCTAACAATCATGTGTTTATGATTTTCGGAAAAATCAGATTTTACACCGATGAGATGTACCGTTCCCTCCGGAAAATTGGCATAACAGTTTTTTAAAATAAAAGCAGCCTGAAAAATATTAAAAGGTTTAACCTGATGCGAAATATCTACAACCGATACATTATTACAACTGCTGTATATGGCTCCCTTTACAGCACCAATATAATAATCATTTTTATTCCAATCAGTTGTCAGAGTTATTATGGACATTTTATTTTAAACAGATTTTTACGTTATAAAGTTATTTCTTTTAACTGTTTATAAAAATGTTTCAGATCATAAATTGTGGTGATTTAAAAAACAGAAGTTTATCACTACAAATATTTTTAGTAATTTCGATTCGTAATAAATTAGTATCAAATTAATTATTTAATTTGATATATAGATGATTAAGCTTTTTTTTAAATGGTTTTGTGGGATCTGCCAGCAAATTAAAATTAAAATATGATTGAAAAGGTTATATACCTCGAAGGGATTGAACCAGTAAATGTGTATGGAATAAAAAACATCAGGCTAGAAAAACTGAAAGATTTTTATCCTAAATTAAAAATTATTGCTCGTGGCAACGAAATTAAAGTCCAGGGCGATGAAAATGAAATTAATCTTTTCGAAGATAAGCTCGAATTAATTATTGAATATTTTCTTAAGTTTAAACAATTAAGCGATAATGAGTTCGATGCATTGTTAAAAGGAGAGGGCGAATCGCTTTTAAAACAACGCGAAGATGCCGATGATGCGTTGGTTTATGGTAATAATGCCAAACCTATCAGAGCCAGAACGGTTAACCAGCAGCGTCTGGTTGATGAATATAATACCAACGACATGTTATTTGCTATTGGGCCGGCAGGTTCAGGAAAAACATATACAGCAATAGCTCTTGCCGTAAGAGCTTTTAAAAATAAAGAAGTAAAACGGATTATTCTTACCCGACCCGCAGTTGAAGCTGGTGAAAACCTTGGCTTTTTACCGGGCGATTTAAAAGAAAAACTCGATCCCTATTTACGTCCATTGTATGATGCCTTGATGGATATGATTCAGCCCCGCAAACTAGCTGAGTTAATCGAGGATGGTGTTATAGAGATTGCTCCACTGGCATATATGCGTGGCCGAACTTTAGATAACGCTTTTGTTATTCTTGATGAGGCTCAAAATACAACTGTAAATCAGCTTAAAATGTTCTTAACCCGAATGGGTAAAAATGCTAAATTTATTATTACAGGCGATATTACACAAATCGATTTACCCCGAAAATCAGACTCTGGCCTGGTGCAGGCATTGGGTATATTAAAAGATATAAAAGGCATATCAATCCTTTATTTTGATGAGCGTGATATTATCCGACATCATTTGGTAAAGTATATTGTAAATGCATATAAAAATCAGAACAATAATCAATGAACAATAATCAATGAACAATAATCAATAATCAATAATAAATAATTCAGAATTTATAATTTATAATTCATAATTTACTATGTCACAGGCAGTAACAAAAACCGATTTTAAATTTCCAAAACAAAAAAGTAAATACATTGGAAAAGTTCGCGATGTTTATAATATCGACGATAAATATCTAGTAATGGTTGTATCCGATAGGATTTCTGCATTTGATGTAGTTCTTCCGAAAGGAATTCCCTACAAAGGACAAGTGTTAAATCAGATTGCTGATAAGTTTCTGGATGCAACTCAGGATATTGTTTCGAATTGGAAAATTGCAACACCCGATCCAATGGTTACTATAGGGCATATGGCAAAGCCATTTGCTGTAGAAATGGTTGTTCGTGGTTATTTAACCGGACATGCATGGCGCGAATATAAATCAGGAAAACGCGAGATCTGTGGAATGCCAATGCCCGATGGGATGAAGGAACATCAGAAGTTTCCAAAGCCAATTATTACACCAACGACTAAAGCTCACGAAGGTCATGATGAAGATATCTCGAAAGATGAGATAATCAAGCAGGGATTAGTTTCGAAAGAAGATTATGAAAATCTGGAGAAATACACACTGGCTCTTTTTGAACGAGGTACAGAGATTGCTGCTAAAATGGGTTTGATTTTGGTTGATACAAAATATGAGTTTGGTAAGAAAGATGGTAAAATCTATTTAATAGATGAAATTCATACTCCCGACTCATCACGTTATTTTTACCTCGATGGATATAACGAAAGACAAGCAAAAGGCGAACAGCAAAAACAATTATCGAAAGAGTTTGTTCGCGAATGGTTAATGGAAAATGGATTCCAGGGAAAAGAAGGACAGAAAGTTCCAGAGATGAACGATGAATTGATTAACCAGATTTCTGAGCGTTACATCGAATTATTCGAAAATATTACTGGTGATAAGTTTATAAAGGCCGATACAAACGAAATAATTGGTCGAATAGAAAAGAACGTGACAAAAAAACTTGAAGACTTATTATAAATAATAGGCTGTAATTAAAACTATTTTCGATAATTTACGAATAAAGACTTAATTACTTAAATATTAGGAGGATAAAATGGCAGAAAGAGTATATCCGATTATACACAATGGAAAAAAGATTTATTTTACCGATTGGACAAATCTTAAGAAACCAGAAGATGCTTTGCGGGTTATGACAGAAACATCGGATTTTATGGTAAAGCTAAATCAGTTTGATTTGTTGGAGATCGTCGATGTTAAAGGTTCTTTTGCAACAAACGAAGTGCTTAAAGCAGTAAAAGAGGTGAACGAAAAAGTAAAAAAGTATAGCAAGAAAAAAGCATTTGTAGGTCTTTCAAGTG
>JAVEZW010000309.1:0-4234 GCA_034002805.1 Bacteroidales bacterium | reverse complement strand
CAGGTTTTGTTTGCAACCATTTATGAACGTAATTTTACGACCTATTAAAAACCAGAAAAAGAAGAATACGTGTACGATTATTTAAAGGAACTAAATGAACCTCAACTGGAAGCGGTTATTAACTACAATGGAGCATCATTGGTTATTGCCGGTGCGGGTTCTGGAAAAACAAGAGTATTAACCTATAGAATTGCACATTTACTTGCCAATAATATACCAGCCTATAATATTTTAGCATTAACCTTTACCAATAAGGCGGCAGCAGAAATGAAACAACGTATTGCCAAAATGGTTGGACCAGATGTTGCACGAAACCTCTGGATGGGTACTTTTCACTCAATATTTGCGCGAATTTTACGAATAGAATCGGCTCATCTTGGCTATACATCCGACTTTACCATTTACGATTCTATCGATTCAAAAAGTATGATTAAAAAAATCATTAAAGAGCTTAATCTTGATGATAAAATTTATAAACCGAGTGAAATTTACGGGAGGATTTCGAGTGCGAAAAACAACCTGGTAACAGCCAAAGCTTATAGCAGCAATAACCATATACTAATACAAGACCAAAAGAACAACAAAGCCCGGATTACTGATATTTTTACCATGTATGCCAATCGGTGCAAGAAGGCTAATGCTATGGATTTTGATGATTTGTTATTAAATACCAATATATTGTTTAGGGATTTCCCCGATGTGCTTGCCAAATATCAAAACCTGTATAAGTATATTTTAGTTGATGAATATCAGGATACCAATTTTGCCCAATATTTAATTGTAAATAAGTTGGGAGCCAAATACCAGAATATTTGTGTTGTTGGTGATGATGCCCAGAGTATTTATGCTTTTCGCGGAGCTAAAATTGAGAATATACTCAACTTTAAGAACGATTATAAAAACTACATACTTTATAAGCTGGAACAAAACTACCGATCGACACAAACGATTGTAAATGCAGCAAACAGCATTATAAAGCAAAACAAAGAGCAGATTCCGAAAAAAGTATTTTCGACCAAAGAGATAGGCGAAAAGATAAAAGTTCTGGAAACAGAAACTGATAAAGACGAAGCATTTAGAACAGCCAAAATAATTCAGGATACCATTTCAGAACGAAACCTGGAATACAATGATTTTGCTGTGTTGTATAGAACTAATGCTCAATCGAGGAGTTTCGAGGAAGCCTTTAGACGATTTAGCATTCCGTATAAAGTGTATGGAAGTATTTCGTTTTACCAGCGCAAGGAGATTAAAGATATACTTGGTTATTTCAGGTTAGCCATAAATCATAATGATGAAGAATCGCTTGATCGAATCATTAACTATCCGGCGCGCGGCTTAGGTCAGACCACCTTAACCAAGTTAGCTGAGTTTGCCGAAGGAAACAATATCAGTATTTGGGTTATTCTCGAAAATCTTGATAAGGTAAATCTTGGATTTAATGCAGGAACCAAAACTAAACTGGAGCAATTCCGAAACCTTATAAAACGCTTCTCACAACTTATCCAGGAAAACGATGCTTATGAAGCCGCTTTAACTATTGCAAAAGAATCGGGAATACTTAATGAGTTTAAAAATGCCGAATCACACGAAGATCAAACCCGATTCGAAAATCTCGAAGAATTGCTAAATGGTATTAAAGAATTTGTTGACGATTTTGGAGATCAGGAAGGTTTACCAACGCTAAACCGATTTATGGAAAATGTAGCTCTGCTTACAAATCAGGATAACGACAAAGAGGATGATTTTAATAAGGTAACCATTATGACCATTCATTCGGCTAAAGGTCTGGAGTTTAAATTTGTATTCATCGTTGGTCTTGAAGAAGAGCTTTTTCCATCGAATATGTCATCGAGCACACAAAAAGAGCTTGAAGAAGAGCGCCGCTTGTTTTATGTTGCCCTCACGCGAGCTGAGCAATCGGCTATTTTAAGTTATGCCAAAGAAAGATACAAGTGGGGAACGCCAACATCGTGCAGGCCAAGCCGATTTATTAAAGAAATAGATGAACAGTACCTCGAATTGCCAGATTCGTATTTTGAAAAACCAATATCGTTTAGTGATAACGATGATGATTTTGGATTTTCATCAAAACCGAGGTTTTTTAAACCACGCCAAAACGACTCAAAAGGACCTGCTCCACTGGCAAGTAAAAAACTTTTAAAGCTAAGCCAGGCTCAGCAAAAGCAGCCCGAACAAAACGCGGATTTTGTACCCGATGATCCATCACAAATAAAAGAAGGGATGATCGTTAGGCACAGTAAATTTGGATTAGGTGAGATTGTTAAAATCGAAGGATCGTTGCCAAACTCAAAAGCAGTAGTGCATTTTGAAATAGTAGGAGAAAAGCAGCTATTACTTAAGTTTGCTAAACTACAGATTGTTTCAGATTAAATACTCCTTTAAAATTAAGTATTACAAAAACCAATTGGTATAAAAGCTTTTAAAACTTTGATTGCTAAATCAAAATAGATTAATTTTGCAGCAAATGGAAATAAATATGGAATACAACACCAGCAGGCAGAAACTTGTTTTGCCCGAATATGGCAGAAACATTCAAAAAATGGTCGAAATGACTATTGCCGAAACAGATCCTGAGAAAAAGAACCGAATGGCGCAGGCAATTATAGCAATTATGGGTAATATGAATCCTCATCTACGCGATATTGCTGATTTTAAACACAAACTATGGGATCATTTAGCTATTATTGCCGATTTTAAGCTAGATATTGATACCCCTTACGAGAAACCTCTTATTGAGAAACTAAAAGAAAAACCAGAGGTTGTACCTTATAACAGACATAAAATCAAATACAAACATTACGGAAAAACCATCGAAAAGCTGATCAACGAAGCCATAAAAATGGAAGATCCTGAGAAGAAGGAAGTGTTGATCCAGATGCTAGCTAATCACATGAAAAAGAGCTATTTAACCTGGAATAAAGAAGCCGTAAGCGACGAACAGATTTTTAGTGATCTGAATGAGATTTCTGAAGGAAAAATAAGTCTCACTATTCAGGAGACAAGACTGGCAGAAACCAAAGACATTTTAGCTAAAAATAAACACAGGAGAACTCCTATACCACGTAAAAAACAATAATAACCAACGATTGATTTATGAGTTCATTTGTAATTAAAGGCGGTAAAAAATTAAAAGGGGATATTTACCCTCAGGGAGCAAAAAACGAGGCACTTCAGATTCTGTGTGCCACCCTGTTAACTCCCGAAAAAGTTACAATTCATAATATTCCAAATATTCTGGATGTAATCAAACTCATTGATCTGCTAGAATCAACAGGAGTTATTGTCGAAAAAATTAACGAATCAACTTACTCGTTTACAGCTAAAGATATTAGTTTCGATTATTTTAAGACCGAGGAATATCATAATAAATCGACCTCATTGCGTGGCTCAATCATGATGATTGGTCCTTTGTTGGCACGATTCGGCAAAGGATATATTCCAAAACCCGGAGGCGACAAAATTGGACGAAGAAGAGTTGATACACACTTTATCGGATTCGAAAAACTTGGAGCAAAGTTTGAATTTAGCCATAAAGAAAACTCATTTAAAGTTAAGGGCAAGAATCTACAAGGAGCATCTATGCTGCTCGATGAGGCTTCAGTTACAGGTACTGCAAATATCATAATGGCTGCCGTATTAGCTAAAGGTACAACTACTATTTACAATGCTGCCTGCGAACCATATATACAGCAATTATGTAAAATGCTGGTAAGTATGGGAGCCAAAATTTCAGGAATTGCTTCCAACCTGTTAACTATTGAAGGTGTTACAGAACTTAAAGGATGCGTGCATCATATACTGCCAGACATGATTGAAGTTGGCAGTTTTATTGGACTTGCCGCTATGACAGGTTCTGAGATAACTATAAAAAATGTATCGTACGAAAATCTGGGAATTATTCCTGCTTCGTTCCGACGACTAGGAATAAAATTCGAGAAAGTTGGCGATGATATTTATATCCCCGAAAACAAACATTACGAAATAGAAACATTTATCGATGGATCTATAATGACTATAGCTGATGCTCCCTGGCCAGGACTTACCCCTGACTTACTAAGTGTTATGCTGGTTGTAGCAACACAGGCAAAAGGAAGTGTTTTAATTCATCAAAAAATGTTTGAAAGCCGATTGTTTTTTGTTGATAAACTCATTGATATGGGAGCCCAGATTATTCTTTGCGATCCGCATAGAGCGTCAGTAATTGGTTTGG
>JAVEZW010000308.1:0-4249 GCA_034002805.1 Bacteroidales bacterium | reverse complement strand
TGAACTACTTCGCGCGGATTTTCGAGAAAGATATTTACAAGGCCATTATACAAAAGAAACAATGTCCATGTGCGTTCAAAAACATGACTTAAAGGCAAAAAGCATAATGAAACATCTGTTGGTTCCATCTGCAATCGCATTTCGTTTATCCTGAAGGCTTGAATAAAATTATCGTGACCAAGCATTGCCCCTTTGGGTTCGCCCGTTGTTCCTGATGTATAGATAATTGTGGCTAGCTCATCGGGTTTTACTTCATTTAAAATACCTGTCAGATCGGCTGGTTTGAATTCTGTTTTTAAAAACTCTGAATAACTTACAACTCTGGGGTCGTTAATTTCTAAACCAGATTCAAAAACTATAATTTTCTTAAGCGACTTGCAGTTTTCGAATAACCATGGAGCTTTGTCCAATTGATCTTTATTACCGATAAATAAAAGCCTCATCTGGGTTTCATCAACAATATATTTAACCTGATGCTCAGATGATGTTGAATATAACGGAACGACAACTCCACGAATGGCCATAATTGCCAGATCAGTTATTACCCACTCATATCTATTGGCTGAAAATATTCCTATCTTATCATTAAATCCATAATTAAATGATAATAGAATATTAGATAAAGCATCCATTTCGGAACCAACCTGATTCCAGCTTAACGAATTATATTTTGCAGTGGATTTATCTTTATATCTGAAAACCTCACGATCTCCGAATTTTGCAATCTGATCTCTGACGATCTTAACAACATGATCCATATTCCTTTTCCTTGATTTATCTGATTAAATTGATAACCACAATTAAGCTATTTTTTTTGGAATAAAAAAACAACATTAAAATTTTAAGTTGGATCTTATGCTAATTTTATTTGAGGGAATACAGGCATCACTCCATCAAGATTAATTTTCTCAAACTCCCATTTTTTTGCAATAAAACTCTTTACATACTCTGCATACTTGGTTCTGTAAAAATCTAATTTAATATCGAAAACAACCTCTTGCACTGACTGTATTTTTTTTGCCTTAAATGCTTTTGATCCAGCAAAAGCAAATCCTTCATCGAGATTCCCTCTTGCAGCATTGAACAATGCCTGGGCTATACAGTAGGGGACAGTTCTAAAATCACATGATTTCAGACATTTCCACGAACATTTAAATGGTTTTGTGTTACCTGCATTGATTTGATTTATAAATTCGTTTTTAATTGCTCTGCCAGGTAATCCAACTGGGCTATTAATAATTACAATATCTTCTTCTTTTGCATTCAGATATGTTTCTTTAAATTTTATTGACGCATCGCATTCGTGGGTTGTAACAAACCTACTTCCCATCTTTACGCCTTTAGCACCATGTTTCATTATTTTATACATATCTTCACCAGTGTAAACACCACCACCAGCAATTACAGGCACTTCCTTATTAAACTCCTTTTCAAAAAAACTAATCTCATGAACTGTTTCTTCAATCAGATCGGACAATGGAACAAGCTCTTGTGTTAAATCCTCTTTTTTAAACCCTAGGTGCCCACCAGCCATTGGTCCTTCAACTACAACAGCATCAGGAATATGATTAAAGTTTTTTGCCCAAAAAGAAAAAATTACTTTGGCAGCTTTTGCTGAAGAAACTTTAGGGATAAATTTGGTTGAAATATTTTCAAATCCTCTTTCGGTAACATATTTAGGCATTTTTAGAGGAAGACCCGCTCCAAGAATAACAACATCAATCTTCTCTTCCAAAGCTACAGTTAATAACTCCTCATAATCAGTAACTGCAACCATTATATTTACACCCAATATACCATTTGTTAAACTTCTTGCCTTTTGGATTTCTTTTTGGAGAGCTCGTTTGTTCGCCTCTCTGTAATTCTTCATGTAATCAGGCTCGGTCATACCAATCGCAACTGCAGAAATAACTCCAATACCTCCGGCATTTGCAACAGCAGATGCTAACCCTGAAAGTGAAATTGCAACTCCCATGCCGCCCTGTATTATAGGCAGTTTTGCTTCTAAATTACCAATTTTTAACGAATTCATAATTGCTCATCATTTTAATTTACTGATGGCAAAAGTAAGTTCATATCAACTTGATTAATAGAAATAGGGTTTGTTACCTTCTAAAAGGGCCAAAATATCAGCAATAGGGGTAAAAAAAGATTATACAGGGGCGAAAAAACGATTTGTTTTTGCGAACTAGATTAGTTCTTTTAGCTTATACGCAAAATTTTTAGACACTGGAATAGAAAAATCAATTTTATCGACAAACAACTTGTAGCCTTGAATACTGCCTTCGACTTTATCAATAAAATTTGTATTTATTAAGAACGATCGATGGCATTTAAATATAAATTTATAGTCGGTAAGAATATCCTCAGCTTTTTTAAGGCTTGTTCGCACCATTTGGCTTTTAATATGTTCGTTTTCTTTCCAGAATATTTCGATATAATTATTTGCTGCACGAATAAATAGCAGTAGGTTAACTTTTATTGAAAGACTATCTTTAGTATAATCTGATTTAAAATGCACTAATTGTTCGTCCTTCGATTTGTTTTCGTTAAGCTTTGTGTTTATACCATTTAGTAATTTAACATGCGACCTAAGCATTCGGTTATAATTGATTGTTATTAATCCTGCAATCGGTACAACTGCTATGGCAATTAATTTAACTATTAAATAAAAATCAATCTCGAATATACCTATAGCTTTGAAATACAAATAATACCCAACAGAAATAGTTGAAAAGATCCAGATATCCCATAAAATCTCTTTTTTGATAGTCCAAACACGTTTTAAAAAGATTTTAGGAAATAAACTCGGAAACATTAATAGGTTTAAGCTCAATGATAAAAAGGTAACTACTCCTAACCCAAGAATTACAAAAACTTTTTGCCTATTTGCTATGGCGCTCACATCGAGAGGCTGGAATAAATAAAGGAAACCAAAAATACCCAGACAGATAAAAAATATAATCTTGCTGTTATGCTTCAGATCATCGTTGAAAGGATATGGCTTATTTAAGAATTGAAACATAACAAAGTTTATTATTGAAGGTGCAAAATTAGACTATTTTTTTGATTTATCACCTTTTAAAAAAGTGTATGAAATCTAAACTAAGGCTGAACTAAAGTAATTCCATAATGCATCCTGAGGAGGATTTGCCAATATGGTTATTAGTTTTTTTGAAACAGGATGAATAAATTCAATTTTACGTGAATGCAGACTAATGCCGCCATCGGGGTTTGAACGCGGAAATCCATATTTTAAATCACCCTTTATTGGGCAGCCAATTTTAGCAAGCTGACAACGAATCTGATGATGACGGCCGGTATGTAGATCTATTTCGAGTAAGTGATAGTTTTCAGCGCTGGCAATTAATGTATATGTTAGACTAGCTGGTTTGGCATCTTTCTTCTCGGTATCAAATGCATACGATTTATTCTTTTGCTGATCTCTAACTATAAAATGATTTAATGTATCTGTGATTTTTGGAGGTTTTTCCTTTACGATTGCCCAATACACCTTTTTAATTTCCTTACGCTGAAACATTTCGTTTAATCGTGTTAGCGCTTTTGAGGTACGCGCAAATAAAACAACTCCACTCACAGGACGATCGATACGATGAGTAACACCTAAAAAAACCTCACCAGGCTTGTTGTACTTTGTTTTTATATAGCTCTTAACCATATCTTCAAGCGATAAATCACCTGTTTTATCAACCTGTACAATATCCGAATTGGTTTTATTTACAGCAATTATATGATTATCCTCGAAAAGTATTTCCATTATGCTAAATATTCAGGAAAAAACTAGACCTATTAATTAACTAATACTGTTCCTTTTCGTTTGGAAAATCTCTGGTTTTTACATCTTTAATATATGCTTTTACCGATCCTTTAATTTCCTCAAAAAGATTATGGTATCTGCGTAAAAACCGTGGTGAAAACTCTTGTGTTATACCAAGCATATCGTGCAAAACAAGTACTTGTCCGTCAACACCGGGACCAGCACCTATACCTATAACAGGTATTTTTAACTCACTGGCAACTCTTTCTGCTAGTTTGGCTGGTATTTTTTCAAGAACAATTCCGAAACAACCAGCTTCTTCAAGTATATGAGCGTCTTCGATTAGTTTTTTAGCCTCAGCTTCTTCTCTTGCCCTAACCACATAAGTTCCAAATTTATGTATTGATTGAGGTGTTAAGCCTAAATGTCCCATAACAGGAATACCAGCCGATAAAATTCGTTGAACGGATT
>JAVEZW010000307.1:0-4311 GCA_034002805.1 Bacteroidales bacterium | reverse complement strand
CTATACATATTTCAATAATTTGATTCTTAATTTCGTTTTCATAGTCTGTGGCTATAAGTTTAAAGTCATTTGTAATTCTATTAAAATTTTCTTTTTGGTTAGCTGCTTCGAATTGTGTGAAGTACCACTCATAGGATTTATAATTATTTCCAAAAACTTCTATAAATAAAATAAATTCGGGAGTGAGGCTATAAAGCTTTTCTTCTATTGAATAGCCACCGATTTTGTAGACACCTTTTAGTTAGATATGGACTGCCACCACTCTCCTAGACAAATATCGTCTATTCTTTTTGCACAGGAGAGAACATTATGAGTGGACAACGATATACCCCAGAATTTAAAGATGAAGCTATAAAATTAATTACTGAACGAGGATATTCTGTCACTGATGTAGCGGAACGTTTAGGTGTATCACAACACAGTATTTATAAATGGTTAAAGGCGGTACAGCCTTTACGCAACAACAACCCTGATGAACATGAATTGCTCGAAGCAAAGAAAGAGATCCTCCGTCTTAAAAGTCAGCTTAGACAAACTGAAGAGGAACGGGACATACTAAAAAAGGCCGCAAGGTACTTTGCAAGTCTGCCCGAGTAAAGTATCAGTTTATTCTTGAGTACAGTAATCAATTTAAGATTAAAACGATGTGTCGGGTTTTAAAGATTGCTCGTGCTGGTTATTACGCTTGGTTGCATGAACCCGAATCAGGCAGAACTATTGAAGATAAACGGTTATTACAGCTCATCCGATCTTCTTATGATGCTAGTTATGGCATTTATGGTTATCGTCGCATTACTTTAGATCTTAAAGAACTAGGTGAAGGCTGTGGCCCGAATCGTGTACTGAAGATCATGAAAAACAATGGTATTGCAGCAGTTAGAGGATACAAGAAGCATAAAAGTTATGGCCGTGGTCGTCCTCAGATTGTGCCACCCAACCATTTAAATAGAGAGTTTGTTGTGAATACTCCGAATACTTCCTGGGTAACTGATATTACCTATATTCGGACTTGGCAAGGCTGGTTATATCTGGCTGTAGTGCTTGATTTATATTCGAGAAAAGTGATCGGTTGGTCAATGAAACCAACTCTTGCTAAGGATATCGTTCTTGATGCACTACTCATGGCAGTATGGCGACGCAGACCCGATGAACCTGTGATCATACACTCAGACCAAGGCTCACAATACAGTAGTGGAGACTGGCAGAAATTCTGTCAAAAGCATAATTTAATTCCTAGTATGAGTCGCAGAGGAAACTGTTGGGACAACGCTGTTGCTGAATCTTTTTTTAGCAGTTTAAAGAAGGAAAGAATTAAAAAGAGAATCTATAAAACACGAGAAATGGCTCGTGCGGATGTGTTTGATTATATCGAAATGTTCTACAATCGAATCAGGCGTCATTCGCATCTCGATGGTATGAGCCCAGAAGCATTTGAGACAGCTTCAAAATGAGGCTATCTCGTGTCTAGGATACTGGGAGCAGTCCAAAGTTTTGTAGTACACCATCAGAAGAACTCATTGATTTAGTGGTTTCTTATACTGATACTGAGTAATTTCCACAGGTATAAAAATTAAAAAACTCAATAAAAATGGAGCCTTATGCTCCATTTTTAAAATGCGTATAAGGTGTATTATGTTAATTTTAGAAATACTAAAAATCTAATTTCAATAACAGCAAAAATATTCCAGGTGTAAAAGTGATACTTCAAAGTTCCCAAATGGATGCATTCTTTCTATCCAGACATGATGTCCAGCTTCCCTCAATTTTAGAACTTATGATACTAGAAGGCTTTTATGAGGATTCGGATGCTATTGTCTTTAATTTTTACAAAGATAGGTTAGAGCAGGTGAATTACGAAGCCATAGCTGATGTTTACGGAGATCTAACAGGGTTTGAAGCCTCCAGTAATAAGATTCATATCGAGGATTACGTGGATAATCAACAGTATGAAATGAATGAAATAATCAACATCGGATTCGCATTAGTTAAATTAGTTCAAAACTTATGGAATCAGCTAAGGGATGATGAGTGCACTATAATTTTATCATCTGATTTAGAAAGTGAATTTGGAAGTAATGCCACTCTTAGTTTTCATAAAAAAAGAATGAATGAAATTTTAATGGATAGCTTAGATGACTGCTCTCAAGCAGTATTCATTTGTGGAAACAATGACTTAATATCTGCAAATACTTAACATAAGGGCTGTTACACGAAGCAAAAAGCGTAGGAAATTGGCTCACGCTTTGTATAACTCGTATTATGTTAATTTTAGTAAAAGTTAAGGATTTTTAAGAGTTTAATAAATGAATAGTGTTCATGAAATTATAGAAAAAATACATAATGAATGGGAGATTGAGCCTAAGAAAGCTATTCATAGAGGTATGGAATGTCCCTTTCCTTTACAGTGTTCATTAAATCCAAAAAGCAAAATTTACCCACAAATACCCCAAGTACTTTTACCAAAAGTATTAGAGGATTTTTATACAGTATCTAATGGTGCAGATCTATTTAAAGATCAAGAATACGGACAATGGGGCTTAAAATTATATTCTATTGAGGAAGTAATTTTTGCTTCAAAAATTTATAAAAGTAATCGTAATAATGACGCTCTTCAAAGTGACTTAATTATTGGAGAATTCTATGGAGATTCAGACTTATTGTTAGTTCGATGTGATCCTAATAGTGATGATTACGGCTCTATTTTTGTTGTCTTACCTATAGATCAAAGACAAGATTGGTACATTGTTGCTAATACTTTTGAAGAATTCATTAGTAAATTTTATGAAACTCAGGGTGATAAATTCTGGGAACCTTAAAATTATATGGCGGATATAAGCTCTATTTAACATAATGTTTATTATGACAAATTTATTTAATTATCATAAAGATAGTATCATTTTTTGAATTTCGTATAAGGTGCATTATGTTAATTTTAGGTAAATTTAAAAATAACCATACATTTTGGAAATTGATTATATGGAAGTAACATTAGATCAAGTGGTAATCCTCCCATAAATAACCGAAGTTAAAAGTAGAGGTTAAGCAGCCATTAGAGGTGGCCTTCCTTTGTTTGCTTGGTGTGGTCTTTCATGGTTGTAATGCCACAGCCAACTCGTTGCATAATCTTGTACTTCTTCCAGTGTGTCAAATAGATGCTTGCTTAGCCAGCTATAACGTATAGTCCGATTATAACGTTCAATATACGCATTCTGCTGTGGCTTACCTGGTTGAATATATTCAATACGAATACCTTGTTCAGTTGCCCAGCGTACAAATTCATGACTGATAAACTCCGGGCCATTGTCACACCGAATAACTAACGGCTTTTCTCGCCACTCCAGCAACTGATTCAACGTACGAATAACCCTGATTGTCGGTAATGAGAATCCTGCTTCAATGGCTAAACCTTCTCGACGGTAATCATCAATTACATTCAATAATCGAAACTTGCGACCATCGGAAAGTTGATCATGCATAAAATCCAGTGACCAGACCTGATTTGCCCGGATCGGCTCTTTCAGTGGTTCTGGTGCATGTCGTTTCAGTCTTCTTCTTGGCTTAATACGCAGATTCAGTGCTAATTCACAGTAAATACGATAAACACGCTTGTGATTCCAAACATAATTTTCAACATGACGTAGATAAGAGAAACACAGACCAAAGCCCCAATCTGTATTTTCTTCAGTGAGTTCAATGAGCTGTTCTGCAATGAGTGCATTGTCATCACTGAGTTTAGCCTGATAACGGTAGCAGGTTTCACTGATACTAAATGCGCTGCAAGCCAAACGAATGCTAATGGCATAGTGGGCAACTGCCTGTTGTGCCATCTTACGTCGGCAAGATGGCCTCACCACTTTTTTGCCATCGCTTCCTGGATGATCTCTGCCTTTAATCGTTCTTCCGCATACATCTTTTTAAGTCTGGTATTTTCTGCTTCCAGTTCTTTGAGTCGAGCCATCAATGAGGTATCCATACCGCCATATTTGGCACGCCATTTATAAAACGTGGCATTACTCATGCCGTGTTCACGACAAAGGGCGGCTACAGGTGTGCCAGATTCCGCCTGCTTCAAGATGGACATGATCTGACTGTCAGTAAATTTCGATGTTTTCATGCAGAATCTCCTGCTTGTATCTTAAGAGAAAATTCTACTTTTAGATCCTTTTATTTTTAGGGGGGATTACCACCTGTTCCTACTTTAGCTTTATCAAAATTAAATAAGGCATTGATTGTTGAAGACTTACCTGCACCAGTAGCTCCTGTAATCAAAATATTAACTTTAGTATCTTTTAACGTTGATAAATTTCTTAG
>JAVEZW010000306.1:0-4316 GCA_034002805.1 Bacteroidales bacterium | reverse complement strand
TTTTTAAGTCTTTCTAATCCTTCTTCTGTAACATAAGATATTTTTGCCATACTATTAATTTTTAGCAGGTGTATATAAAATAAATAAAGAAGAATTCTACCTCGGCAGAATCCTTCTTATAATTGCAAATATAAGTAATTAATTTGAATTAACACTCATTTTCAACAGTTCAATTTTAAGCTCTGTATACATTATTAACAGTGTATTTTTGACTTTATGACTTAATAGAAACTGGTAAGACCTATACTTTTTCTAAGCTAAGATTTTTACACCATTTGCTTAAAAATTTTTAATTGGATTGAAAGAAACTAAATCATGAACGCAAACTATTTAATCTGCCTCAAGCAATAAAAGTCCTATTCGTTCGCTTGATTTTAAAAGCATTTATTACTTTTACATTAAATTATTGAGAATGAACTGGCTGGTTAAAAAGTTTAAGATGCGTGTTATATTAATTTCTGTATTAGCAATTCTCCTATTTGTTAAATGCGATGAGGATGATTATGCTCCATTTCCTTATATTTATTTTAATGTAACATTAAGCATTAGCAATGATTTGCTAAATATGAATATTGGAGAATACAAGTTTGTCGATGGATATAATTATGGTGTTGGAGGATTAATCATTTACCGTTATGCTTACAGTGATTACTTAGCATTTGATCGCGCTTGCACACACGAAGCTAAAAGTACCTGTGTTGTAGAAGATGATCCCGAATTTTCAGGTCTTATGGTTAAATGTCCTTGTTGCGGTTCAATGTTTAATGTTTCAGATGGTTTTGAAGGTCATTTTGGTAGTGTTTTTAATGGTCCAGCAAAAAGGGCTTTAATGCCATACAAAACATATTTTTTACAACCAAACTCATTAATTGTTTATAATAACTAAAAAAGGGAGTTCAATTTTGAACTCCCTTTTTTTTGTAAGTATAGTTTTTCTACTGTTTTATTGAGCATCTTTTAAATGCTGTTACAGTTAATTCTTTGTCAGCTTGTTGTAAATATTGTTTTACAGACATTTTATTTTCTTTAATAAAATCCTGATTTAACAAGGTACTTTCTTTATAGAATTTACCAAGTTTACCTTGAGCGATTTTTTCAACAAGATCACCGGTTTTTCCATCAGCAATTGCCTGATGTCTTCCGATTTCGATTTCTTTTTCGATAACTGATTGTGGAACAAAATCTTTATCAATAGCTACAGGATCCATCGCTGCAATTTGCATTGCTACGTCTTTACCTATTTGAACATTTAAACCAGCTTTGTTAAAACCAACCAATGTTGCTAGTTTTTTATCGCTGTGAATATAAAATCCAACCTGAGCGGCTTCTACTTTTTCGTAATAACCTAACTCTAATTTTTCACCGATAATACCAGTTTGCTCGATTATTTTATCAGCAATTGTTTTGCCATCTAATTGAATAGTTTTTAAAGCATCAATACTTGCAGGATTGTTTTCAAGTGCTTTATTAATGATGCTTTCAGCTAGCTTCACAAAGTCAACGTTTTTTGCTACAAAGTCAGTTTCGCATTTAAGAGCAACAATAATTCCAAGTGTTTGATTAGAATTAGTAGCTGCTAATACAATACCTTCGCTTGCTTCGCGGTCTGATCTTTTGTTTGCAATAGCTTGTCCGCGTTCTCTTATTATTTGTCGTGCATTTTCAAAATCACCATTGGCTTCGGTAAGGGCTTTTTTACAATCCATCATACCGGCTCCGGTCATTTGTCGTAATTTATTTACGTCTGCTGCAGTTATTTGAGCCATTATCGTAATTTTATCAATTAATAATTAATTATTCTTCAACCTCTTCAATTTCAGCATCTGCAGAAACTTCGTCTTCTAATTCTTCAACTTCTTCGTCTTCTGTTTTCGATTTTCTTGCTCTTGACTTCTTAAAGTCGCCTTTAGCTGATTTATCAGATTTACCTTTATCTTTTGAAGAACCTTCTTTATCTTTTTCTAATTTTCTTTCTTCTAATCCTTCTTTAATAGCATCGGTTATTTTATCAAGAATTAATGATATTGATTTTGATGCATCGTCATTTCCAGGGATTGGGAAATCGATTGGTGAAGGATCAGAGTTTGTATCAACGATAGCAAATAAAGGGATATTTAATCTTTTTGCTTCGCGAACGGCAATATGCTCTTTACAAACATCGATAACAAACATAGCTGCTGGAAGTCTTGTCATGTCGGCAATTGATCCAAGCATTTTTTCTAGTTTAGCTCTCTGACGGGTAACTTGAAGTTTTTCTCTTTTAGCAAGGTTTGCAAATGTACCATCAGTAGCCATCTTATCGATTGAAGTCATTTTTTTCACTGCGCGGCGAATGGTAGGAAAGTTAGTTAACATACCACCTGGCCATCGTTCAGTTACATAAGGCATATTGGTTGCTGCAATTTTTTCGGCAACGATATCTTTAGCTTGTTTTTTTGTTGCAACGAATAAAATTTTACGACCTGATTTTGCAATTTGTTTAATTGCATTACATGCTTCTTCGAGTTTTATTTCGGTTTTTTGTAAATCGATAATGTGAATACCATTACGCTCCATAAAAATATAAGGAGCCATTGCTGGGTTCCATTTTCTTTTAAGGTGACCAAAATGTACACCTGCTTCTAATAACTCATTAAAATTAGTTCTTGACATTGAATTGTTTTTTTAACGTTTACATTCTTTTTACTTCGCAATTGCTGAGTAGCTCCGGTTGCGGAAGTCTCAACAATTTAGATACTAAACGGATTATTATCCTTAAAAGGATTGTATATATCCTATCGTTTACTAAATTGAAACTTCTTGCGTGCTTTTGGCTGTCCAGGTTTTTTGCGTTCTACCTCTCGTGGGTCACGGGTTAAGAAACCTTCTTTTTTCAGAGCTGGTCTGAATTCAGGATTAACATCAAGTAACGCGCGTGCAACTCCCAAGCGAACAGCTTCTGCTTGTCCTTTAACACCACCACCAAAAATATTTACCTTAATATCATACTTTCCAACAAGGCCAAGTAATATTAAAGGTTGTTTGGCAATATACTGAAGTGTTTCTGTTGGGAAAAAGTTCTCGATTTCGCGATCGTTAACTGTAAAGCTTCCTTTTCCTTCGGTTAAATAAACTCGTGCCACAGCGGCTTTTCTTCTTCCTAAAGCATTTTTTACTTCCATACTTGTTATTTAATAATTGAGTTTAAATCTACTACTTTTGGTTTTTGTGCTTCGTGAGGATGCTCGCTGCCTTCAAAAACATAAAGATTTCTGAATAATGCGCTGCCAAGTCTGTTTTTTGGCAACATTCCTTTTACTGCGTTTTCAATTACTTTGATTGGTTTCTTAGCCATTAATCCTTCTGCTGTTTCAATTCTCTGACCACCTGGGTAACCTGTGTGACGAATATATTCTTTGTCTTGCAGTTTGTTACCTGTTAATTTAACCTGACTTGCATTGATAACAATAACATTGTCACCACAATCAACATGCTCAGTGAAAGATGGTTTATGCTTTCCTCTAAGCATAAAAGCTACTTTAGAAGCTAATCGGCCTAAAACCTCATCTTTTGCATCAACAATCACCCATTCTTTTTGAACGGTAGCTTTGTTGGCTGATACTGTTTTGTAACTTAATGTATCCACTTTTCTCCTAACTTTTTAATTAATACCTATATACAAATATCCCTTGCTTAATTTTCGGATTGCAAAAATACAATTATTTTTTACAAATCAGCTAAATTATTAACATTTTATTTGTTAATAACCGCACACTGTAAAAACATAATTCGTTTTTGCTAATCTATTTTATGTAACGAGTCGCAAAATTAATTAAATTATTTAATCTTGGAATTTTATTCCAAAAAGATTTAATCAGTACAAATAATTTTTTCGATTAATGGTTTGAATTGTATCTTTGGTTTTTTAGAAAAATAATAATGACTGTTTTAGGTATTTCGTTTAATCATTCAAAAATTTACTACTGGGCGCTCGTATTGGCTGCTGTTAGTTTGCCATTGTCGAAATTCACTTTGTCTATTTCTTTAATAGCACTGTTTACTAACTGGATTCTTGAGGGTGATTTGAAAAAAAAACTAGATTATTTAAGAAAAAACGTTGCTTTTTGGTCGATGCTTATTATTTTTTTGGTACATGTTGCATGGTTAATTAACACTACAAACTTTAATTATGCCTTTCATGATCTTAAAAACAAAATAATACTTGTTGTTTTTCCGATGATCATGTTTTCATCAAAATTATTATCACGTAAAGAATTTCAACGTATTGTTTTGTGGTTTTCTGCAGCAGTAGTTGTATCGAGTATTATTAGCACGGC
>JAVEZW010000305.1:0-4324 GCA_034002805.1 Bacteroidales bacterium | reverse complement strand
GTTTAAAAGATATAGTAAAAAAATATCAAGAAAAACAAAGTTTAAGTAGATTTGAGAAAGCATATATTCATGAATATATGCTTAGATCTTTAAATGGCTTTTTACCTGATTTTCAGAAAAAAATTAGAAATAAAGTGGAATTAGAGAGAGTTTCAGAAGAAAAAGTTCGTCAAGAAAAGTTGAGACAAGAAGCTATTGAAAAACAAAAGTTACTTGAATCAGATCCTGTATATATTGCAAAGCAAAAAGAACAAGCATTACTTAAAAAATATGAAATTAATGAATATATATCAGGCGCATTACCAATAGAACTTTCTGAGATTTTAAGTAAGTTAGATAGGGAAATAAGGCTTTCTCAAGATGAAGCAGTTTGGTTAAACACTTTAGGAAAGAAATTTTTTAGTAGTAAGGTTCGTCATAAATTTCATCGTTTAGAAGCTAATTATTATCTTCAAGAATATAAGAAAAATGCCAAAAATATTTGGAATGCTATTAATGCGAGTAGCCAATTAAGAAAGTGTCAGGCTAGTTTAGAAGCAGAGGAGCTTCTTGAAAGTATTACTGTTTCTGATAAAAAAGATAAAAAATTATTATCTGCTTATTTCACAACATTAGGAGGTGTTAGACGTGATCTTAGAAAAGTTAATGTCGCAATAGATAATGCTTCCAAAGCTCATAATTTAATTCCAGATAATTATCGTCCATGTACTTTATTGGGGGCTATTTATATGGAAACATACCAATATACACTGGGGCATGAGTGGTACGAGAAAGCTAGTGAACGTGGAGCAACAAATCAATCAATTAATGCGGATCTAAAAAGCATTATTTCTAAGATGGATAAAGCTAAACGTAATGAAATGATTGAACACTTATTAAAGTTGGATCATCAAGCATATTCATGGTTAAAGTCTTTAAAAGCAGCTGTAGTAAATAATCCGAAAATTAAACAAAATAAGGTTGAGCAGACAGTAAAAGCTCAAAAGAAAGTATCGCCCCCACAGAGTAAAAAGACTGTTCAAAATAAACAGCCTAAAGATTCTGAAAAAAGTTTGCAGAGTCTTTTAGAACAAGGGGCTAAGGCACATAATTTAAAAAAGCCTGCTAGCCTATCAAAACCCTCATGTATGAAACCTAAGAAGAAGTAATGTTTAATTTATCTAAAATTAACATAATGCACGTTATACGAAATGCAAAATTTATTTCTTTAATTTTCAATGATATAGTTAAACCTTATAAGCCCCTTTTCTCCAATCGGGGCTTTTTTTATCTTTTCTCACGTTCCACGCTTAATAAGTGAACAATGTTCCACGGTTTTCATTAGTTGGATTAAAGAATGTCAGTACTCTAAACTTTTAGAGTAAATCTTTAAGATTCTCTTTAGTTAAGTGTTCACCAGCATTTTCATTAAAACCAGCATTCGATTTTTTTGAATCTGAGTCAATTCTATCTAAAGCTTTAGCTTTAATATCTTTCACTACAGGTTGAGTAGTTAACTGAACTTTTTCTGTGGTTGGACTAAAACTGTCTTTGTATTTTTTGTAACTTTGTCCGACTGCTTGACCGCTTACTTTAATATCAAATTTTGTTTGCACTAAATCAGCTATGTCTTGCCATGTATAAACTTGAGATGGATCATCTCTAGATTCAATAATGAATCGAATAGCATTCCTACTTAGTAATTTTCTTGCCATAAGATGTCCCTTCGTACTGACTTAAAGTATTTTAAACCAAATTCAACCATCATCTAAACCATTTGAAACTATTTTAAACCATTTAAAAGAAAACTAGAGTACTTTTTAAAGCATATTAAACCATTTGAAAGTATCTGAAAGTAAGTGGGCATAAAATCCATAATTACAGCGAAATTTACTTTTGTTTTTTGATCGCAGGATAGGCTTAGGCCGTCAAAATGGCGTCATTTTATATAATTTTTTGAAATATACTGTTGTTAGTTAAAAATTAGCTTGGGAAAAATGATGTCTGTATTGACCATTCTTGAAGCATCAAAGAAATTTAATATCGGTAGAACGACAATTTATAAAGCCATTAAAAGAGGTGAGCTAACTCCTCAATTAAGTGAATCAGGCGTACAGATGATTGATCCTCAAGATATGATCCGATTATTTGGTAGTCCTAGCAAAAAAACTGTTTCTGTAGACAGTAATTCTACTGTTTCAGTGAACAATGATGATTTAGTGCGTGAACTGCGTTTACAGATCGAGGAACTGAAACAGGATAAAGCGTTCCTGAAACAAGAGATATCAAGCGTTAGACGTGATTTTGATGACTTCAAACTACTAATAGAACACAAGGCAAAAACAGAAGTGACTGAAACAGCCGAAACTGTATCTAAACAGGATGTGAGCAGTTTTGGTGAGCAGAAAAAACAAGCTTGGGAACAGGTAGAAACACCATCACAAACTCACCAGGAAGAACCTAAAAAACTGGCAGTATTTTTAAGCCGTTTATTAAAACTGAGATAAAACAAAGTAAAAACAAAAGAAAAAGCCCTGAACATCTTGCAACATTCAGGGCTTTCGCTTTATATTCAGCGGTACGCAGTTATTTGATGTTGTAGCATCGAATAACGAAGATCATAAGGTTTGGCGACCGTTATGATTTCACACTAAGGCTTGTACCTGAACTCTATTTTCACAAGAAAAACTGTTTAGTTCAAGACCTAATATGATAAGTCTTCGTTAATACGTGTTTTAAATCATCAAATAAGTATCCTAGATCGAGCTTTGCCCGCTTCTGCGTGTCCGTTTTATACGTTTAGGCATGTGGTGTGGGTGGATGGAATTAAGCGACGCTAGCGCACCACAGCGATTGTTTTAGAGGGATATAAGAATATCTAAGGCAAGAGTTGCTACTAGGGGAAATCGACAAAGCAACAACGTGATGAGTAGTTCAGTGATGCTTTAAATTGTATGTTGGGGAAACCCTCACAGAGATAAGTGATCTGATCGGTTTGAGAACGTGTCGATGCGGTGTGTGAATCGTAATCTCAGCCTGTGTAGGAAAGCACAATTACCTACTGTCGTGGACGACCGATGCGTGGCTCCGTCAGCCCAAAATTGGTATTCGGCAATACTTTAAGAGCAAGCAGTTTTTGCAGGCTCTTAGGGTGAGTATTGCCGAAACTCACTCAACGTTCACCATCAGCCCAGAGGGCTTGCCCGAAGGCTGTGGTGATCTTGAGTGAGTAAGAGCATTTTTTTTAAGGCTTTTGATTTTATTTGATATATATTTCTGTATAGTTTTACTGAACGAATTGCTGTATATTAAAACTATACAAAGGATGATTTTTTGTGATTGTAGATTTTAATCATAAGGGACTGGAACGATTTTTTAAAACCGGTTCTACAGCAGGTATTCAGTCTGTTCATTCAACAAAGTTAAAAAGACAATTAACTGCTTTGAATGAAGCCCAAAGTATTGATGAAATGAATTTCCCCGGATGGAAGCTTCATCCTTTAAAAGGTAAATTAAAAGATCATTGGGCAATTACAGTTAATGCTAATTGGCGCATGACTTTTATTTTTAAAGACGGTAATGCGCATATTGTGGACTATCAGGACTACCATTGAGGTGAATATGATGATGAATAATCCAGCTCATGCAGGTGAGTTAATTTCAGAGTGGTTAGATGGTTTAAAAGAAGAAGGACAAGCGATCACTATTACCGAACTTGCTGAACGTATCCAAGTGACACGTCCATTACTTTCTCGAATTATTAATGGCAAAGCACCAGTGACCGCAGATGTAGCTTTACGCTTGCATGATGCTTTGGGAATTAGTGCAGACTTGTTAATGCGTGTTCAATCAAAGCATTCACTTTGGATAGAATCACAAAAACAGCGTCCGCAGATTCAACCATTTTTTGTTAGTTGTTAACTAAAAATTTATATTTTCTTTATACTTGATTATAGTTTATTGATTAAAAATAAGATTTTTGATTATGGTTGATGGAAAAGCTTTACTTTTACAAGCAAAAATTTCTCGAAATGATTTAGATATTTTTGAGAATAAACTTTTAGATTTATGCCAACAGTATTTTTTAGATCCATTAAAGTCAGATCTTTTAATACCGAGTCGTTTAAAAGATATAGTAAAAAAATATCAAGAAAAACAAAGTTTAAGTAGATTTGAGAAAGCATATATTCATGAATATATGCTTAGATCTTTAAATGGCTTTTTACCTGATTTTCAGAAAAAAATTATAAATAAAGTGGAATTAGAGAGAGTTTAAGAAGAAAAAGTTCGTCAAGAAAAGTTGTGACAAGAAGCTATTGAAAAACAAAAGTTACATGAATCAGAT
>JAVEZW010000304.1:0-4326 GCA_034002805.1 Bacteroidales bacterium | reverse complement strand
GTCATTTTAAAGAAGCTATTGATGAGTTCGAAGATGGGTTAATTAAAAACCAACATCTCGAGCTACTGGGTTGCGAAGGTTGTGTCATGGGACCCGGAATGTCGAAGAATGGACGGCAGTTTGCACGACGTGTTCTTTTAAATAACTATGTAAACAAAAAAATCAACACATTAAACGAAAAAAATTGGCAAGCTAACATAGATAAATATAAAGATATTGATTTGTCTGTTGCATTCGAATCTACAAGAAAAGTACTTGATTTCCCCGATTGGAAAGATATACGACATGTTCTGGAATCTATGGGTAAAAAAGAACCCAAAGATCATTTAAACTGTGGAGCCTGTGGATATAATAGCTGCGAAGAACATGCAATCGCAATATTACAGGGATTAGCCGAAACAGAGATGTGTTTGCCCTACTCGATCGAAAAACTTCATAAATCGATTAATGAGTTGGCCGTTACCAACGAAAAACTATCGACCATGCAACAGGCTTTAAAGCAATCAGAGAAAATGGCAAGCATGGGACAGCTTTCGGCTGGTATTGCTCACGAATTGAATAATCCGTTAGGCGTGGTTATTATGTATGCAAATATCCTGCTTGAGGAAACTCCCAAAGAATCAAATCTTTACCGAGATTTAAAGCTAATCGTCGATCAGAGCAATAGGTGCAAGAAGATTGTAGGTGGCTTGCTAAATTTTGCACGCAAAAATCAGGTAAATATTTCGGAAGTAGATATAATTAAATTTGCCGAACTTTGTTTCGAAGCAGTAATTTTACCCTCATCAGTAAGAGCCGAAATAGTGCATAAAGATCTTAAAAACAAGATTGCTTTTTTCGATCAGGAACAAATGATACAGGTAATTACAAATCTGCTAAAAAACGCTGTGGAGGCTATGCCAAGCGGTGGAGAATTAAAACTTGTTTTGAACGATACTCCTAATGAAATTATATTTACAGTGTCTGATACCGGTATTGGTATAAATGATAGTGATAAGGATAAAATATTTGAGCCTTTTTATACAACAAAAGGTATTGGTAAAGGGACAGGTTTAGGGTTGGCTACTGCTTATGGTATTGTAAAAATGCATAACGGTCAGGTTAGTTTTGAGTCGAATGCCGAACCTGAAAAAGGAATAACAGGAACACAGTTTAAAATTGTACTTCCGCGAAAAAGATAACTTAAAAGATATGACAGAAATAAAAAAAACAGTACTTATAGTTGATGACGATCCTGATTACATCTTTCAGATGAAATTGATGGTTGAGAGTTTTGGATTTAGTGTAATAACTGCTAACAGTCAGAAAGAAGCAGAATATATCATCGAAAGTACCAAACCCGATTTGGCTATTATAGATCTGATGATGGAACGCAATGACAGTGGATTTTCTTTGTGCTATAAAATGAAAGGGAAATATCCGGATGTACCTATTATTATGGCTACAGCGGTGGCATCAGAAACAGGGCTTACTTTTGGAATAAATACTCAGAATGATAAGCAGTGGATAAAGGCTGATTTGTTTCTTGAAAAAGGAATTAGAAAGGATCAGTTGCTAAAAGAAATTAATAAATTGCTTAAGATTTAAAACCACCATAGCGATGAGTAAATTAGTTGTAATGGTTGTGGACGACGAACCAGGTATTCGATCAGGAATTTGCAGAATATTAGATAATTACGTGGTTAGTTTTCCATTTATGGAGGATGATATTAGCTTTGAGATTATCGAGGCTGGTACTGGTGAGGAGGCTATTGAGCAAATTAAAGAAAAACTGATTGATATCGTACTCCTTGATAACAAATTACCTGGCATACAAGGTACCGAAGTGCTCGAATTTATTAATAAGCATAAACCCGAAATCATTGTAATGATGATTACCTCATATGCATCACTCGATTTAGCTGTGAAAGCAACTAGTCATGGTGCTTTTGATTTTATTCCAAAACCATTCACCCCGCAAGAACTAAAAACTTCGCTCGAGAATGTTTCGAAATTTTTGTTTTTAAGAGGAATGACAAAAAACATGAAACGCGAAGGCAAAGAAGTACGTTATCAGTTTTTGTCAGTGCTGTCGCACGAGTTAAAAGCTCCATTAAATGCAATTGAAGGTTATTTGCGCATTATGCACGAAAGACAAGCAGGAAACAACATAAATGACTATGATCAATATATAGACAGATCGTTGCAGCGGGTTAAAGCAATGCGTAATCTAATAATGGATTTGCTTGATCTCACTAAAATAAAATTCGAGAAAAAAACAGAAAAATTTGAGCTTTTAAATCTTAAAAATATCGCTCAAAATGCCATCGAAGCTATAAATCCTTATGCAATTCAAAAAGATATTCAGTTTACCATTCACGACAACGATCAAGTAACTTTGAATGCCGATCCCGGAGACATAGAAATAGTTTTTAATAACCTGATATCAAATGCAGTTAAGTACAACAAAGATTCAGGAAAAGTGGATGTTACATTGAGATCGGAAATCGACAAAACAATCATAAGCGTTATGGATACTGGTATAGGATTAGAAAAGAATCAGATTGACCAACTATTTAATGAGTTTTATAGAGTCGAAAGCGCAGATTTGCAGCATATTGCAGGAAGTGGATTAGGATTACCCATAGTAAAGAAAATTGTTGATTTATACCATGGCGAAATTCATATCGAAAGCGAACCAGATGCAGGCAGCACTTTTACAGTAATTTTACCTAAGTAAATTTCTAATAATTAGTGATATACGTGATATAAACAAGTTACAGGTATACCAATTTACTAATTTACCAGGTTACTATTTTACAATTAAACCAATAAACCAAAAAAATGAACAAGCTTCCTGAAAAAACAATTGGACGGTTAAGTGAATATCGAAGAACTTTATTAACGTGCCTTGGAAAAGGGAAAACTCATATTTATTCGCACGAGTTAGCTAATTTACATAATATAACAGCCGTTCAGGTGCGCAGAGATATTATGCTTATTGGATATTCAGCAACTCTTAAGAAAGGCTATGATGTAAAAGCCTTAATAAATGTTATTTCGGGTATTATTGATATGGATGAGGGCATGAATGCTGCTATTATTGGTGTAGGTAATCTTGGGAAAGCTATTACAACATATTTTAATGGAAAACGAACGAAATTAAAAATTGTGGCTACTTTCGATATCGATCCCGAGAAGGCAAACAGAGTTATTGCTGGTGTAAAGTGTTATCCTATGAGCGATTTAAAAAAGTTAATCGCCGAACTCGATATTCGTATTGGAATTATGACTGTTCCTCCTGAAAATGCAACGGCAGTTGCTGAAAATCTGGTGCATGCAGGAATTAAAGGCATCTTGAATTATACATCTACACCGTTAAATGTGCCGCAGAGTGTTTATCTCGAAGAGTACGACATGATTACATCACTCGAGAAGGTTGCTTATTTTGTGAAACAAAAAAAGTAACCTGATCGAAGTTACTCCATTATTTGTAGTATTTGCTTTTTCAATTCAACCATTTCAGAGCTCTCGAGCGAGCGTTCAGATGAATTGAGGCTGAACTTTTGTTTTATCTCAACAGGAGCTTTGCTAAAAACATAAATATCATCGCCAAGCATCAGCGCTTCATCAACCTCGTGGGTTACAAATAAAACTGTTCGCCTATCAACCTGCCATAACTTGTGGAAAGAGTTCATCAGGTTTTGTTTCAGCTTAAAATCGAGCGTTTTGAGTGGTTCATCCATTAAAATAATATCCGAAGGATAAGCAAATGCACGTGCAATAGCTACTCGCTGCTTCATTCCTCCGCTTAGTTTTGCAGGATAGTAATCGGCAAATTTATCGAGCTCAACTAACTGAATGTATTTATTAACGAAATCATCGGAGTTATTTTTTTCGTCTAAAACAAAAGCAATATTTTCGTGAACCGTTTTCCATGGTAATAGTCGCGGTTCCTGAAAAATATAAGATATAACATGATTATCAAAGCCAATAAACTCGCCCGAATCAGGGATTGTTGTTTTGCTAATTAGATTTAAAAGAGTTGTTTTTCCGCATCCCGATGGGCCTAGTATACAGGTAATTGTATGTTCAGGAATTTCGATTGAAAAACCATCGTAAATAACATGATTCTGAAATGATTTGCTTAAGTTATTTATTTTTAGACTCATAATTATTTCCAGATAACAATTCGGTGTTCAATTCTACGAATTACAATCTCAAAAAGATAGCTTATCAATATCGCAATAATTGTCCATGCAATTACTTGATCTACCAATAGATATGTTTGCGATGTTTGCATTAAAGTACCAATTCCAAACTGAGGCTGACTAAGTACCTCGCCAA
>JAVEZW010000303.1:0-4338 GCA_034002805.1 Bacteroidales bacterium | reverse complement strand
GAATAGGGAATAACCTCATTCAAATCTTTAGCACTGTAAAACGAATAGCTGAAATCGAGAAACCATTTTGAGTATTTTACAAGGTACTCAACTTCAATTCCCTGGGTACCAGTTTTATCATAGTTCTCGTAGTTTTCCAGATCGTTTTCTACATCGAGAGTATAAACTATCGGGTTGTTAATCAGGATGTAAAATAAGTTGGTGGTAAGAAACATATTATCAGTAAGTTTATACCCTAATTCAAGCTCAGCCACATTTGTTTTTTCGGATTTTATGTCCTGATTTAGGTTGATGTTTTCTATGGATGGCGTTCTGAACGCATTGCTGTACAGTAATTTATAATGAAATTTATTGTATGCTTTGGTAATACCAATACGAGGTGAAATATTGTTACCAGCTTCGGAATGATTATCAAAACGGGCACCAAGAAAAATATTAGCTATTTTACTTTTGTATGTACCTTGTAAATAAGCAGATATCGTGTTAAACGAAATTTCCTTTTCCCCATTATAAAATGTTTCATCAGGATCGTCGAGTTTGTTTTTTGCAATTTCGTATTTATAAATTAATCCCCCAATCACATCCAGTTTTTCGGTTGGCTGATATACAGCATCAAGGGCTCCGGTGTATTGATCATAAGATTTTTTATATGGCCAGTCTTCGTTGTTAAACCAATAGGGAAGTTGGTTTTTATAACTAACCGATGGCTGGATTTTAAGTTTTGAGCCAGCATCAAAAGTATATTTTATTTGTCCGAATAATCCATGAAACCGATCACGCTCAGGTTTGTCATAACCGGTGGCATTTGGAATAAAATCATCAAAAATAAAGCGGGTTTCAAGATCTTTGTACTTAATTCCCATATTGATATTTACTGTTTGATAATCGAAATATCCATCGGTTGATTTGTATAAATCACCATAAAAATCAACAAATCGTTTGTTTGATCTAATACCGCTTCCGTAAAATCCTTTTAAATCAATGGCCAAATCATTAAAAACCTTGCCAAAGTTTAT
The DNA here is from genome assembly GCA_034002805.1 of Bacteroidales bacterium. GTDB lineage: Bacteria > Bacteroidota > Bacteroidia > Bacteroidales > UBA12077 > UBA12077. The sequence continues at coordinate 3,322 of JAVEZW010000303.1, read as the reverse complement.
TCCTGCTGATGTTCTGCTGAATATATCTGAAAAAGTACCTAGTGTTCCGTAAATCTCTGTTCCATCAAGGGTATATGCTGATTTTGTTATGATATTAATAACTCCAAGCTCTGCATATCCTCCGTATAGTGATGATCCGGGGCCTCTAATTATCTCAATACGTTCGATCTGATCAACCGGAAAATGGTTTCCAAACTGGTAGGTTGTATATAATCCTTCGTTCATCTCCATTCCATCGACCAGCACTAATATTTTGCCTTCGTGTCCCCAGTTTCCTCTCGATGATAAACCAATTACTCCATCTACATCATAACCGAAATTAAATCCGGGAAGAGTTTGAAAAATATCCATCAGATCGCGTGCTCCGCTTGTTTTAATTTCGTCAGCAGTAATAATGCTCACAATACCTGGTGTTTCGCGCGGTTTTAGGCTGGTTTTTGACGATACGGTTAAACTCATCTCGAGCAGTTCATCAATCGAAACACCCATTTTGTTTGCCAACAGAAGTAAATCCTCAAATGGCAATGCCAATAACTGATTGTAATCGAGATTTACTATTTCTGAGCGTGTCAGATTTTTAATGGTTAAGCTATCTGTTTGGGCAAAAGTTCTGTATGCAAACGATAGAACTAGCAGTAGACTTAGAAGAGCGATCTTGTTTTTCATGTATCAATTTAAAAAATTAGTATATCAAATTTAAATAAATGCGACAATAAAAAAAATGGTTTTTAAAATTTTAAAAATAAGATACACTGATTTGTAATATCAATAACCTTATGCAATACTTCGTAAGTTATTATCATCTTTGGATTTATTGCATTTTGTAAATCTGTAGTATAAACAAAATTATGTAGATTTGAGCTTTATGTAAAAAGTGAATATGTATATCTTTTGGTTAGTTTTGGTATCCGTTGTTTGGGGAACAACCTTTTTTATAGTTAAAGATACGGTAAGCTCAGTAAATGAGTATTTTCTCGTTTTTGTACGAAGTTTTCTTGCGTTTGCATTTATTTTTGGTTATCAACTTTTTAAATCTAAAAAGCAATTAATAAATAAAAAAGCATTTCTTAACGGGTCGATTCTTGGCATTTTGCTGGCTACAGCTTATTCGTCGCAAACAATAGGACTAAAATACACGAGTACCGGACATAGTGCATTTATTACCAGTTCGGCAGTAATTATTGTACCGTTTATTTTGTTTTTCTTTTATAAAACAAAAATTCTGAAAATCGATTGGGTCGCAGTAATCATGGTTATTGCAGGATTATTTTTGTTGACCTACGATATGGAAACAACCATAAATATTGGCGATATTATTACCATTACTACAGCCGTTGCAGGAGCTATTCATTTGGTGTTGGCTGGCCGGTTTATTACAAAATCAGAAGCCTTGCCTCTGGTTACCTATCAATTTTTGGGTGCTTCCGTAGTTAGTTTGCTGGCATGGTTAATTACAGGAGCATCGCCCGTTGTAATAAGTTTAAAGTCAGGACTGTCTCTGTTGTATCTTGGGGCTATTGGTACATTATTTTGTTATTTTGTAGCTGTATGGGTTCAGAAATATGTTTCATCGTTAAAGGTGGCTATTATCTTTTCGCTCGAGCCGGTTTTTGCGGCTATAATCGGGTATTTTTTATTGCATGAAATGCTAAACCTGAAGGAATTTGCTGGAACTGTTATGATTTTGGCTGGAGTAATCATTCATAGTATTGTGAAACATAAATCCGATCGGGTTTAGCATTTTTACGAGATTATTCTTTTGTTTCTTTCTTTACCAAAGTAAGAGTTATTATTCCTGCTCTGGCAATTATGAATACAAAAATCCCCAGAATAGGATTTATTAAGGCCATTTTTAAACCTTCGGCTAAAAGGTTAACGGTTAATTCTCCATGTGCCGAAATGTTGTCGAATGCTACTACCAGACCGAATGTGCGACCTAAAAATGCCCATGCAATAGCAAACCAGCCAAATGAAGATAATAGCGAAATCGTTTTGCTGTTGTCGGTTTTATCCATTAATCCTTTAATGAACAATACTAAAATTACAATTAGTATGATTAATACTGGATAAGTAAAAAAAGGTCCTCCCTCATTGAATTTGTTAATTAATTGTGTCATCATAATAAGTGGTTTTTAATTAATACTAAACCAAAAGTAAAAAGGATTTCCTTCGTGTATTTTTTATTGCGACAGTTGCATAATTTAGCTACTCTTTTAACGAATTTAAATATACGAAATGAATTTAATAAACCAAGTTATGCAATAACGGGTGCTAAATTGGTATTTGGTCTCAAAAAAAACACAGTTTAAAAGAATTTATGTAATATTGTTTTTATGGGATTATTTACAAATAATAAGGTAAGAAAAATACTAATGCACTTATTGTTGTGGGTTGTTGCATGGTTTTTCTTTTTCTATTTTTTTGGATATAATTCATCAGATATTATTTATGTTAAATGGTTTTCAAGCTTTTTGTTACCTTTAACCATGATGGTGACTTATTTTGTCGTTTATTTTCTGATACCCAGATATTTATTAACAAAAAAGTATTTTCTTTTTTCTCTTTATAGTTTTTATACACTCGTTTTCTCATCATATATAATTGTATTAATTATTTATGGATGTTTAATTTTTTTGTTGAGGTTCAATATATCCATTATGCCGCCAATGAGTAAGAATTTTATATTTGTTTTAATTCTTGTATTCATAGTTGTTGGGATTGTTAGTTTTATAAGTTTACTAAATCAAAATTTCAAAACACTATCCAGAAATAAGGAGCTACAAAATAAAATTCTTGAAACACAACTGCAGCTTAAGGAGCAGGAACTTCATTTTTTAAAGATGCAAATACATCCACATTTCTTATTCAATACATTGAACACGATTTATGGTTTTGCTTTAAAACAATCGAAACATACACCAGAAATAATTTTAATGTTATCAAACCTTCTCGATTATATTTTATACCAGGTAAACAAACCACGCGTTAGCCTTAAAGAAGAAGTTTTGCACATTAAAGAATATTTTGAGCTTGAAAGAATACGGTTTCAGGATACATTAAAAGTAAGTTTTGCAGCTGATGAAATAAACGAAGAGATACAAATTGCCCCTATGCTGCTAATTCCTTTTGTTGAAAATGCATTTAAACATGGAAATATTATTGAGGGCTATTTGAGAGTTGAAATTCGAACTAAAATTATTAATAATGGGCTTGAATTTACAGTACGAAATTCAGTTGTAGATGGAGAACAAAATAATGAAAAGGGTGGAATTGGGCTTGCGAATATTAAAAAACGACTTGATTTAAATTATCAAAATAATTA
>JAVEZW010000302.1:0-4371 GCA_034002805.1 Bacteroidales bacterium | reverse complement strand
GGGCAATAAAAACTGGGCAAAGCTCATAAAAAAATAAGCAGATTCAAAATAAATAGGTGTTTTTTAATAACTTAATTATCATTACATTTGATAAATTCTTAAGTTCTAACACCATGCAGGCAAGAGTTTTTACATGTTTATTTATACTATTTATTATTATGACTGGTTCAAAATGCAATCATAACAAATCAATTACGTTTTGCGGAGTAAACAATCCTGTTGAAAATATTGATTGGCTGCGAGAGAGAGTTGAAAATGCCGAAAACATTGAAGTTATTAAGTTTACTTATAACGAAACAGAGTATCTGTCTATAAACCCATGTCCTGGCTGTCCTGATAACATGACTGAGATATTTGATTGTAAAGGTAACCGGTTTTGCACCATTGGCGGAATAACTGGTAGAAATACCTGTCCTGCTGATTTTCTGGAAAAATCTCACCAAGAAGTAATCCTAAAAAAAGGTGATTAATCGCTTTTATAAGCTTTTAATCACCTTTAAATATTGGAGCTTTGACTAAATTATAATTTCTCTAATTCTACAGTGAAATGTCTCATAATAGGAGCTTCGTTCACAATTTTTAATCCTTTAGTAATTTTATCCCTACGATCAAAAACGTTTTTCAGTGCTACTGCTATAACATCCATATGATTGTTGGTGTAAGTACGTCGTGGAATAGCCAAGCGAAGTAATTCCAACGCAGGATATCGGTTCTCTCTTGTTTCAGGATCACGGTCAGCTAACAATGTCCCGATTTCAACTCCACGAATACCAGCTTCTATGTATAATTCAACAGCAAGAGTTTGCGCTATTAGTTGTTCTTTTGGCAGATTGGGTAAAAATCTCTTTGCATCAACAAAAATAGCATGTCCACCATAAGGTCGTTGTACCGGAACACCAAAATCAGTAAGCTTTTGACCAAGATATGCAACTTGTTTTATTCTTGTTTCAAGATAATCAAACTCAGTTCCTTCATCTAAACCTTGTGCTAAAGCATTCATATCACGACCCGACATACCGCCGTAGGTAATATATCCTTCGAACATAATATTGTAAACAGTAGCTTTTTTAAATATTTCCTCGCTACGTAATCCAATAAATCCGCCTATATTTACAATTGCATCTTTTTTACTACTCATGGTCATTCCATCAGCGTATGAGAACATCTCTTTTACAATCTCTTTAATGGATTTATTTTCGTATCCTTTTTCACGTACCTTAATAAAATAAGCATTTTCGGCAAATCGTGCTGAGTCGTAAATTACCGGAATATTATATCTATCAGCTACCTTGCGAACAGCCTTCATGTTTTCCATAGATACAGGTTGTCCTCCCGATGAATTACAAGTTACGGTGAGTACAATCAAAGGAATTTTTTCAATCGGATACTTTTTAATAGTTGCTTCGAGTTTTTCGATATTCACATTCCCTTTAAATGGATGATCGATTACAGTATCAAAAGCCTCGTCGATGGTACAATCGATGGCTTTTGCTTTTCTGAATTCAATATGTCCTTTGGTAGTGTCGAAATGCGAGTTTCCGGGTATAATATCACCTTCTTTGATCATTGTAGAGAAAAGCACGTTTTCTGCGGCTCTTCCCTGATGGGTTGGAAGAAAATACTCAAACCCAAGCAGGTTTTTTATCGCATTTTTTAAATTGTAATACGATGATGCTCCTGCATAACTTTCGTCGCCCAACATCATTGCCGACCACTGTTTGTCACTCATAGCGCCAGTGCCTGAGTCGGTTAACAAATCTATAAAAACCTGTTCACTTTTTAAATTAAACAAATTGTATTTTGCTGTTTTAATCCAGCTTTCGCGTTCTTCGCGTGTACTTCTGCGGATGGTTTCGACCATCTTTATTTTGTACGATTCTGCAAATGGAAGTTCCATAGTATAGTATTTTTAAGTGATAATAATAAAGTTGATTTTACGCTTTTAGAAGCGTTGTTGGCTTAAGAAAAAATGCTAAAAAAAGAATCTCTTTTCTTAATGTTTAAGAAGATATATTTTGCGGAGAATAATTTGTTGAAAGATAATTTCATCCAACGTATTATTTTAAATTAATGCTACAAATATACTAGTTTCTTAAATCTAAAACAAAAATGAATATTTTTGTAACGAAAATCATTCAGGGAATTAATTATATGTGTGATATTTTTAAGAGCAAATTTATAACTACAATTGTTTTAATTTTTCTTGGCTATTCAACTATCCGCGCCCAGGTAAGCGAAGTTGATTCGACGGAGTATGAAGCAATTCAGGATACTATTCAGATGATTATTGGTGATCCAGGTATAGGTACCATTCACGTGAATGATTTGCTTGATTCAGTAAAATTAGAAGATTCAATAAAAAGTATTAATGATTTTAAAGATCTGCAAGCCAAATTCGATGAGTACTTTTTAAAGAAAACGTTAAAATCAAATAAAAACGATACGCTCTATCAACTAATTAATAAAATAAACTTTTTTATAAAGGAAGATTCGCTTGTTGTATCCGATTCGGTTTTTAAAGCCTTAAAAAAATTACAGTATTATATCGAGAACAGAGATATTTCAAATGAGTTACATTTTTTATCAAACCATGAAGTTTTAAAAGAATCAGAGTATGCAGATAAAAAACAGCTTGCTGACACAATAAACGACGCATTGCAGTATGTTGTAAATTATTTATTAAAAGATTCGTTGAACCTCACATTTAGAAATAGTAATAACGAAAAAGATTTCTTTTATTCTGAAAAAGGAGTTGCCGATTCGATTCATATAAAACTTTACGATCAGCGTGGGGAGTTTGTGTTGTTATGGATAAAGAAAACACCCGATAATGTTTTTGATTTATATTTCGAAGATGGTGTTTATCTTCAAAAAACGAAGCAGCGATTGGCTATTCAGCATGAGATCAAAACCAATCAAGCTGATATAACACTTAAACAGGTAAAAAAAATAAATATAATTCTTCCTCTGTGGACATATACAGGAAGTATTGATTTAAATTTTAGTCAGAGTTACCTTTCTGATTGGGCTGCAGGAGGAGAAAACAGCCTGTCGGCATTATCAATACTTCGATATAATATTGATTTGGTGTATGGGAAAAAAATATGGGATAATGATATTGAGTATAAATTAGGTTATTTGCAGGCAGGTGAAGGTCCATTGCAAAAAAATGAAGATAAGTTTGAGCTCAACTCAAAATATGGTCATGCTGCATTTAATAATTGGTATTATAGTTTTCTTTTAAACTTTAAAACTCAGTTTCTTCCAGGGTACGATTATCCCAAAGATGCTGACCCTGTGCCTGTTTCGGGTATAATGTCGCCCGCAACGTTAGTGTTTTCATTAGGTCTCGATTATAAACCAAGTAATAAATTTACCTTATTACTTTCTCCGTTAACCTCAAAATTCACAATTTTTACCGATACTGTGTCGTATGATCAAACGCGCTTTGGTATTGAAAAAGACAAAAAAAGTAAACAGGAGATTGGAGCCTACGTTAAATTATTATCAAAAACCTATTTGCGAAAGGATATTTTGCTCGAAAACAGGGTTACATTATTTACCAATTATATCGATAATCCGCAGAATGTGGATGTTGACTGGGAGGCAATTTTAAGTTTCGAGTTTACCGAATATTTTAAATTTAAATTAAATACACATATCATTTACGATGATAATATTGATATACCTGTGTATAAAACCATTAACGGTGTTAAGACAAAAGTTGGTGTAACAAAGAAACTACAATGGAAAGAGGTATTTAGTGTAGGATTTACCTATAAAATATTTCATTAAAAAGGATTTACCTTTTCCGATCAATAAAAAACTTGGCGATAATCATTCCTGAAGCAACTGTACCCCCAATAGCTATTCCTAGATAGGCATCACCCGAACTGTTTGATACATAATTATCGGGATTATTCGCTAAAATTAAAACTCCTGTAGCAGCCAATAATCCACCGGCTACATAAAGCATTAGGTAATCGTTTTTCTTCTTTCTTTTTATAAGGCTTTGATGTATTAAAACCTGACTCTCGTCCATGTTTATAAGCTGTAACTGAAACTGCTGGTAGTTTTGGTTCAACAGCAAATCAGCAGTAAAACTTTCGTTGGTTATAACTGATTTCTCCGGTTTTTTATCAGGTTCTATTGCAGATAGTGATTTAGAAAATGCTAAGAATACAATAAAGATAAGAAGTAGGTAATTTTTTCCCATTGCTAACTATTTGATCTATTTTGCCTTTATACAGTTTTACAATAAAAAGGGTTTCAGTTTTCAAAGATATAAAATAACATGCTATCTTTTTAAATACATGGTTAAATTATAAACAGTAAAGTTTATTCTTTTATAAAATTATAAAAATTGTTGAC
>JAVEZW010000301.1:0-4371 GCA_034002805.1 Bacteroidales bacterium | reverse complement strand
CATTTTAATTTTAATTGAAAATATATGTACAATTTAGTAGAAAAAACAATCGATTTAGGTGATGGACGTGTTATCACCATTGAAACAGGTAAATTAGCAAAACAAGCTGATGGATCGGTTGTAGTAAAAATGGGGCGCACAATGCTTCTTGCAACAGTGGTTTCGGCAAAAGAAGCTAAAGAGAATGTTGATTTTATGCCTCTTTCTGTAGAATACAAAGAAAAATTTGCTTCGTTTGGTCGTTTTCCAGGCGGATTTCTAAAACGTGAAGCACGACCATCCGATTATGAAATTCTTGTGGCTCGTTTAATTGATAGAGCTTTAAGACCTTTATTCCCTGATAATTTCCATGCCGAAACATTCGTTAATGTGGAATTAATTTCGGCCGATAAAGATGCTATGCCCGATGCATTAGCTGGTCTTGCTGCTTCAGCTGCCTTATGTGTTTCCAATGTACCATTTAATGGTCCTATTTCCGAAGTTCGTGTTGCCCGTGTTGATGGTAACCTGGTTATCAATCCAACGTTTTCAGAACTCGAACGTGCCGATATCGATATTATGGTTGCTGCTACTTTCGACAACGTAATGATGGTCGAAGGCGAAATGAACGAGGTTTCTGAAACAGAAATGTTAGAAGCGATTAAATTTGCTCATCAAACAATAAAAATACAATGTACTGCTCAAATCGAGCTGGCAAAACAATTAGGTGTTGTAAAACGTGAATATTGTCACGAAACTAATGACGAGGCATTACGCGAAAGAGTTAAAAAAGAATTGTATTCAAAAACTTACGAAACAGCCAAATCATTTAAAGCAAAACATGAACGTTCTGATGCTTTCGATAAAATCAAAGCCGATTTTATTGAATTGCTGAAAGCTGAAAAACCAGAAGAAGAACTAAACGAAGGTTTAGTTGGAAGATACTTCCATGATGTTGAAAAAGAAGCTGTTCGTAATCTTATTTTAGACGAAGGAATTCGCCTTGATGGTAGAAAAACAGACGAAATTCGCCCTATCTGGAGCGAAATAGATTATCTTCCTGCAGCTCATGGATCAGCTATTTTTACCCGAGGCGAAACTCAATCGTTAACAACTGTAACATTAGGAACCAAGCTCGACGAAAAAATGATTGATCAGGTGATGGTTCGTGGAACAGAGAAATTTGTATTACACTATAATTTTCCACCATTTTCGACTGGCGAAGCTCGTCCATACAGAGGTACAGGTCGTCGCGAAATAGGACATGGAAATCTTGCGCACAGAGCATTAAAAAGAATGATTCCGAATGGAGCAGAGAATCCATATGCTATTCGTGTTGTTTCTGATATTCTTGAATCAAATGGTTCATCATCAATGGCAACAGTTTGCGCTGGTACTTTGGCGTTAATGGATGCTGGTGTTAAGATTAAACGTCCTGTTTCTGGTATTGCAATGGGTTTAATTACTGATACAAAAACAGGCAAGTTTGCTGTTTTATCAGATATTTTAGGTGATGAGGATCATTTGGGCGATATGGACTTTAAGGTTACCGGAACTGTTAACGGAATTACTGCTTGCCAAATGGATATTAAGATCGAAGGCTTATCTTACGAAATACTTAAAAAAGCGTTGGAGCAAGCAAATAAAGGCAGAGCACACATCTTAAACAAAATTCTCGAAACTATTTCTGAACCAAGAGCCGATTATAAACCACATACACCAAGAATAGTTCAGATCACTATTCCAAAAGATATGATTGGTGCTGTTATTGGTCCTGGCGGTAAAATAATTCAGGATATTCAGGAGAAAACGGGTTCTACTATTACTATCACTCAGGAAGGTGATACTGGTATTGTTGATATTTTTGCCGATAACCTTGAAGCTATCGAAAAAGCGTTATACCGCGTAAATGGTATTGTTGAGGTTCCTGAAGTAGGAAAAGTTTATAAAGGAGTAGTAAAATCTATCGTTGCTTTTGGTGCATTTGTTGAGATTCTGCCAGGCAAAGATGGACTTTTACATATCTCAGAAATTGACTGGAAACGATTAGAGAAAGTTGAAGAAGCTCTAAAAGAAGGTCAGGAAATAGAGGTAAAAGTAATTGAAGTTGATCAGCGAAGCGGTAAGTTAAAATTATCACGAAAAGCACTACTTCCAAGACCCGAAAAGAAAAAAGAAGAATAGTCTCAAAAAGGCCTGATGCATATCAGGCCTTTTTTATGCCCTCTTCATAAAAAGAATCCATGACCATCGCATCGAGTCTTTGTTTTCTGCCTTATGCCTTTCGCTCTCTGTTTTCTACCCTCTACACTTCGCTCTTTGCATTTCTTAAGCGATATTTTGAAAACACCCTTTTCTTTTTTAAATTTATAGGCTGATTATTTAAAAATTTAATCACGAATTGATTATCTTTATTAATTAATATAAATAGCAACAAACTGAAACGATAATTAAATTTACCATTATGATACGAAAAGCTTTTCCTGTTTTATTAATTGCAGTTGTATTTACAGTTTCATGTAATAAAAGGACTATTCAATATCCTGAGACAAAGAAAGTTGATCAAAAGGATGTTTATTTTGGTGTTGAAGTAGCCGATCCTTACCGATGGCTCGAAGACGACCGGTCACAAGAAACTGAAGCCTGGGTTAAGGCTCAGAACGAAGTTACATTCTCGTATCTGGCACAAATACCTTATCGCGAAAAGATTAAAGAGCGACTTACCAACCTTTGGAATTACGAAACCATGCAAGTGCCATTTAAAAAGGCTGGTAAATACTTTTTCTCAAAAAATAACGGACTGCAAAATCAGGATGTGCTTTATTATCAGAATGCACTTACCGATGAACCAAAAGTATTGCTAGATCCAAACACATTGTCAGAAGATGGAACAGTTGCTTTAGCTGGTTATTCTGTGTCGAACGATGGTAAATACCTGGCTTATCAGATTTCTAAAGGCGGTTCTGACTGGAATGAAATCATGGTTAAAGAGATTGAATCAGGAAAAATCCTCGAAGATCATATTAAATGGATTAAGTTTTCTGGTATTGCATGGTATAAAGATGGATTTTTTTATAGTCGCTACGATGAACCTGCAAGTGGTTCTGAATTATCAGGTGTAAATAAATATCACAAAGTTTTTTACCATAAACTAGGAAATGCTCCAGCTAACGATGAGTTGATTTATCAAAATCCAGATTACCCACTTAGAAATTATAGCGCTCAGGTTTCCTCCGATGAGAAATATTTGTTTATTTACGAAACCCAATCAACTTCCGGCAACAATTTATATGTTAAAAATCTGCACAAAAAAGACAACTTTATTAAGTTAACAACAGGTTTTAATTATGATTATACCGTTTTAGATCATGTTGATGATAATTTAATAGTTAAAACTAATTACAATGCACCAAAATATAAACTTGTGCGGATTAATGTTAATACACTCGAAATAGGAAACTGGATTGATATTATTCCTGAGAAAAAAGATGTATTGGCAAGTTGCGAATTGGCTGGTGGTAAAGTTATTGCATCGTATTTAAAAGATGCACAAACTAAACTCGAAGTGTATAACCTAAAAGGAGATTACTTGTCAGATATCGAATTGCCTGCGATTGGCAGTGCCGGTAGAATTAGTGGAGACTATTCCGAAAGCGAAGTTTTCTTCTCATTTGTTTCATTTACATTTCCTACTACTGTTTTTGTGTATAACACAGAAGATGGAGTTACTAAGCCATTCTTCGAACCAAAATTAGATTTTGATTTTTCGAACTATGAAACAAAACAAGTGTTTTTTACCAGCAATGATGGAACAAAAGTACCAATGTTTATCGTACATAAGAAAGGACTGGATTTGAATGGCAAAAACCCAACATTGCTTTATGCATATGGAGGTTTTAATGCAAGCATGCTGCCCTCATTTAGTCTTGAACGTATTATTTTGCTCGAAAATGGTGGCGTTTTTGCCATGGCAAATATTAGAGGTGGTGGTGAATATGGGGAGAACTGGCACAAAGCAGGCATGGGACTTAATAAGCAAAACGTTTTCGATGATTTTATCGCTGCATCTGAATATTTAGTAAACGAAGGATATGCATCACCTAAAAAACTAGCAATACGAGGAGGCTCAAATGGAGGATTATTAATCGGTGCTGTGATTAACCAAAAACCAGATTTATTTGCTGTGGCATTTCCCGAGGTAGGCGTTATGGATATGTTGCGATATCATCAGTTTACAATAGGATGGGCTTGGGTTGATGAGTATGGATCAAGTAAAGATTCTGTTCATTTCGAAAATCTTTATAATTATTCGCCATTACACAATATTAAAAGTGATTTGAATTATCCATCGGTTATGGTGATTACTGCTGATCATGACGATAGAGTTGTTCC
>JAVEZW010000300.1:0-4375 GCA_034002805.1 Bacteroidales bacterium | reverse complement strand
GATTCTAAAATCAAATTTTGATTCGATAATATTTGCCGGTGGAATTGCAAAATACTGATTATTGCAAACTCTTTCCTCATTAAAAAGGTTATTCATTACTTCTGATAAATTTCTGTAACCAAATGCACTCTGCATTTCTGAAGGTCTTTGCATTCTTACTAGTGTCATAATTTTATAGTTTAGTTAATATTATTTTTTTGTTAATTACAATCATCATTTCAAATTAAATACCATTTGATTTTTTCGGCCAATTTGTCTGCTTTAATCATTTATATAATGTCATTTTGTCGTTTTGGTGATTTGTTTTAAAAAAGAACTAAAAGATTTTAAAGGATTGTTATTTTTGTTTTGAAATAAAATGAACTATGCGAATTGATATAATAACCGTTTTACCCGAATTACTCGAAAGCCCACTAAATCATAGCATTATAAAAAGAGCTCAGCAAAAAAAACATGTTGAGATTTACATACATAACCTTCGCGATTACACAACCAATAAACATAAGTCGGTTGATGATTATCCGTTCGGTGGCGAAGCAGGAATGGTAATGATGATAGAACCAATAGATAAAGCTATTAGCGCTCTTAAATCTGAACGTAATTATGACGAAATAATTTATACTTCTCCCGATGGTGAGCCTTATACTCAAAAAATAGCCAATAGATTTGCCACATTTACTAATGTAATCATTTTATGTGGACATTATAAAGGTATAGATCAGCGAGTAAGAGATCATTTAGTAACAAAAGAAATATCAATTGGAGATTACGTGTTAACAGGCGGCGAGTTGGCTGCTGCAATTATTGTTGATAGCGTTGTTCGGTTATTGCCGGGTGTAATTTCTGACGAAACATCGGCTCTTACCGATTCTTTTCAGGATAATTTATTGTCGCCACCAGTTTATACACGACCTGCTGAGTACAAAGGATGGAAAGTGCCAGATATACTACTTTCGGGTAATTCTAAAGAAATAGATAACTGGAAAGAAGAGCAGGCAATAGAAAGAACAAAAAAGTTACGACCAGATTTATTAAAAGATGAATAGAAATTAAAAAGGGGCATTTATTAGCCCCTTTTTAATTACATTTTAGTGATTACACTGATGACCTTCGTGGCCATGATCAGCTCCATGATGATGAGCACATAGTTTACCATTATCGATTAGTTTATCATCGAGAAATTGTTTAACAAGCTCATCGGTATTGCCATTGCAACCTCTCACAACCTGAATACCAAATCTATTAAGCATTTGAAATGCTCCTTCGCCCATATTTCCAGCCAGCATTAACGAAACATCCATCTGCTTTAGTACACCAGCAATATTCGATTTACAACCACAACCTTGTGGCGATTCTAAAAGTTCCTTTTTTTCAACTTTTTTGTTATTATCAACAGTATAAATGGTATAATATTCACAATGACCAAAATGATCATCAACCATATTTCCTCTTGTTGGAATTGCTATTTTCATAAACGTTTTTGTTTTAGGAAATTATTATTTATAATTATCATCTTTTATTTCGATGTTACCACCTTCAATCTTTATTGCTTTGCCATTGATTAATGCATCGGCAATTTTTTTGTGAGCAGCCTCAATAATTCGTCCAAATGTTTGCCTTGATATACTCATTCTCTTTGCTGCCTCTTCCTGATAAAGTCCTTCCAAATCGGCAAGTCTAATAGACTCGTACTCATCGAGACTTAAAGTTACCTGAGCGAGCTTTGGCATTGGTATACCGGCGGGCTTATAGAATGTACATCCGGGATGATTATCAATATAACGCAAACATTTATTTCTTGGCATATGCTCAAAATTGATGATGCAAATGTAAGCATATGCTCAAAATAAACAAATAATAAACTATTTTATTTTACTATAAGTCGACTAAAAAGAGAACACTGATGACGCAGATTATTATGATCTGTTATGATTTCGTTTATCAGCGTTTGTCATAATCATCATAAAAATCAGCGTTCCATTTTTTAAATTTTTTAAAATGAAACCATATCCTTACTAAACTGTATGCTTAGTAATACTCACAAAGGTTTTAGAATTTCTTTACTAATTTTGTCAGTTAGTAGTGATTTTTTTATATCCACAGGCAGTCAATAAAATCAGTCAGGATATGCAAAACCAATCCAATGCCTATTATTCTGGTTTTTGGAATGAATAGCAAGATAAAATAAAAAGCTATGGCAAAATATGAATGAAGGAAATGGAAACCAATACTGCATCGATTCGAGTCAAAAATTGGATTAGCTAATAAATGATCTAAATCGACTAAATTAGCGAGAAGCATTAAAACAGAAGCTTTCCAAAAATCTTTCCTAAAGAAAATGAATGCAATTAATACCGGAAGTAAAAAATGCATTCCATAGTGAGTTATAAACCGAAGAATTTCCATGGAAAAGTGAGCTAAAGTAAGTTAAAGTGAGCTAAAGTGAACTAAAGTGAACTAAAGTGAACTAAAGTGAGCTAAAGTGAGCTAAAGTGAACTAAAGTGAGCTAAAGTGAGCTAAAGTGAGCTAAAGTGAGCTAAAGTGAACTAAAGTGAACTAAAGTGAGCTAAATTGAGCTAAAGTGAACTAAAGTGAACTAAAGTGACAAATAAACTTTAGGCAATTTAGGCCCTTTAAACTTATAACTTCTTCATACTCCTTTCTTATTTAACGGATTAAGCCGACTATAAATACTTGTACGTTTGGTTTTTTCGAATACATTTCCTTTTACCTGCCTTACATCTTCAACAGTATAAAACGTATTAGGACTTAATTCCTGCACAATTGAAATAAATTTTTGCAGATCGCGTCGGTTGATTGTGGAAAAAAGTAGCCGAACAGCACCTTCTTTACCTTCGCCATCGAAAAGAGTAAAACCAAATCCTGCAGAGCGGAGGTTATCGCCAATCTGACTAATATAATTCTGAAATACCATTCGAACCATTACCACCCCGATTGATATCTTTTGCTCGAGATAGATTCCGAAAAAGTTACCCATTGCAAAACCACCAGCAAAAGCAAAATAGCAGTAAATATTGTCCAGATGTTTCATAATCTGGCTAATTGCAGTAAGCCATATAAACGACTCGAAAAAACCTACAACTGGAGCAATGTACCGGTATCCTTTCGATGCATAAATTAAACGCAACGTTCCTATGGTTTGATCTGTAATACGGGCCAGAAAAATTAATAATGGCAAGATCACATAATTAAACCAGGGAGTGTCAAAACCTGAAAGAAAATCCATAATTTTTAATTTTTAAGGGAAAAAGTTACATTATTATTAATGTTGCAACATAAGTAATATAAAGAGTAATAAATACTAGTCCTTCCCATCGATCTACCTTGCGCCCTTTACCAGTAAACACAAACATAAAAAGCAATAGACTAGCAAAAATATTTACTATTAAATCAAGCTGAGAAGATTGATTAACAGAAACAGGGTAAATAACCGCTGATGTTCCTAAGATAAAGAATACATTAAAAATATTTGAACCCACAATATTACCTATTGCAATATCGACATTCTTTTTACGGGCAGCAATTACTGATGTTGCCAATTCTGGCAGAGATGTACCTATTGAGATAATAGTTAACGAAATAATTCGCTCCGATATTCCAAAGAATTTAGCAATCTCTGTGGCACTATATACAATAGCTTTTCCACCCAGCACCAGAAAAGCCATACCAACAATAATAAAAAGTATTGATTTTTTAATGGTATAATTCTTAGTAGTAAACTCTTCGTCGTACCTGCCGGATTTTATGAGTTGAAAATTGTAAACTAAAAAGATGATAAAAAAAGCTAATAATACTATACCATCAATTCTTGAAATTATTGAAGTGCTATTGTTGTCAATTAGTTTATCATTGGCAAGTACAATTAAAATTATAGCCGAAAGTAATGCTAAAGGTATTTCAATCCAGGTGGTTTTTGTTTTTACACTTAAGGGATAAATAAATGCTGATACTCCAAGTATTCCCAAAATATTAAAAACATTACTTCCAATAACATTACCGAGTGCAATATCGGAGCTATGATCGACAGCAGCAAAAATATTTACCACCAATTCGGGTGATGATGTGCCAAAAGCTACAATAGTTAACCCAATCACAATTGTAGGTACATTTAGTTTTTTAGCAAGCGCCGAGGCACTATCAACCATTATATTAGCACCATAAATTAGTACTATAAGACCTGTAATAAGTAATAATATATTAATCATATATTTAATTTTAAGCTTTTTGAAAAATGAAATTTAACCACTATTTAACTAAGTCAACCATTAACAACAATGGTTTTTATAATTTTAGCAATATAGTTTGCCAAAATTAATTATTAAAATTGATTTATTTCTCTGAGAATTATTATAA
>JAVEZW010000299.1:0-4389 GCA_034002805.1 Bacteroidales bacterium | reverse complement strand
CCAACCTGAATGTGTTGTAACCTGAAATCTTCCGAATCCTCTTTTTGCGGAACCAATTTGGTAACAAGCAGGGCAATAAACTTAGTAAACCAAATAAATATTAAAGTATTAATGATATTAAACGAAGTGTGAAAAATAGATAAGGCAACAGGAATTGAATGAGGATCTTCGAAAGGAGAATTAGCCCCTGAATTAGTCATAAACAGGGCGATTAATCTTAAAATATAAGGAAGAAAGAACGATACCCAGAAAACTCCTAAAATATTAAATAAAAGGTGTGCACGGGCAGCTCGTTTTGCCGATACATTTGCAATCGATGCAGCTAAATTAGCTGTAATCGTTGTTCCGATATTCTCTCCCAAAACCATGGCTGCAGCAATATCGTAAGAAATCCAGCCATTATTACACATAACTAATGTAAGAGCCATGGTTGCACTCGATGATTGAATTATGATGGTTAATGCAGTTCCTATACCAAGAAATAGCAAATACGACCAAACGCCATTAGATGTATAATCAGCTAAAAAGGATAGAATTTCCGGGTAACTATTAATATTTGGAACAGAGTTTTTAAGAAAATCCAAACCAAGGAAGAGCATTGCAAAACCTATAATAAACTCACCCCAGTATTTGCGTTTATTTTTTTTCGAAAACAACAATGGAAATCCAATACCAATTAAAGGAAGAGACAGAACACTTATATTTACTTTTAATCCTAATAATGAAATAAGCCAGGCTGTTACAGTTGTTCCAATATTGGCTCCCATAATAACCCCAATTGATTCAATAAGCGAGAGTAATCCTGCATTTACGAAACTTACAACCATTACTGTAGTTGCCGATGATGATTGAATTATAGCTGTTATTAAAACACCGGTTAAAACACCTTTAACTGGATTTGATGTCATTTTTGCTAATATCGATCGCATCTTGTCCCCAGCAACTTTTTGTAATGATTCGCTCATTACTTTCATGCCATACAAGAAAAAGCCCAGGGCTCCTACAAGAGTTAAAAAGTCAATTATGCCATATTTCATTTTGGGAGTTTTTATAATTGAGGTACAAATCTATAAAAATCACATTAAAAATTAACACTAAAAAAATGTTTACTTAACATAAAATTAACTTTCATTTGAAATTATATTTGATAAATGTCGTAAGTATTCTATTTTTGATAAGGAAAAACAAATATTATGTATCAGATAAAAGAATTACAGGCGCTGGTTAACAAAGAAATTGAAAACCGAAAAATTGGGAGAGAACCAATGTCTCTTTATGAACCAATAAACTACACCCTTTCAAACGGGGGGAAAAGAATTAGACCTTTGTTAACCCTTATGGCGTGTAATGTTTTTTCAGAAAATATTGATCAGGCTGTTGATGCTGCATTGGCAATTGAGGTTTTTCATAATTTTACCTTGCTGCACGATGATATTATGGATAAAGCAGATATTCGCAGAGGAAAGCCTACGGTTCATAAAAAGTGGAACGAGAATACAGCCATTCTTTCCGGAGATGCTATGTTTATTAAAGCTTACGAGTATTTGTTTAAATGCAAATCAGCCAGATTTAATCAGATTATTGAGGTCTTTAACAATACGGCACTCGAAGTATGCGAAGGTCAGCAATATGATATGGAGTTTGAATCTCGAAACAATGTAACCGAACAGGAATATCTTCGAATGATAGAGCTTAAAACATCTGTTTTGTTGGCAGCAGCTCTAAAAATTGGTGCTTTGATTGGCGGTGCTGATGATAAAGATGCCGATTTGATGTATGATTTTGGTCGAAACATTGGGCTTGCATTCCAGATCCAGGACGACTTGCTCGATGTGTATGGCGATACTAAAACCTTCGGAAAAGAAATCGGCGGCGATATTGTGGCTAATAAAAAAACTTTTTTATTGATTAAAGCAAAGGAACTTGCCGACAAAGATAAAAAGGGAGTACTTGAAAATTTATTGATCAATACCGAAAATTCACGATCAGAAAAGGTAAAAAAAGTTACAGAGATTTATAACGAGCTCAAAATCAAAGATGTTTCTGAAAAATTGATTGCAGATTTACACCAAAAAGCAATTGAATGCTTGCAAGAAGTTAGTGCTTCCTCCGAAAAAAAGAACGAACTTTTAAGTCTTGCTGAAAGTCTAATTCAAAGAAGCAATTAAATCTTAAAATTCGTAAATTAAACCAGGTGTAAATGCCAGCTGATTTGAATTTGAAACAATATATTTTAAATCAGCAAAGATGGCTAGTTGTCGGGTAATTTTAATTTCAATACCAGCTCCAAGATTTGCTGCAAAATCAATCTTAAAAGCAGAATTATCTAGCGGACCTTCAAATAAATCCGTGTGCTTATCCTCTATATTCCAACCGCCAACATGAAATCCTCCAATAGCATAAAAATCTACTTTTCTGCTTGATGCAATAATAAAATGTCCGTTTAAATCAAGAGCTATAAGAGTAGTTTTTGATTCTTCATTTTGATTATATTCGTATGTATTTGGAAGATAAAACTGAATATTGGGGACTATTTTAATTGATTTGGTAATATCAAATTCTGCGCGAATATCGAACCCAACAGAACTATTATAATACTCATAACCATTGTAAATATATTGTCCTCCGGTAGCTAAACTAAAACCACCGCCAAATTTTGTTAACTGGGCATTTCCGTTAATTGAGGCAATTAAAAAGGATATTAAAGCCAGTGTACTTAACCATTTTGTCATAGTCGTATAATTTAATAAAAACGGGGATCAATAAATCCCCTCCAAAGATGTGTTTTTTTTACAATTTAAACAACAATCCTACCGTTAAGGCAGCTTCACCATAACCAAAAAAAGTATTCTTAATCTCGCTGTAGGCCTTCATCTGATCGGTGAGATTATAAAAAACACCTGCACCACCGGTTAATCCAGGTAAAAATCCTTTTGAAAGCGTGCTGTTATAATACGTAAAGTTTAAACCAGCCATGGCATAAAAGGTAAATCCTTCAATCGAGTAAAAATCATAATTAGCATCTACATTTAAAAAAGCCCTGTTGTATGTTCTGGTATTTACTGTTTGCGGAAACATAAATCCAATATCAGCAGAAATTCTCGACTTTTTAAAAACAAAATCGGTATCATATGTTCCTTTTACATGCAAACCAAAAGGAGGCCGACCAGTTTCGAGAATTAATCCGCCACCAATACCTGAAAGTTGCGAGAATCCATTAAAATGGAATATAAAAACTGCAATAAGCAGCAATAGAAATTTTTTAATCATGTGTGTTTTCATAATAAAATTGCATAAAAAAGGGAATACCCTTTTGGATATTCCCAGGTATTATAAAATAGATTTTTTATAAGGCAAAAAGTACGCCAAAGGTTATTTCTGCCTGATCGTATCTGCCCATTATGTATTTAAATTCACCAAAACCCTTAAGATTGTCTGTAAATTTGTAAATAGCACCTGCACCAGCATTCAAACCAGGTTTTGTTCCACTAGTTTTGTGAACATCTCCTAAAAAATCATCCCATTTTTCTGTATAGCTAGTAATATTAATACCAGCCAATGCATAAAAATCAAACTTTTCCATTGAGTAAAACTTATAATGACCATCAATATCAATTGCCCATCTGCTATAAGTTGTATTAACCGGAGTAGATGGTATAAAGAAAGTAAATGCTGCTGAAGCACTTAAATTCTCTAATAAAAAATCCATTCCGTAAGTACCGTTTACCTTTAATCCAAAATGGGGATAGCTGGTTCCGATAACTAAACCTCCACCAACGTTAATAGGTTGCGCATTAGAAGTATTAATAAAAAAAGCACCGGCAAATAAAGTAATAAGAGAAATTTTTAAAATTAACTTTTTCATATTTCTATTTTTTAGTTTAACTTTTGATTAATTGTTTCGTATTAACTATATTTAATTAACGAACGAAATTATTAAAAAGTTCGCATTGTTGTACAAAAAACACACAAATAAATCATAATTATATAGTAAATTTGCCGAAAGGCTTAATAATCAAAACAAAAATTTATCTTCATGACACAAATAAAAGGTCATATTATTCAGGTTATTGGACCGGTTATCGATGTTAGTTTTGAAAAAACCGGAGCAGAGCTTCCAAATATTTATGATGCATTAGAAATAAAACGACAGGATGGGTCTGTTTTAGTAGTTGAATGTCAACAACATATAGGTGAAAACACAGTTCGTTGTATTGCAATGGATACTACAGATGGATTACAACGCGGAATGGAGGTTGCAGCAACAGGAGCATCTATTCTGGTTCCTGTGGGCGAGCAATCCAGAGGTCGGTTGCTCAACGTAATTGGCGAAGCAATTGATGGTATGAAGCCTCTCGATAAAAAAGGAGGATATCAGATTCATAATAA
>JAVEZW010000298.1:0-4401 GCA_034002805.1 Bacteroidales bacterium | reverse complement strand
CGCAGATGTTTATTGATATAAGCTCGAGAAATATAAAGAAAGTGCATCTTTCGGCCACCTTGTTTATTGATGAACTCTCAACAGACCGGTTTTTTGTCGATTCGGTATGGAACTTCTGGAGTTTTAAGGCAGCTATAAAAATTTCGGATCTTATACCAAACACATTTATTACAGCCGAATATACCAAATCAATGCCGCTAACTTATAAGCATAATATCCCCACGACTACATTCGAAAGCAATGGGTATAACCTGGGGCATTATTTAATGGATAATTCGCACGAAATCTATTTTTCTGTTCTGGTAAAACCTTTCAGATTACTTACGATTAAAGCAGATTATCTGTTTGCACAAAAAGGCAAAGATTACGATGATTTAGGAGGATCGAGACTTGGAAACCCATTTATGGATTCTGTTGAATGGGAGAATCAGTCGTATTCGGTTCGTGCATCTTACCAGATAATAAACGATGGATATTTGTTTATTAAATTTATGCACAGCGAAATTTCTGGCGATTTAGCCAAATATACTCCTACTGTTTACCACGGTATTCAGAATACCATTTCGTTTGGGGCAAATATAGGCTTTTGAAAAAGCTATTAGCTATTAGCTTTAAGCTGCTGGCTTTTTTCAAATAAAATTTATCTCTGGTTTGCGTACTCTAAAATCTTTTCAATAACATTTAGTGAATCCTTTTACGCGTTTTGGCTTCATTTCAAAAATTTACGCTTTCAATCTCAAATTTTACACTTTCGACAGAAATTTTTTGCAGAATTTTTATCTCTGAAAATTCTTTGTTTGAGAAAATTTAACAAAAATATAACATTATAAAAATCTCCATGAACAAAACTAATTGGAAATTTGTTTAGAAAAAACTTTGGAAACTTTTAACACTTTTTTTGTTTCCTAGCTTTTTTTTGATTTATATTTGCGCCATGAATCCAGAATTATTAAACATACTTGAGAAGGTTGCTGCTTTATACATGAAATATGGTATAAAGAGCATAACCATGGATGATGTAGCCCGGGAGTTGGGTATGTCGAAAAAGACTCTCTACCAATACGTTGAGAACAAAAATGATCTTGTCGAAAAAGTGGTCGACTATGTTATTAATCTTAAAGAGTGCGACTTTAAAAGGATTGATGATATCAACATGAATGCTGTTGAAAAGCTCATTGAGGTAAATATGCATATTGTTACCAGCATGAAAGACTATAACCCGGCAACAGAGTATGACCTTAAAAAGTACTATCCCGAATTATATG
Source organism: Bacteroidales bacterium (assembly GCA_034002805.1). Classification (GTDB taxonomy): domain Bacteria; phylum Bacteroidota; class Bacteroidia; order Bacteroidales; family UBA12077; genus UBA12077. Next base: position 3,136 of record JAVEZW010000298.1, on the reverse strand, counting down.
CTAAAATGCATTCCATTCGCCGTCAGCGAATGTACGACTCCATTTTGGCCAATATTAAAAAAGGCAAGGAAGAAGGATTGTATCGCGAAGAGCTTAACGAAGAAATTATTGCCCGAATGCAGGTTAGCCGTTTTATGAATATGCACGAAGACGAGCTTCTAACAAAAAATGATATGCAACGATCGGCCTTTATTCATGAATTATTTATTTATCACATTCGAGGTATTGCCAACGAAAAAGGACTCAACGTGCTCGAAGAAACTTTAAAAAAAATAAATTTCACTAATTATCTATAAAACCATTTAAATATAAAATACGAATGAAACACAAATTTTTACTAGGAGCTTTTTTGTTGTTTTCCCTGCCCTATCTGGGTTTTTCGCAAGAAGGTAATCCTATGTCATTATCTTTAAAACAGGCACAGGAATTTGCCATTCAAAACAACCTCACGCTTAAGAATGCTAATCTGGATATTAACATTGCAGAGAAAAAGGTTTGGGAAACAACTGCAATAGGATTACCACAAGTTAATGGAACATTGAATTATCAATATATTCCGGGAGAGCTTCCAACATTCTCTTTTTCGGATTCAACTACAGCTAATTTATATAGCTGGATATTTAATTCGATACAAACCTTAAGTAATAATGCGGGTGTTACACTAGATCCAATCCCTTCGATGGGCGAAAGCAAACCGATGACATTGGGTGTAAAAAATAGTACAACCTATTCGGTTACAGTATCGCAATTGGTTTTTAGCGGCGAATATATTGTTGGTTTACAGGCTTCAAAAACTTTTTTGCAGATATCTAAATTAGCTGCCGAAAAGCAACTAATAGATCTTAAGGGAAATGTAATCAATGGTTATATATCCGTATTGGTTCTTGAACGAAATCTTGAAATAATTGATTCGTCGTTAACCAATATGTCATTGTTGTTAAATGAAACACAGCAAATGTACAAGCAGGGCTTTATGGAATCGACAGATGCAGATCAGTTACAAATCACGCTAAACACCTTGACAAATGCAAAAAACACCATAGCTCGACAGTTAGAGATATCTAAAATGCTTCTAAAGATTACTTTGGGTGTTGATGTTAAAACAGACGTTGTGCTAACAGAAAACCTTGAAGAAATAAATACTCAGCTTACATCGACCGTACGAGATATTTCTGCTTTCAATATTGAAAACAATATTGATTATAAACTGGTTGATAATCAAGTGGCTATTTCGGAATTAAGCTACAAACGTGAAAAAACAAAATATTTACCAACTATTTCAGCGTTTTATAACTATCAGGACAAAACCAATAAAGCATCGTTCGATTTTACGATAAATCATATTATTGGAGTTAATCTAAACATGCCTATTTTTTCTAGTTTCCAACGAAACGCAACTGTACAGCAGGCAAAATTAGAACTTGAAAAATCGATGAATAATAAAGAGTTATTTGAAAACTCATTAGTAATGCAGTTGAATTTAGCAAATAACAATTATTATAACGCCTTGGAAAAATTTGAAGTAACGGCCCAAAATGCGAAACTTTCGCGAAATGTATTTGAAAACACATCAAAAAAATACAAAGTAGGTATGGCTTCGAGCATGGAGCTTACCATGGCAAACAACACATTTTTACAAAGCCAATCAGATAATATCAGTGCTTTATACGAATTGCTTACATCAAAAATTGAATTAGATAAAATTGTAAACGAATTATAAAAATGAAAAAAATTATTGTATTTGCAGTTATTGCATTATTAGCAGCCTGCAACCCGAAATCAGAAAACAAAAGTCTATCCGAATTAACAGCTAAAAGAGATTCGCTGCAAAAGGTTCAGGCTGATATAGAAATACAACTTAACAAAATCGGTCTTCAGATTGCTGAGCTCGATTCTTCAATCAATCCAAATGATCTTAAGCTTATAAAGAAAATTACAATGCAAAAAAACCGCATTGTGGGTATGGAACAGAAAATAATTGCACTCGAAAACCAAATGACAGCAAGAGATCAGAAATTGCTTATCCCTGTTGAGGTTAAAAATATACAGCCCGAATTGTTTAATCATTACATCGTTACTTATGGTGATGTAGAAGCAAAGAACTATGCTTTGATTAGTCCGGAGATGGGTGGCCGTATCGAAAAAATCTATGTATCAAATGGTGATTATGTAACTAAAGGACATTTACTTGTTTCGCTAAACACCGCAGCTATTGATAAGCAGATTGAAGGTTTAAAAGGTAGTCTCGAGCTGGCAACTAAAACATTCAGCAAGCTTGATACACTTTACAAACAAAACATCGGTTCAGAAATTGAATATCTTACGGCAAAAAACACCAAGGACAATCTTGAGTCACAGATGGAATCGCTGCAGGCACAAAAACGAATGGCCCAGATAAGAGCTCCTTTTGATGGTATTGTGGATAAAATATATTCTAAAGAAGGCGAGATTGCTGGTCCGAGTTTTCCTGTTATCGAATTTGTAAATCTTAAGAACCTGGTAATTAAGGCTAAGGTTTCGGAATCGCATATCGATAAGGTATTTAAAGGCGAAACTGTTGAAATCCGCTTTAACTCGCTTCCCGGACATATTGTAAAAGCGCAGATAAGCCAGGTTTCGAAGGTGATAAACACTAAGAGCCGTACTTTCGGTATCGAGATGGAAATAGATAATCCTGGTGATAAAATAAAACCGAATATGGTTTCGGCAATCATGATTAGCGACCTGGTTGTAAAAGATGCCTTTGTGGTTCCATCACTGGCTATTCGTAAAGATATTACCGGAAATTTTGTGTACGTTGTAAATAATGTAAACGGAGCCAATATGGTTGGTAAGAAATATATCACTACGGGTTTGTCGTACGACGATAAAACGCTTGTAACTAATGGACTTGTTACCGGAGATCAGGTTATTACCAAAGGTTTTCACCTGGTGAGTGCCGGAATTGAAGTAAACCTTATTAATTAATTTCAATAAAGGTTAACATGAAAGTAAAAGAATTATCAGAACAAATTATAAGGGAGTTTAAATTAACTACTCTGGCCTTAAAAAATAAAAACACAGTATATCTGCTTACATTGTTACTGCTGTTCTTTGGCGTTTACTCTTACAGACATTTGCCAAAAGAGTTATTTCC
>JAVEZW010000297.1:0-4402 GCA_034002805.1 Bacteroidales bacterium | reverse complement strand
TTTGCACTTTTGTACCAAATTTTAAGTAAAAACAGATATTTAAATCGATTTTTTTTGAAATGGCTCCGAACTTGAAACTTGAAGCATCTCATTCACTTATCGTTATATTTTTAATGCTTTAGCCCTGATAGCACACAGATGACACAGATGAAACAGATGACCACAGAAATAATGAAGAATGAAGAATTATTCACTATTCACTATTCATTAATTAGTTGATTATCTCATTAGCACATTAGCTTATTATCTTGGGCATTCCGGCACCACCTCCCCACGAACCAACCCTGCTGCCGTCGGTCTCCGGCCTGTACTCCTCGTTTCGCTGCCAAGTGTTGCAACGGCCGTGCAGGAGCTCCGTTGTCGCTCTGCCCGTCACGTGCACCACTAAGCAGCTCAACTTGCGGGGTACTTGGCCTCCGCCCTAATGCAAACAAAACCTGCGGTTTTGAGTGAATAACTAATAGTGAATAGTGAATATTGAATAGTTTTCGCTCCGGAGGAGCGTTATATTTGTAGCAAACGAATACCTGAGCAAATTCTCCCGCTCCGGAGGAGCGTTATATTTGTAGCAAATGATTACCCTGACAAGTTACCTCGCTCCGGAGGAGCGTTATATTTGTAAAACAAAAAGTCAAGGCCACAAACCCCCAACCCCGAAGGGGTTTCATGTGAATAACCGTATGCAAGCGAAGCGCAGCTTACGGCTGATTGAACCCGAACACAATCCAAAACCCCGAATGGGGTTGCAGGTGAATGAAAAAGTTTTAATTGAATAAAAAAAATTTTTTTCTCCTGTGTCATGTTTTGTCGTGGTGGAGTTGTATATTTGCACAGAAATAAAACTAATAATACTATGAAAAATCAAGTAATACTTTTTGTTGGATTTACCATTAAAAAACAACATCATGAACAAATTTGATAATATTCCATTTAAGGATTTTAAATCTATAAAAGAGTACACTGACAATCATTTGCAAGAGATTGCTTTCGGTACTCTAAGAATCAATAATATTGGATTAAAAGTGAGGTATATTGATCTTGAAACGATGCAATTTGGCTATACCGGATTAGGCTATTTCTTCTTTTTTGATGAGACTATGTACATCATAACAAAAGATGAAAAATACAGAAAGGCACATAATCAGGATATCATTGGGATCTCTGACGAATTAGATTGGTTAAGATATACCAATGATTATATAGTTAGGGTCATTTTTGCAGGTGTTTTTACCGGCTTTTATGATGATATCGGAGAACGAATTTTTACTGGTGATTTTGTACAAGCAAGAATTCTTATAAAACCTTCAAATCCTTCAACAGGGTGGGATAGAAGAGCATCTGATATAACTACGAATCATCCTGGACAAGTATACAGAGCTGGTGTTTATGTAGTAATGGATCAATTTGTACTCTTTCTGGATAATCACTCCTTACCATTATCATGGGCAACAAAGCTTAAAGTTCTAGGGAGCTTCTTTTACAACTTAGAACCGGACACAACATCGGTTGATATTAGACAATTATGCAGCCAATATGCCCAATCACATACCAATATTAATGAGATGATCCAACTTGTAAAGAGGTCACCAAGTTTTGAAGAATAGAAATTTAGCAATATGATAGAAAAATAGGGATCATTTTTTCTTTGTATATTTGCAATCTAATAAAATAAAAACAGTTTTATATAATATATGACCCTTTGAGAATTACTTAATAACAAATATGTATGTACTTAAAAATTAAACAAATGAAAAGAATTATTTTAATAATTTTTACCATATTGGCTTTGTCAGTATTTGGAATCATAATAGTAAAAAGCATCTCTTTAAAACAAAACTGTACTGGCTATTTAAAAAGAGCAGCTGATGCGAACACAATAGAAATAGCTAGAGTAGAATTAGCCAAAGCAATATCTTATTTAGAAGAAAATAATTTAACCAGTGGTTACACTTCCGTTTTATACAAAACACCTGATGAAGATATTGAATTTTGGTATAATAATCTTAAATCAAGCCAAAACGAACTTTTAAAAGTTACCGAAAATACATCTAGTCTGGAAAAGTCAAACTTATTAATGAAATTAAGAGAAACTTTAATTGACAATGGAAAAGATGGTGAAACTTTAACAGTACCTAATGGATTGTCGAGATATCCCAATAATCTTCTATGGGGTTTATTAATGTGGACAAGTCTGATATTTCTTATAGGTATTTTTATTAGAATGATTACTAAACATGATCTATCTTTGGGTAGTATTTTATATTCCATTTACAGTCGACTTAAAGGTCTAATTTCTTTTAAAAGTAAACGAAAATAAATGGAATGATCATTTTTGTGAAGGTCAACCCAAAAAGTTATAAATTTAAAAATAATTTAAAAACAAATGAAAAAGAAAGCACAAGAAGTAGTTCAAGAAGTTTTTTACAACATGAGTAAAATGTATGAAAGTATATTTACAAGTTATTATCCTTCACATGGTTCAAACGGTTTTACAGAAAGAAATTTAACATTTTATTTCTCCCATTTTTATCTTAAAAATGCAAACAATTTATCAGATATCATCATTTGGCAAGAAGTACCTATACAAGGAGGAGAACATTTTGATACTTTGATTATAGATACTGTAAATGAAATGTTTTTCATTATTGAAGCTAAAAGACTTCAAAATAAAGGGAAATTTGAATCAATTAAAGATGATTTCGAAAAAATTATTCAAAAAAATAATCAAATTAAAATACCTCATGAATTCACTTTATTTGATAAATATGCCATTTTATTGACAGATATTTGGGTGCCTGAAAATAATAATAAAATAAAGAAAGACATAAGAGATAATTTTATTGACTTTAAATCAGAATTAAATATTGAAAAATCAATAGAAAAACATACAATAAAAATTGAAAACATTAATAATTATAATCATAGTAAAGAGGAATATTGGATAATGTACAATTTGTATGAAATTGTATAAATTCTAATAAATGTCCATAATTGAATTAGAAATTGAGATTAATAATTTATTCAAATCTTATTCTAAAAACAGGAAAAAGCAAGTTCAACTAAAATTGAAAAACTTTTATTTTAAGAAAAATTGCAATATACGACAGGATTTTTTTTAATTCTGAATTAATTAGATATATTAAACAAGTTAATCAAATTCTTAATGATAAATCAACTTTGATGATTAAAAAAGCTGATGATTTAAAACAAAAAATGCTAAGAGTTAAGAAATTGGGAGATGATTATCTTGATAATTTTGAGATAGAATATGAGTGTAAAACTTAAAGGTGTGTTTTTGTATTAAAGATGATTTAAAATCGGATTATGATTCAATGGCTTAAATTCTTTATGAATTCGATTTATCTGACATGAATTTTTACAACATAAATTCGAAAGAGATAGACAATTGGAATAACGAGTTCCCTTTGTCATTAACTGAATTAAATGATATTAATTTTTATTATGCTTCTCATGAACTTTACTGTCATGGCTAATATTCAATTTTGGATATTATTCGAATTAACGTTTTTTGGACACAAATTTCTTTAAAATGGCAAAATTTTCATATTCTGAATATTCCACTCAAAGTGAACCACTAATTCCGCAGTAAATTAAGCTAATAGTTTTATCGAATAATATCATTAAATATCTAATTCCTCATATTTTGAATAAATCAAATTTGCTAATTTTTCTATTCTTTGAAATTGTTTTTGCATTTTTAGTTTTACTGTTTCACTTATTGGTTTTGAATTAAATAAAATTATTGATATTTGATTCTCATATTTTAAAATATACTCATTTATTTTTTTTATATCCTTTAATAGTTTTTCTTGATTTATTTTTTCATTTTTATTTCTTGGATAAAAGATATTAACATTTTCAGATAATTCATTAAACATTTTTATCTCTTCTGAAGTATACTTTAGTTCATTTGAACCTTGTATTAAAATAAGATTTTGAGCTAAAATTGTTTTTTCATATTCATTAATTATGGGTTGATTTGTTTCCATTTTAAATAATTTTTTAAAGATACTTATTTTGAATATTTCTACTTGCTGTATAAAGTTAATCTGCTATTTATTTCAATGTTGCTGTATGTTACCTTAAACCTTAATAATTTGAAAATACCTTGATATTGATTCCATTTTTGACATAATTCTAAATATTTATTTTATTTCCAATATCGAAACCAAAACTCATCAAATAAGTAATTTTCTGTCTCAGTAATTGCCGTTTCTGTTTTTAACCAATCAAAACTATGAAAATCAAATTTTGTTCTTTCACATTCAAGTTTGTCTGATTCGTAATCAATTTCTTCATATAAGCATGTTAAAAAGATATACTTTCTCATGTAATCCGTTTTTTCGTTTTCAGTATCATTGTAATAGCTCTCAAAAATGTC
>JAVEZW010000296.1:0-4406 GCA_034002805.1 Bacteroidales bacterium | reverse complement strand
GTGGTAATGATTTTGATTTTAACGGCATTGCCCAGAGTTATATAAATAATATTAATAAAATAATGACAGATCCTAATAATATTGGGCGAAGGTTCCTATTCACTATATTAATGACATCACAGGTAAAACTTATGATTTAAGTACTTATAATAGTGATAAAAATAGAAAAGAAGATTTTGAAACAGCTACTAAATTTGATAATGTTAAGTTCTTGGCGGGTCTTAAAGAAATTTATATTAACTTATATGAACATAATGTTACTTCTTTTAAAGATAGTGAAGGACGTTTTGTTGGCTATGGAACAATTGAAGGTGACATAACTAATCTCACTAATTTGAGATTTAATGAATATAATAGATTAAATGATTTATCAGTTTCAGTCGATGGGTCTAAAGGAGTCGCTTTTGTTGCTGGTGGTGGAAATGATGAAATCCGTTTAGGTGCACCTTTAGCCACAGATGAAAACATTTTGAAGGCTCTGACTATGACCGGGGCGCTTAAATTTGTGCAAGAGAAAAAAGAAGGGCTGGATCATCTTATTTTAGAGGGTGGAGTTGGATTTTCTGGTGGGCAAAAGCAGGCTTTGCTGTTGGCTCGATTGCTTATACGCGAGCCAAATATTTTACTGTTAGATGAGCCAACAGCAGCGATTGATGATGTGGCAGAAAAAGAACTGATAGAACAGCTAAAAGGTTGGTTAGATACTCGTACTTTAATTATTGCGACCCACCGCCGAGCGGTACTGGAGTTGGTAGATCGGATCATTGTTCTGGATGATGGAAAAATTATTAGGGACATTCCTCGCCAGCAGATAGTTAAACAGCAACACTCACATATACAGCATGCTTCTATCGCAGGAGAGCAGGCATGAATGCACAACAACAAAATCCACGCAGCAATGTGATTGCATTTTCAGAGCCTCCTTTACCTAAATCAAGTTTAGTGATTTGGATCGTCACCCTATGCTTAGCAATTTTTTTGATTTGGGCATGGTTATTTAAACTAGAAGAAGTCTCTACGGGAACAGGTAAAGTTATTCCATCTTCAAAAGAGCAAGTGATCCAATCTTTAGATGGCGGGATTTTGACGCGTTTAGATGTAAAAGAAGGGCAGATTGTAGAACAAGGTCAAATCTTGGCACAGCTCGACCCTACCCGTTATGCCTCGCATGTAGGTGAGTCTGCATCAGTATTAGTAGCAGCGCAAGCTAGAGCTGCACGATTGATGGCGGAAGTAAATCATACGGCTTTGGTTTTCCCTGAGAATGTAAAAAAGCAACCGCAATTGCTTCACACAGAAACATCTCTCTATAAAGCTAGGCTTCAAAACTTGCAGGAATCTGTGGCAGGACTGCAATATGCTTTAGCACTGGTCGAAAAAGAACTGGCCATGACAGAACCCTTGGTTGAAAAAGGTGCTGCCAGTGAAGTGGAAGTATTGCGTTTAAAACGCCAAGCCACTGAATTGCAGAATCAAATTGGAGATATTCGACATCAGTATGAAGTGAATGCACGTGAAGAATTAGCTAAGACGAATATTGAAATTGAAAGCCAGCAAGCTGTTGTGAAAGGCCGGACGGATAGTGTGCAACGTACCATTATTAAGGCACCTGTACGGGGTATTGTAAAAGAAATAGATACGGTAACTTTGGGGGGAGTCATTCCATCAAATGGCAAACTGATGACGATAGTACCTGTGGATGAAAAGCTATTAGTTGAAGCAAGGGTATCTCCACGAGATATTGCTTTTATTCATCAGGGACAACCTGCTTTAGTGAAGCTAACTGCTTATGATTACTCTATCTATGGCGGTTTGGATGGGAAAGTGACGGTAATTTCTCCAGATACCATCCGGGATGAAGTTAAACAAGATCAGTTTTATTATCGTATTTACATCCGAACTAATCATGATCAGCTGAAAAATAAAGCCGGGCAAAAATTCTCGATTACCCCGGGGATGATTACAACCGTTGATATCCGGACTGGAGAAAAGACCATACTAGATTATTTATTAAAGCCATTTAATAAAGCAAAAGAGGCATTACGCGAAAGGTAATTTCACTAAAAGGGCTATAAAAATAAATAAATGCAGAGTGCTGAACTTAACACTCTGCATTTTTTACTAAATGAATAATAAAATATGACAACTATCTCACATATTTAAATAAAATATTGTTAAATCAGTGGTATATATTGAATTTTATTTAAATTTTTATTTAAAAAATAAACTTAAATCGATTACAATTGAACAATTTTAATACTTGCGAATAATAAAAATGCACATTGACTTTACAATAACGGATGATCAAAAGCATACTGAGACAGGACCAATACAAGTAGGGTGGTTCTTAATTGATGATAAGGCTTCAATTCTTTTTGAAGCACCTTATCGCATGCGTTCGCAATCACAAACCAAACATGCTAAATCTGCCAGTCGTTGTCCTGCAGTATTACAGCTCGAAAGTCGCTATTTTGTGATTAATTGTCCATTTGATTTTCATCTACGTTTTGATCGGGATGCATCCGGAAAGCCAACATTGATTAATGTGCTTGGTGATGCCTCACCAGTGCGTGGCAATAAATTGAGAGAGCTACTTACACTTGTTAATGAGAATGAGTGGCGTACTCCTCAAGTCCCAATCTTACAACTCAAACTGTCGTATTGCTTCATTGCAGATGAAGTGGTGTACATCACGCAGCTGGATGCTTTTGGACATTATCGAAAGAATCCATTACCAGGGACAATTTTTGGCGGTCGTTTTCCTATTCATATTTGGCCTAGACCGCTGATGTGGGCTTTTGAATGGCATGACACTTCTAAAGATCTAATTTTAAAGCGCGGGGAGCCTTTGTTTTATTGCCAATTTGATGGCTATGACCCCTCACGGACAATAAAACTCATTCAAGCAGAGAAAACACCTGAACTTATGCAATATATGGATCAAATTTCAGGTGTAGTGAATTATGTGAATCAAACTTTTTCATTGTTTAGTGAGGCGGAAAAAGCGAGACCAATAAAATTAATTAAGTTTTTATGATAACGCGAAAGTGAAAATAATTTACATATACCAATTGGTAAAATATTGAATCTTTAGGGGGCATGATGATAAAAAAAATTATAAGAGTAGTTGTTATCGTTGTAATTATAGCGATACTCGGATGGATTATTGCATATTCAACATCAATTACATTACAAAGAAAATATGATGCAAGGTCTTATGGGGGGGTTTTACTAAAACAAGAGGAAGAACAATTAAAAAAAGATTATCCTATAGACAAAATTAAATATTCATGGAGTTTGTGGGCCACGCCTCAAGGGAAGTTTAATGATGCATGGGGAGCATATCCTCCAGATAATGCATTTATATGTTCAATACATATATATCAACTAGAAAAACCAATTCCATACTTTTCAAGTGAACTCCTGCAAAGTAAAAATTTTTATTCATCTATGCCTCAGGGAGAAAGTCATCATGGTAGTGATAATAACAATACTACTGAATTTAGGAGTCAATGGTATCCATTTCATGAATTTAATATCGATTATTTTAGACCATATCTAGATACACGATATACTCCTTTTAATGGGAAATTTAAGGCATGTATTGAGTCATTTATAAATAAAAATAAAAATCAAAGAGAACCCGTTGTTATTCCTAATAGTGTTTTAGATAAAGTTTTAGAAAATAGTTTGAATGGTAAAAATTATTATGGGTATCAGGATTACCCATTTATAAGTTTTTTTAAAAGTCGATCGGATTATTTATCTATATTATTTAGTTCTAATGCAAAAATTAAATTTGAAGGTAAATGTTATGGGGGGGGGTATACGAATACTACTAAGTTTTATATTTACGATGAAAAAAAATTAACCTTTTCCATTATTCAAATAAGAACTGTTTTAAATCTTAAAAATTGTCCGTTTTAATTTATCAGGAGATAAAAATGACATTACCTACATTTAATGAAATTTGGTCACAATATTTATTTAATCAAAGTACACCAATTACAGGGGACTCTTTATTAGATGAGAATTTAATTCGTACACAAAGCAAAGGGTCAACAGTAAATATATCTGCAGTTGATTTTATGGCTGAAGGTGCGCCAGGTAGTTTTGTAACGGGTGCAAATTTTACCTTTATGAATTATTTTTTTGGAAATTATTATGATCCAAACAATCATGATTCAGGACCATTACATGTACTCCAATATAATAATTCTAATACTTACTTACGTAGTGTGGCTGAAAAAAGTGACGGAGTGGTAAAAATAGATGCTGACGGAACAATTCATTTCACTTTAGCCCAAATCATGTATTTAAATGAACAAGCTATTAATGGAAATCGTGTAGAAGCGTTAAATATTAATTCAAATCCAAAATTCTGGGTAAAATCAATTTCACAACGA
>JAVEZW010000295.1:0-4421 GCA_034002805.1 Bacteroidales bacterium | reverse complement strand
CTTTTTCAATTATCTCCTCTGTTTTGCCTTTGTTAAATGATTTTTTATCTACCTCATCAACAACAGATTGGGCAACTTTAATAGCTTTCTCCTGTTCTTTTATTTTTTCGGCTATTGCTTTTGCTTTACGTGCTTCAATATCTTTTTGCAGTTTCTCCTGCTCTTCAAGTTGTCTTTTTGCTAATGCCTCTTCTTCGAGTCTTTTGCGTTCTTCAGCAAGTCTTTTCTCCTCAGCCGATTTAGCTTGTTTTTGGGCTTCTTCCAAAGCTATTCTTGCCTCTTCATCTTTTCTGCGTTGTTCGGCCAGTGCTTTTTCCTCTGCGAATTTTTTAGCTTTTTCTTCTGCTAATATCCGAGCTGATTCCTCCGCAGCTTTTAACCGGGCTTCTTCCTCCATCTTTATTTGTGCTTCTAATGCAGCCTTCTTTTTAGCTTCTTCTTCTGCCTGCAATTTTGCTCTTTCTTCAGCTTCGGCTCTCTGTTTGGCTGTTAATTGTTCTTTTGCAATTAATTCAGCTTGTCTTTTAGCTTCATCCTCTTTTCGTTTTTTCTCTGCTTCGGCCTGTTGTTGTGCTAAAAGTTGAGCTTTCTTTTCATTTTCAAGCCTTAATGCCTCTTCAGCAGCTTTTTTACGGGCTTCTTCATCTGCTTTAATCTTTGCCTCAAGTTCAGCTTTCTTCTTTGCATCTTCTTCGGCTTTTAATTTTGCTTTGGCTTCTAATTCGAGTCGTTGACGTTCTGCTTCTTTTTGTTTTGCTAAAATTTCGGCTTGTTTGCGTGCCTCTTCTTCGGCTTTGCGCTTTTCAGCTTCAAGCTTTTGCTGCTCAAGTTGTTTTATTTTTTCTTCTTCGGCTTTACGTTTAGCGTCTTCATCTGCTTTTTTTCTGGCTTCGGCAGCTGCTTTTTGTTCGGCCATTATTCTCGCTTTATCGGCTTCTTCCTGAGCTTTTTTGGCTGCTGCTGACTGCGCTAAAGCCTGTCCTTTGCTTTCCTGCAATTTTTTCTCATGAGCGGCTGTTAGTTCTTTTTCAGTATCCTGAATTTTTGTCAGAACCTCTTTTGAATAATCTGTATCGTAACTAAAATCATTTTTATCGGCATAAAATTTAATTTTTGCAACGGGCTGCTTAAAAACTACTGTATTTACCTCATCATATTGCTGAAAAAGCTCAACAGCAAAAGAAAATAGATTGGTAACCTGCTGAGCATAACCTTCTGGCACATGTGTATCAATATTGATTTTCTTAGTAACATAACCTGCTTTAGCAAATTCAATGATATAATCTTTATTTAAGTCGAGGCTGACAGAAAATTTACCTGATCGGTCGGAAGTATAATTCTCAATTAAATTACCATTTTCAAAAAGTTTTATTGTTCCATCTTTAGGTGTTCCATCTTTTACTACAAATTTAGCACTAATATCCATGGTCATTTGCGAAAAACCTGGTAATGCAAAAATCGCAACAAAAAGAAAAAGGAATAAGACTTTTATGTATTTACTGCTAATAATCATTCTTACCTATACAAGATTATATAATTAGAATATAAACTTACAATTATTTTAACAAACTCAAAAATCATTTACTTATCGCAGGAACACTAAACGTGAATTTTGATCCTGTATTTAATGCGCTTTCAACCCAGATTGAACCGCCATTTTTCTCGATAAACTCTTTACAGATAATTAATCCTAGTCCAGTTCCTTCTTCATCTTCAGTACCCTGTGTCGAAACATTTTCTTCAATCACAAAGAGTTTCTTTAGATTTTCTGCAGGAATACCTATGCCAGTATCGGTTACTGTAAAATAAACTAAATCAGCCTTTTGATATGCATTAAGAGTAATTTTATCCCCTTTATTGGTAAATTTTATTGCATTCGACACTAAATTTCTTATTATCGCTGTAATCATATTTCTGTCAGCAAAAGCATGTATCCCACTTTCTACAGTTGATACAAGATTAATTCCTTTTTTTATTGCTCCAGCTCTGAATAGATTGATGTTTTCGTTTGCAAGTTCATAAAGATCGATTTGTTGAGGATTTACTTTTATGCGACCGGTTTGAGATTTAGCCCATTGAAGCAAGTTTTCCAACAAATTAAACGCATTATTTGAGAACTTATTTATCTGCAGAATAAAATCCTTTATCTTTTTACTGTCATAGGTATCATATCTTTCAACCAACAGTTCAGATAATCCAATAACTGTATTAAAGGGATTTTTTAAATCGTGGGCTATTATTGTAAAAAACTTATCTTTTGTATTGTTTAGTTCCTCCAGTTCTTTTCGTTGCTTTTCTAATTCATCTCTCTGATTCTGAATCTGAATACTATTTTGGGTAAGTTGTTCTTCGAGGATATTGTAATTTCTTAATCTATTTATCAGCGCTTTTAAAATGCTTTTTGCAACATCAATATCTTCATTTATAATATTATTAAAATCACGCTGATCTAACCGTAATAAATGTGTTTTTTCAATTGCAGTAACACTGGCTGATCTTTCAGAAGAATCGATTAATGAATATTCACCAAAAAAATCGTTAACAGAAAATTGGGCAAAAATGTGATTGCTATCGTGAACTATTACTTTTCCGTTAACAATAATATACATCGAATCAAGCTTATCGCCTTTATGAAATACTTCTTGCCCTTTTTCAACATAAACATCTGTTAGAGACTCTGCAATGCGTTTAAGAATTGCGTTACTCGATTCGGAGAATATTACAACATTTTTAAGAATTTCTAATCGTGGATTTTTCATTATCTTACTTCGAATACCTTTTATTTTAATAGCCATTAACTGAGATTTTAACAAATACTCTTACGATTTTAATCTGTTGATGTTGCACATCCAACTAAAATCAAAATAAAAAAATTTAAACTCTAAAAACTTAATTGAATTTAGAGTTCTATTTTTTGAACAACAAATATAGTATTTTAACCTGAATAAAAGGTGTTACAATAAATGATAAAATAATTCCTTTTGGTTGCTCGTGTTAATAAGCTGATAACAGGTTTTCATTAAACAATGAAGGCTCATAATAATCGAACAAATCATAGGTTGGCCATTTTTCGATTTTCTGAAGTCCATCGGTCATTGCCTTATTTATCCGATAAGTAAACCGGGATCCATATTTTGGCGTAGTATTCATAATAAAAACCCATGATATTCCATTGTTCTGACGCTTTAAAAGAGCTGATGTTCCAGAAAGGGTTCCGCTTCTCCACCAATTGCCATTACCATCGGTTCCTGACCATCCGATGGGTTTCATTCCTTTTTTTACCTGGATCATTGCGATAACCGATTCAGGCGTTAAAATATCATTTTGCCTAAAGTATCCATCAATATAAACCATAAGAATTGCCAATTCGGTTGAAGAAGCAACCCAGGCACCAGCAGCGCCCAATGTTTCGATAGAGTTTGCAACATATTGTTTAGCAACTTTTCTTCTCCTATCAGAGGAATGAACTTTTCTTTCGCCAGGTAAGCCGTAATATTTTACTTCATTTTTAAATAAATCATCCATTTCAGATTTACCAAGGTGCATATCGTAAATACCAATCGGGTTAAGAACATTCAATTTAACAAATGTTTCGTAAGGTAATCCTGATTTTATTTCTATAATCTCTCCTAAGATTGCATAACCCAGATTTGAATAACTTGACTTTTTACCGGGATTAAAATCCAGCTTTCTGTTTTTAAGAACATATTCAATGATTGATTCAGTATTTAAAGGCAACTCTGTTTTCATTGCACGAGCTATCTCTAGAGTTTTAAACATTGGATCGGATTTTCTGCTCGACCAACCAGCTGAATGATTCAATAGATTCTTTACAGTAATATTTTTAACCCGTTTATCTTTAATTTGCTGATATTGTGGTTGTTTTAAAACTCCATTTTCGCCAAAAACAGTATCACTTAATGACAGTTTACCTTCTTCAACCAGTTTCATAATAGCAATAGCGGTAATTAATTTCGATACGCTTGCAACACGAAAAATATGTTTCGGTTCTGTCGGTATTTTATTTTCTTTATCAGCATAACCAAAACCTTTCGAATAAATTAACTTTTCATCTTTAATAACAGCTACCGATGCACCAACTATTTTCCATGATTCCATAAATTCATTTATCTGAACATCGAAACCCTGCATTGATTCATAAGCAGAGAGATTATTGGTAATTTTATATGAAAGAGGAATGTTTTCATTGGAAGGAACGATCTTTTCTCCTGATGATTTATCGGAAAATGATAAAGCAATTTCTCCAAAAAAAATCAGTAGAAATAATAAAGAGCTAATTACAAATTTTCTTGCATTCATTTTGAATCCTTAATAATACCAACAGAAACACTTAATTAATTATAAATGTTCATATTAGCCTAAATAACAAATTAAAAAAGCGTCAAAAGTAAGCAATTTGT
>JAVEZW010000294.1:0-4463 GCA_034002805.1 Bacteroidales bacterium | reverse complement strand
GAAAAGTAAAACACTATGATTACAGCTACAACCATATTATTTATTCGGTTGAGCAATCATTAAAAAACTTTGGAACTGATTATATCGATCTGTTATTATTGCATCGTCCGGCACCATTTTTTAATCCTGAAGATGTTGCAAAAGCATTTTCTGATTTAAAGAAAAGTGGAAAAGTATTGCATTTTGGTGTTTCGAACTTTAGTCCGTTGCAATTTGAGATGCTGAATTCATATCTGGATGATAAGTTAGTTACAAACCAGGTTGAAATTTCACCATATTGCTTTGAAAATTTTGATAATGGAAATATAGATTTTTTCTTGAAAGAACGAGTTAAACCAATGGCCTGGTCGCCATTAGCAGGAGGCAAATTGCTAAATCCAATTGATGAGAAGAGTAAAAGACTACATAAAGTTTTGCAGGAGGTTTCAGACAAACTACATATCGATTCAATTGACAAAACAATTTACTGCTGGATTCTAAAACATCCGAGTAACATTTTGCCCATTGTTGGTTCTGGAAAGATTGAAAGGATTAAAAACGCCGTTGAAGCTTTACAAATTGATATGCCTTTGGAATTATGGTATTCTATTTACAATGCATCTACCGGAAAAGAGTTGCCATAACTCAACCTATACTTTATTTGTTTGATAGGTGTAATTTAATTTAGTGCCTATTTTTTTATATTTTTGCTACTTCGATTATAAATCATTGAATACTTAATTTATGAAAATCTCATACAACTGGCTTAAAACCTACATCGATACAGAATTACAACCTGACGAAATTGCTAAAATTTTAATTAACACCGGTCTCGAAGTAGAGAATGTCGAGAAATTCGAAACTGTAAAAGGCGGATTAGAAGGACTCGTAATTGGAAAAGTAACATCGTGCAAAAAACACCCAAATGCCGATAAATTAACTTGTACAACTGTTGATATTGGTGCTGGCGTTGAGTTACCAATTGTTTGCGGCGCACCAAATGTGGCCGAAGGACAAAAAGTAGTTGTTGCTACCGAAGGAACAAAGCTTTATTTCGGTGATAAAGAAATTACTATTTCGAAAACCAAGATGCGTGGCGAAGTTTCAGAAGGAATGATTTGTGCCGAAGATGAGATTGGATTAGGAACATCGCATGCAGGAATAATGGTATTGGATGAAAAAGCAGTTATTGGAACTCCTGCAAAGGAATATTTCAACGTTGAGTCAGATACCGTTTTTGAGATTGGAATAACACCAAACCGCATTGATGGTGCTTCGCATATTGGAACAGCACGCGATGTGGTTGCATTTTTAAGTCAGTCACAGAAAATAAACCTGCTTAAGCCATCTGTAGATCAATTCAAGGTTGATAATAACAAACTTGCAATTGATATTGAAATTGATAACCCGGAAGCTTGCCCAAGATATACCGGAGTAACTATTTCGAATGTTAAGGTTATGCAATCGCCACAATGGTTGCAAAACAGACTTAAAGCAATTGGATTAAAACCAATTAACAATCTGGTAGACATTTCGAATTTTGTGTTGCACGAAACAGGCCAGCCTCTTCACTTTTTCGATGCCGATAAAATTGAAGGTAAAAAAGTGATTGTTAAAACACTAAAAGAAGGAACTTCGTTTTTAACACTTGATGAACAAGAAAGAAAGCTTTCGGGCGAAGATCTTATGATTTGTAATGCCAACGAAGGAATGTGTATTGCCGGTGTTTTTGGAGGAATAAAATCAGGTGTTACAGAAAACACAATCAATGTATTTATCGAGAGTGCTCACTTTAATTCGGTTTATATTCGTAAAACAGCAAAACGACATGGATTACACACCGATGCATCGTTCCGTTTTGAGCGTGGCAGCGATCCTAATGTTACAGTTTATGCGCTTAAACGTGCTGCATTGTTAATCAAAGAAATTGCCGGTGGTGAAATTTCATCTGAAATTATCGATGTTTATCCAAACAAAGTTAAAGAATGTACCGTTGAGCTTACCTTTAAGAATCTAAAACGATTGATTGGCAAGGAAATTGAAAAATCAACCATAAAACAAATACTAACATCGCTTGATATTAAAATCGTTTCTGAAGATCAGGATAAACTTGTACTCGAAATTCCGACCTACCGTGTTGATGTAACACGCGAGGTAGATGTTATTGAAGAAATTCTTCGTATTTATGGTTATAACAATGTCGAAATTTCAGAACATGTAAATTCGAGTTTATCGTACATCCAACACCCTGATAAAGAGAAAGTACAGAATATTATTTCCGATCTGCTAACTAATAATGGTTTTAGCGAAATTATGTGTAATTCGTTAACCAAGGCTGATTATTACTTCGAATCAGAGTCGTATAAAACAGCAAATCTGGTAAATATTGTAAATGCGTTGAGTCAGGACCTGAATGTTATGCGCCAGACCTTGCTATTTGGTGGTTTGGAAACGATCGAATATAACAAGAATCGCAGGAATAAAGATTTAAAACTGTATGAGTTTGGTAATGTGTATAAGTTAAAAGACAGCAAAAACGAAAACCCATTAAAGAATTACAATGAGGAGTTTCATCTTTCTATGTTCTTATACGGCAATAAAACCGACGAAAGTTGGATTGTAAAAGAAGAACCAACCAGTTTTTATTTACTTAAATCGTATGTTGAAAATATTCTTGAGAGATTAGGTTTTGATTTAAATAAAAGCATCATTAACTCAATAAATAATGATATTTTTTCTGAAGGATTAAGTTATACTTTTAACGAGAAATCAATTGTTGAGTTCGGAATTTTAAATAAAAAACTGGCCAAAAAATTCGACATCGAGAATGCAGTTTATTATGCAGATTTTAACTGGTCGAACGTGTTGAAAATCATTGCAAAACATCATATTCGTTTTGCCGAATTACCAAAATATCCAGAAGTACGTAGAGATTTGGCTTTATTACTGAATAAAGATATACAGTTTGGTAAAATTAAAGAGCTGGCATTTTCAACTGAAAGGAAACTGCTTAAAAAGGTTTCACTGTTTGATGTGTACGAAGGTGAAAAAATTGGGATCGACAAAAAATCATATGCAATAAGCTTTATATTGCAAGACGAAACCAAAACCCTTACAGATAAACAGATTGATAAGTTAATGGAAAATCTAATCCGTGTTTTTGAAAAAGAATTGGGTGCTACGTTAAGATAGGTCTGATGATCGGTGAATGGTGAATGGTGATTTCTGATTGAAAAAAACTGAATAGCTGGAAAACTTATTAATATTAAAGGAAGATACAGGTAATATTTAAATTTAACCATGAGACAATTAATATTATTTATATTACTAATTTCTTTTAACATTAATTCATCTGGACAGAATGATAGTTGTTGGTCTGTTTTAATTCATAAAGCAAATAAATTTGAGTACAGATCTGACATGAGAACATTTAATAATTCAGGTTTCTTTTTATATAGAAATTGTATTTATGATTTTAAACTAAGAAATGGCAATATTTATAGTGGAAGATTAACAGATATCAAATCTGACTCATTGTTTTTTACAAATTTTCCGACATACAATATTAGCATTAAATCAAACTCACAACTTGATACTTTTGGAATACATTATACTCAATTGGAAAAAATCTTTTTAATTAAGGACTGGTCCTCAGAAGCTCGTAAGACTATAAATTTAGATAATTATAATTTTGTTTTTGTTAAGGATACATTAACTAATATAATTGAAAGTAAATGGGGTAAAGTTTTTAGCGAACAATTGACAGATAATGAACTAATTCCACGTTTGTCACACCCAGGAATTACATATCATTATGATTTTAATGGAAAGCTTTATTATCATTCTGGTATAAAACCATTAGGACCAAATCTTATTCAGAGGCATTTGAGGTATGACCCAGTAAGAGACATCTGGTATTTTTATTTAAAAGAAATTGAAAATTAAAACCGTAATAGCAAATTGAATTTCGGTAATTGGATATTGAAAAAGAGCGACAGCAAACTAACTCAGCGAATTGAGTTAGTTCGAGGTGATATTACCAAATTGACCGTTGATGCCATTGTTAATGCAGCCAACA
This sequence comes from Bacteroidales bacterium, assembly GCA_034002805.1. Classification (GTDB taxonomy): domain Bacteria; phylum Bacteroidota; class Bacteroidia; order Bacteroidales; family UBA12077; genus UBA12077. Next base: position 406 of record JAVEZW010000294.1, on the reverse strand, counting down.
GAAGTCTGTTGGGCGGTGGTGGTGTTGATGGTGCTATTCACCGTGCAGCTGGACCAGAGCTACTCAAGGAATGTGAATTGCTAAATGGATGTGAAACAGGCGAAGCAAAAATTACCAAAGGATATAATCTACCTTCAAAATTTGTTATTCATACTGTTGGACCCGTTTATAAAGATGGTAATGCAAATGAATCCGAATTACTTGCCAATTGCTACAAAAACAGTTTAAAACTTGCTATCGATAATAAAATCAAAACGATAGCATTTCCCAATATTAGTGCAGGAGTATATCGATTTCCAAAAATAATGGCAGCAGGAATTGCAATAAGAACCACCATTGATTTTTTGCAGAAAAATCCTAAAATCAACAACGTTTTTTTTGTATGCTACGACGAAGAAAATTATTC
>JAVEZW010000293.1:0-4505 GCA_034002805.1 Bacteroidales bacterium | reverse complement strand
ATGGAATTATTATTGGTATATATTATGATCCTAATAATATGTCTACTGGAAGACCTTTCTATCACTATAGAGTAACAAAAGAGTTTACCAATAAAACGTTTATGTTTCAAGAAGAAGATTTGATTGGAGTGGATAATGGTGAATAATAAAACTATTTTAGTTACTGGTGGCACAGGTTCATTTGGTAAAACCTTTGTTAAAAAATTATTAACAAATTTTGATCCAAAGAAAGTTATTGTATTCTCAAGGGATGAAGCAAAACAACATTTCATGAGAACAGAATACAAAAATTTAATTTGTCCTACAGATGAAATTATTTATAACAATTTCCAAGAAAAACTTGATTTTAGAATTGGAGATGTAAGAGATTATGATTCTTTAGTTTCTGTTGTCCAAAAAGCTGATATTGTAGTCAATGCTGCTGCTCTAAAACAAGTTCCCTCATGCGAATATTTCCCCCTAGAAGCCATTAAAACAAATTGTCTAGGGGTAGCTAACCTCATCAAAGCAATTAACACAACAAAAAACAATGTCAAGGTTTGTATTGGTATTTCAACCGATAAGGCTTGTAAACCGATCAATACTATGGGAATGACAAAAGCCTTACAAGAAAAACTTTTCATTGCTGCCAATATTAATAGTGAATGTCGTTTCACTTGTGTTCGATATGGAAATGTGTTAGCATCAAGAGGGTCAGTCATTCCATTTTTCCATGAACAAATTAGAAATGGAAAAGATTTAACTGTTACTCATGCAGAAATGACAAGATTCTTAATGAGTCTTGACGATTCAGTTGATTTAGTATTAGACGCCATTAATTATGGCGGGAAGGGACAAACATTAATTCCTATCACTTGTTCCGCTAGGATGATTGATTTAGCTAGTGTATTAAAAGAAGCTAATGAGTATAAAGGTAAAGTTGTTATTACTGAAATCAGGCCGGGTGAAAAATTACATGAAGAATTAATTAGTGAAGAGGAAAGTGGAAGGACATATCACGATGAAGAGATTAATCGTTATATTATTTTTCCAATGTTACCTGAATTATGTGATGTAACAAATCACAATCAAATCAAATCTTATTCTTCAAAAGACATTCCTTTGACAATAAGTGGGTTGAGAATGTTATTAGATAAAAAAGGTCTATTGTATGTTAATGATAAACAAGATGGAGAAATGTTATGTTAAAGGTGATGACTGTTGTAGGAACTAGACCAGAAATTATAAGACTTTCTCAAATTATTCCTAAACTTGACCAATATTGTAATCATCATTTTGTATACACTGGTCAAAATTGGGATAAAAATCTTAAAGATATTTTCTTTGAAGAATTTAATCTTAGGAAACCAGACAACGAATTACAATTAAACACATTTTCTATTGGTGAGCAATTAGGCAAAATTATTGATTTTGTCATTGAAGAAATTAAAAAATTCCAACCAAACAAAATGTTGGTTCTTGGTGACACTAATTCTGTATTAGGTGCTGCTATTGCTGCTAAAAGATGTGGTGTCCCAATTTATCACATGGAAGCAGGCAATAGATGTTTTGATTATAATGTTCCTGAAGAAATCAATCGTAAAATGATTGACCATATATCAGACATTCATTTACCTTATACACAAAATAGCAAACAATATTTAATTCAAGAAGGGATTAATCCTAGTAAGATTTTTGTTACTGGTAATCCAATTCTCGAAGTTATGGGGCTAAATTGGCTTGAAGAAAACGATTCATATAAAACTGATTACATGTTAGCAACAATTCATAGGAACGAAAATACTAATACTAAAGAAAAAATTCATAATATATTTAAATTTTTAAATGCAATTGGGAAGAATTTTAATTTACCAGTTATGTTAAGTATTCATCCAAGAATTAAAGATTATCACGATGAATATGGAGAAAGATTTCCTTGGGTTAAAGGGTTTACACCGACTAAATTTAAAGATTTTATTTACATGGAAGCAAATGCAAAATGTGTATTTAGTGACTCAGGAACATTGCAGGAGGAATGTGATATTTTGGATGTTCCTTGTGTCACTATTAGAAACACAACGGAAAGACCAGAAACAATTGAATGTGGTTCAAATGTTGTTTTTAATGATTTAAAGGACATTGATAGAGCAATTTCAATTGTCAAGTTCCAGATGTCAAATAACATATGGAACTCTCCTAAAGATTACACTGTTATGAATGTGTCAAATATAGTTGTAAAATTACTATTAGGAAATTACTAATATGGGATATGAAATTTTAAAACAATTCACAAATAGTCACGTTGAAAATGGTGATAGTGTTCTTGATATTGGTTGTGGTCAAAAATTATTTAAGCCAGAACATTGTGGAAAATATGTAACCGTTGATTCCTTTGAAAAATGTAAACCAAAATATTTGATTAATTTAGAAATTGAGAATTTACCATTTGAGGAAAATTCTTTTGATGTTGTTTTTATGCTTGACTTTATCGAACATTTAGATAAAGATAGAGGAAATGAAATTTTAAAGCAAGCCAAAAAAATTACTAAGAAAAAATTAATCCTATTCACTCCTATGTGGTGGGATGATAATCACGAAAATATTGAAAAAGGATTTCATGAAGGAAATATTCATAATCTTCATAAATCGCTTTGGAGTGGTGAAGAGGAAGAATTGCAAGGGTTTATAGTGTATGTTATTCCCCCATTTGAAAATTATTTTTTAGGAGTTTATGATAAGTGATTCCGAAAATTTTACATTTATATTGGGGTAGAAATCAGCCCTTATCATTTTTAAAATTTCAGACAGTAAAAACATTTTCATATCATAATCCAACATGGGAGATTAAAGTTTGGTTTCCTAATATGATTGGGAAAACAAATCATAGTAGTTGGGTCGAACAAAAACAAATTCATAAAGGAAAAGATTGGTTTCCAGAATTAGAAACTCTTAATTGTGAACTTCTTAGTTTTGATTTTGAAAACATTGGAGTTTCTAATGAAGAAAATGAAGTTCATAAGAGTGATATATTACGTTGGTATCTATTGAATAAGTTTGGTGGATTTTGGTCAGATTTTGATATTCTTTATAATCGTCCATTTGAATGTTCAGAAATTCCTTTGGATGTTAATCGGGTTTTGTTTAAGACTAATACATATCATTCTATTGGATTTTTTGGTTCTGTTAAGAGTGATATAGTAATGAAAGAAGCATTAGGAATAGCGAGGGAAAACATCGGTAAAGATAAAACTTATCAGTCTGGTGGTAGATTGGCATTAGAAAAAGTTGTGAATAACATGAAAGCGAATGATTCATATTATGCAAAACAAGAAACAGTTTATCCCTATCAGTATAATAGAATAGCAAACATTTTTACGTCAAATGACGTATGGATTAAATCAAACACTATTGGTTGTCATTGGTTTGCTGGTTCTTCAAAGAGTAACCAGATAGAAAACAAATTATTATCTTATAAAGATTGTAAAATTCAACCTCAATCATTTTTTAGGGCTATTATCCCATGAAATATTCCTTTCTAATTCCTTATCACAAAAGAGTTTCTTTATTCAATAACACATTAATTTCTTTTAGTCATTGGTATAACAATAGAACTGATTTTGAAGTTGTTATTGGAGTTGATCAAAAAACTTGGTCTGATAAAAATGAAAAAGATAGTCTTTTAACTTTATTGGATAAACAATTTCCCTTTAAAATTAAATATTTAGAAGTTCATGGATTTCCAAATACATACAATCCTAGTGCTGCTTTTAATCTTTGTGCTAAAGAAGCGGAAGGAAAATATTTTGTTATCACTAATCCAGAATGTTTTCATAACAATAATGTTCTGTCAGAAATTGATAATTTCTTAAATGTTTCTAATGAGGATTATTATTTTGTGTGTTCTTGTGAAAATGGTATTGTAGAAAAAAATCCTATTGACAAATTTGAAGAGTTTAGTTATAAACATCATAGTTGGTATCAACATTCTAAATATCGCAATTTGTGTTATCATTTTTGTTCTATTATTTCAAAAGAAAACTATAATAAAATTGGTGGATTTGACGAAAGATTTATGGATGGGATTGCTTATGATGACGACGATTTCAAGGAAAAAATTAGTTATCATGGGATTAAAATTGTTCCAATTGATACGACATTAGTGATACATCAACATCACCCGCCAGAAATTTATTCAGCACCAGATAGAGGGAAAAGAATTGCACACAATAAAAATTTATATGAAGCTAATCAACGAGAAAGGGCTAGAAAGTGATTCCTAAGATTGTTCATCATTTGTGGATTGGACCAAAGAAAGCCCCGTTAGACATGATTATGAGTTGGAAGAAATATTATCCCGACTTTGAATTTATGTTTTGGGATGAAGAGAAACTTAAACAAGAATTTCCTAATGGACTGAAAAATCAGAAACAGTTTAATGAAAATTGGGAATGGTGTGGTAAATGTGATATTGCTCGTTATGAAATTCTACACAAGTTTGGTGGGATTTTTAGTGATGCAGATGCTAC
>JAVEZW010000292.1:0-4554 GCA_034002805.1 Bacteroidales bacterium | reverse complement strand
AAGTAAAAGGAAATAAAAATGAAATAACATATTTTACTATCTTTGCAAAACCAATCATCTTGAGATAATGACAATATTGAGAACATTTCACCACCCTGACCACCTAGGCAGCAGCAGTTGGATCACCTACAACACCGGCCAGCCAATTCAACATCTCCATTATCTCCCCTTTGGTGAGGACTGGGTTGACCAACGCAACTCCTCCTGGAACGCTCCTTACACTTTCTCCGGCAAAGAGAAAGATGTGGAAACAGGTTACGGTTACTTCGGAGCTCGCTACTACGACAGCGGTTTAAGCATTTGGCTCTCTGTTGACCCGATGAGTGATAAGTACCCCAGCATGTCGCCATATAACTATTGTGCGAATAACCCAGTGATCTTGGTGGATCCGGATGGGAGGGAGGTGTTTTTATTAGGTGAATTAGCTAGCGTTGCATATAATCAACTGGTAAATCGTGCACAAAATTTAAATTTTTCTTTTGATGAAAAAACTGGGAAAATTTCTGCAAATGTTAAAGAAGGAGCAAAGCTTTCAAAAACTGAAAAACATTTGTTAAAAGCTATTAATGATAAAAATTCAAAAGTGAATATTCAAACTGTAAAAGCAGGTCAAGGTGAAACAACATTTGAAATTGATGGTCGGATAAGGAGTAATGGTGGTTCATTTATGGGAACAGTATTAATAGAATCAGGAGAAAATGTTAAAGCCTCTTCAACAAATATGGTTGATCCCAATCTTCTCGCAAATTTAGACACAAAAGAATGTGGGAGTGTCGGAACAAATTTAATTCATGAAATTACTGAAGGTTTTGAAGCTTGTCAGAAAACAATTATAGATAAGAAACCTATATGTTCACCATTGTTAGATAGGACAGGTTATGATATTGTTCATGGGAGAGCTACTAATCAATCATGGTGTACTGATCGACAACTTCAATTAAAGGAGCAATATAAATCGCTTATAAATTTTTCACCTCTAAAACATAGGTAGAAGATATTAATTATATGAAAACAAAAACAATATTCTATGTAACATTTTTCATGTTAATAATGTTGCTAAATTCTCAATTAGTTTTTTCAGATAATCTCACAAAAATATACAAAGATTCAGTATTTACATGTAAGGTTAAAATCACAAAAATTGATTATTCTAAAAAAGATTCCATTTTTTTTATAAGTGCAGTTAATATTGAAACAAACAAAAGATATTTAATTGTTTCAAATTCAAAGAAATGTAAGTGTAAGGAATATAAGCAGAGATTAGAGAATGGAAAAACTTATTCAATTGAAATTATTTATTTATTCGGGCCTAATTATATTGTGTCTAATAATGATTTAAGATTATATATTTATAAAAAACCTTGCACTTTATTTGGCTATTATTTTAGTTATGGAATAATTTGTAATTCACCAACTATTGATTCGGATTTTTGCATACAATACAGACATCCTTTATGTATTCCTTGATTTTTTCATTTTTTGATTCAATTGCAAAATCACATCATTAAGAGAGCTCCCGTAGTTCTCTTTTTTATATTATCATTTTTTTGATTTTAGCTTTGGTAATAAAGGCGTCGAAAACGGAAAACAGTTTTTTAAACCGCGTAATTTTGTTTAGCTTTAAAATCTCTGATGTATGCGGTAACAACTTTAAGGAGTGTTTCTTTTTCTTCGTTTGGAAGCAGTTCTATTTCCTGAAACTGTTTAATAAGAGCGGCATCCAGTAGCGTGTTGGATGCTTTTTCTTGATAACAATTAACTTTTGCAACTTAAAAATAATTTTCACAAAGTCGCAAGTGCGTTGGGAGGCCACAAGGCGATGCGGAATAGCGTGAAAGTCTGAAGCGGTTTACGAACGCTTGTGGGGAGACGATTCGAAAAACCGCACCACGAAAGAAAAAATGGAGTAAGATAAGCGCGGTTTTTGAAGAAAGGGTAGCGTTCGTTAATCGGTCAGACTGAGCGGGCGGAATTTTGTGGCCTTGATTTTTTGTTTCTTTTTGATCAAGCAAAAAGAAAAGGAAAATAAACAGAAATATTTTACTATCTTTGCACATCTTTACATTCAAAACGATGGACCTAAAGAGAAAAAATTACCAACGCAACTCCTCCTGGAACACCCCCTACACCTTCTCCGGCAAAGAGAAAGATGTGGAAACCGGTTACGGGTATTTTGGTGCACGCTACTACGACAGTGGTTTGAGTATTTGGCTCTCTGTTGACTCGATGAGTGATAAGTACCCCAATTTGTCACCATATAACTATTGTGCTAATAATCCTGTTATTTTTATTGATCCAGATGGAAGAGAATTAATAATACTTGGGTCAGCTGAATATATTGCAGCAGTTGAAGGAGTAATTTCAAAACTTAGAGAGACAAAGGCAGGAAATAAACTAGTTAACATGGTGATAAAATCTAAATTGAAATTAGTAATTGCAAGCACACCTGAAAATCGTGATAATGAAATTTCCCCTAAAATGGGAAACAATTATAGAGTCCTTTATTTTAATCCGGAACAAACTATAAAAGCAGATGGTGTTACATTGGATCCTGTAACAACTTTAGCTCATGAAATGGGTCATTTTGTTACTGATTATAATCATCCTAAACTTGTGAATGGAATAAGTGCTGAAGAATTTGGTGCAGTTGAATGGGAAAATAGAGTAAGAAAAGATTTAAATCGTGAATTAAGAAAAACTTATGATGGAGTAAATGTTTTTGGAAAAGAATGTAGCTCTGATGGAGTAGTTAAAAATAAAAAAAATTATATGAATGATATAAATTATAATCTTATTGATTTCAATATTGAAACAAGACCTCCCAAAGATGTATATTATTTTAAAGGTAGAATAGTTAACCCAGGTTATAAAGGAAGAGAAAAACGTTTTAGTTATGAGCAATAAAATTTTTATAATATTATTAATATTTTTATTATTTTTTTCATGTAAACAATCAATACAACAAAATTCATCAAATAATTGTAAAATTGATATATACGAATGGAATTCAATTACAGTTAAAAAATTAAATGAAAATTTTAAAATTAAAGGTTTTCCATGCATACAAAACATTGAAATGTTTGGAATTTATGATAGAGAAATTAACAAACTATTAAGCCTCAGAATGAATATTGTTAATCTTTTTTACAGCAATGAATTTATGCAAAATGCCGATATTATTGAAATAATTGAAATTTTTGATACTTATAATGCTACAATGACTGAAGCCAGATACGGTGATAGACCATATTATTCAGGATATATAAAAATTCAAAATAATGTATATTATTACGCTTCATATAATAGTGTTTTGAAAAAATTTACACTTATTAAATTGAAACCCACTGATTCTAGATTGGAAGATGGTCCAATCCCCTTTATGGTTGAAAGAGTGTCAAATGAATCAAATAGTATCGGTATTATATCAATGACAACAATAATTACTAAAAAGAAAAACGAATATGATTACAATATTAAAAATATAGCTTTAACATTATGTGATAAACCTATATGTGAATATTTAAAATGAGCAAAAATACTTTTTTTTGGAACTACTGTTTTCTGACAGCTGATATCACTTATTGACAAGAATATTATTTTTAAAAACGTTCAAAATCATAAAGTGAACCATTATACAAAACGCTTAATGGTTAAGTATCACTTAATTATCCGATCCTTTATAAAGATATAAACAGCTTAATATTAATAATATAAGTCTATAAAATACTGTTTTATCCTTTAAATAACCGTATATTTGAAGTATGAAAACTTACAAAGTGATTGGAAACTTACCAGACAGAAATCAAAGAAATTTATTTCAACCCTCGTTGGTTGACTTTATTTATATAAGTCATGAGTTAGTCCTTTTTGCGGATTAAATGGATTGGGAATATTTTGAGAATGAATTTACTCTGATTATTCCACGAAAGTGAACACCCCATTCTGCGGTAAAGTGAGCCACTTGTTCTGCGTGAAAAAATAATTTTTAGTTTGTATTAAAAAAAATCGCGTGAAAAAAAACAAAAAACGTATAGAAATCGGTACAAAAATATATTAATTTTGTTTTTTTTAAAGATTCCACTTTTAAATCAAAGCGATGAGCACATGAAAAGAGTAGATCTATTATGACATCAGCTAAGGTAGCTTTTGCAATGTAATCATACCAACTTTGTGTTGGTAATTGAAATATAATCATTGTTGATTTTACACCGTATCTATCTTTATGAATCAGTAAAATAGCTAGTCGTGTTATTGCGTATATTGGATTTAATCTAAAATCATCTAAAATAAAGAGATCTGCTTTGGATTTACTAGATCATTTTGATATAGTAAATCCATTTTTTTAATAGAGATTTTATCCATAAAAAGACTCATTCCAAAGAAATAGAATTTATATATTTTTGAACATGTATCTCTGTCAATAGCGCAAGCAAGAAAACTTTTTATGCAACCTGTGGCACCAGTAATGAAAACATTTTCTGCTTTTTGGATAAATGAGAAATCCAATATAGAAACTCTTTTTTGATATATATCAAACTTCAAATACAGTATTTT
>JAVEZW010000291.1:0-4596 GCA_034002805.1 Bacteroidales bacterium | reverse complement strand
TTTTTTTAGTCCTTTCGAACACTCCAGCTTATAGTCATAACGAGCGCAGCGAAGTTATCTTTGAAGACTGCTTCAATCGTCCTAAAGGACTCATTCGCAGTGACTCTTTACTGGAGTTGTCATTTCTTCATTATGCCCAAAAAATTTGAGCAGGTTCTCAGAATATCATTATTTAATAATTTCTATTCTTCCAAAAATGGATATTTATAACTTACAGGTGGAACAAAACACTCCTTAATTGTTCGTGGCGAAACCCAGCGTAATAAATTCAGATAAGATCCTGCTTTGTCATTTGTACCTGAACCGCGTGCACCTCCAAATGGTTGCTGACTTACAACGGCACCGGTTGGTTTATCATTAATATAGAAATTACCGGCAGCATGTTTCAGTCTTTCCATTACTTTTTCTATTATATACCTGTCTTTTGAAAAGATCGATCCTGTTAAAGCATAAATTGATGTGGTATCTATTAATTCAAGCGTTTTGTCAAAGTCTTTTGGATCGTAAAGATAAATTGTAAGTACCGGACCAAATAGTTCTTCTTCCATAGTAACATAATGTGGATCTTTGGTAAGAATTATAGTTGGTTCGATAAAATAACCTTTCGACTTATCGTAATTTCCACCATGAATAATTTCAACATTTTTATCTTGCTTTGCACGATCAATATAACCTGCAAGTTTTGTAAATGATGCTTCATCAATAACAGCATTCATGAAATTGGTAAAATCTTCAACCGGCCCAACTTTAATTGTTTCCATATCGCATTTTATCTCACAAAGAACCTCATCCCATTTGTTTTTTGGAATATAAGCCCTAGATGCGGCAGAACATTTTTGTCCCTGGTATTCGAAAGCCCCACGGGTTAGAGCTGTTGCTACCTGGGTTGAATTAGCTGACTCATGCATTAGCACAAAGTTTTTTCCTCCAGTTTCACCGACAATGCGTGGATACGATTTATATTTCGAAATATTGTTTCCAATCTCTTTCCAAATATTATTAAATACAGCTGTTGAACCCGTAAAGTGAATTCCTGCAAAGTCGGGATGAGAGAAAATTACGTTACCTGCAGCAGGACCGGAAACAAATACCAGATTTATAACACCATCGGGTAACCCGGCTTCCATAAAAATCTCCATAATTACACGGGCCGAATAAATTTGAGCATTTGAAGGTTTCCAAACCACTGAATTTCCCATCATGGCTGGCGCTGCTGGCAAGTTGGCTGCAATAGCTGTAAAATTAAATGGTGTTAACGCAAACACAAATCCCTCGAGTGGTCGTTGCTCTAATCTGTTCCAAACCAATTCGCTCGAATTGGGTTGTTGATTGTAAATCTCTGTCATATACTGAACATTAAACCTCAGAAAGTCAGCAAACTCACAGGCAGCATCAATCTCGGCCTGATGAACTGATTTTGACTGACCTAACATAGTAGCTGCATTTATACGTGCCCGATAAGGACCCGAAATCATTCCTGCAGCTTTTAAAAATATTGATGCACGTTGTTTCCACGACATGGTTGACCATTTTTCTCTAGCTGCCAATGCAGCATCAATGGCTTTTTTAACATGACTCTCATCTCCGCGATGATAATATCCCAATAAATGCTGATGATCGTGCGGCGGATGAATTTCAATTTTTTTATCAGTGCGAACCTCTTTACCATCAATAATCATTGGTATATCAATTACCCGCGACCGTGCCCATTCAATGGCTTTTAACAACTGCTCTCGCTCTGGTGAACCTTTTACATATGCTTTTACCGGTTCATTCTTTGCCGGTGGCGCAAAATATAAGTTTTGTTGCATAATTTATTGTTTTAATTTATATAATTTATTTATCTTATTTTTAATATCATTAATCACATCTTTTATTATTTAACCCCAGACTAAAAGCCTGGGGTTATTTTATAATTCAAAAAACCTTTGAGCTGGTAACTTGAATTACATTTTGGAAAATACGTTATGCAAATATATGCATATCGCTTTAATTTAAAACAAGACTTTTATCATGTTATAGAAAAAACTATAATCCTTATTTTTGTAACTTATTAACAAAAAAGAAAGCGCTATGTTTAAAACAAATGAATATTTCGACGGCAAAGTAAAATCCATTGCTTTCGAAACAGCCGAAGGTTCTGCCACAGTTGGTGTAATGGCTAAAGGTGAATATGTGTTTGGAACATCTACTGTTGAATTCATGACTGTTACATCAGGTAAAATGACTATTCAGCAACCAGGCGAAACAGAGTGGAAAACATATAAAGAGTTCGAAACATTTAAAGTTGCTAAAGATGTTAAGTTTAAAGTAAAAGTTGATGGTGATACTTCTTATCGTTGTCTTTACAAATAGTTGAATTTATCTTAAAAACTAAAAAATAATACCATGAAGTTTTTTTTACTCCATGGTATTTTTTTACTTTGCGATATGTTTTGTATCTCATATTGATTAATACCAATTATTATGGCAGGCTCAAAAGGATCAAAATATTACGACATCTTTCTAAAATTTAAAGTTTGGCTCGAAAATACAAAAGGCCAGGGAATTTTAGGTGATGGTAAATTCGAATTGCTCGAAATGATCGACAAGCATGGCTCATTAAGTGCAGCAGCCGATAAAATGGGTATAAGCTATCGTAAAGCCTGGGGAAACGTTAAAGAAGCCGAAGAAAAACTCGGATTTATTTTAGTTGAGAAACATCGTGGTGGAGCACAGGGTGGAAATTCAGTGTTAACAACTGAAGGGAAAAAATTAGTTGAAGCCTATAAAGAGCTTTTAGTCGAATTTGATGAGTCAATTCATCAGATAACGAAAAAGTTTTTTAATAAAATAAATTCATAGTAGATGAGATTTTTTGTGGCAATTGATGATACTGATAACCTGGAATCAAGAGGAACGGGTTTTAGGGCACGTGAGATGGGGAAACTTATTGTTGAGCAAGGCATTGGTGATGTTGAATCCATATCAAGACATCAGTTGTATGTTCATGAAAATATTCCATTTACATCGCATAACAGCTCAGCATGCTTAATTGTAAACTCTGATAAATATGATGCTTTACAAAAGCTTTGCTCTGAATACCTGATTCGTGAATCAGCAGAAGGTTCTGATGCAGGACTATGTATTGCAAGAGAAGAATCAATTAATGAGCAAATAATCGATTGGGGAAACAGGGCAAAAAAAGAGATTCTTACAAAAGAAAATGCACATAAACTGGCCAATGAAAGAGGTATTTTTCTTGAAGGATATACCGGAACAAAAATTGGTGTTATTGGCTCTCTTGCGGCAGTTGGATTGCGAAAAGCAGGTAACGACGGAAGAAGTATATGGGTTAAAGGAAAAGAATTGCGTGAGATAAGTGGCGTTTTTTCCGGATCAGAACTTAAAAAGATTAGTCATATTCAGGTTATTAAATCTGTTGATGACACATTAATTAATGATAACGAACGAATTGATGTTGGAAATTGGTTGCGGCCAGTTATCCAGAATAAAAAAATAACAGTAATTGTAGAAAAAACTAAAAATAATGAAAATCATGAATGGCAGCATGTATCAAAAGAGTATATCAAAAACATTTCAAACTAACACACTTTCTCTAGTATTTGAGATACTGTTATTATTATTTCTCGGAATAAGTGCAATTGTATTGCGCACTTACCTGCGAATTCCATTAAATATTCCTGGTCGCCATGGCCTTGAATTTATGGCGATCTTAATAATTGCACGAAGAAGTTCTATTCTGCCTTTTGCATCAATAATAACCATGCTTGGTGCATCAACCTTTATGTTTTTTCCATTTATTGGAATAAAAGATCCCTTTTTACCCATTATTTATGTTGTTATGGGAATTGTTGTTGATGCATTGTATTTATTATTTCGAAATCCTGCAAACAGACTGGCAATATTAACTCTTATTGGTGGTTTAGCATACATGGTTATACCAATTAGTCGTTTAACCATTTATCTTTTTACAGGTATTCTTGAATCATCATTTATTAAATGGGGATTTGTTGTGCCTGTTATTTCTCACTTTATTTTTGGACTTGCAGGTGCATTATTAGGAGCTGGATTAGTTTATTCTATCAATAGAATTAGAAAAAAATAATAAATCGCTTTTTATGAAGTTTACTAAAATTGTGGATGGCGATATGAAAAAAAGAACCTGTCGGTATTTAAATTTACCAATATTTACATTGTTATTGATACTTCTTACAATTAATTTCTCTTGTACCGAAGAAGAAAAAAATAGCTATCCTGATCCTGAAATAAATATCATAAACCTACCTGGATATGTTTTCTCTGATTCGACAATTTCTGTGGGACAAAAATTTATGGTAAGAATAGAAGCCACATATAACGGACATAATAAACTTACTAACTTTATTGCAAAGTTAAATGGTGAAAGGTATTTGGATCTTGGATTATACACTGAATCATATCTTAAGGAAATTGAGATTACCAAAGGCTTAAGTGAAACAGATATATGGGAATTTATTATACGGGATATAGAAGTTAATTTTAGCAGCAAATCTTTAACCATTAGTAAAGGAGGGAGTATTGCTTTTGGTGAGATTGATACTTATACAAATGTTT
>JAVEZW010000290.1:0-4604 GCA_034002805.1 Bacteroidales bacterium | reverse complement strand
ATGAGCTATCAGGATGCTCTTGTTTTAGCTATGAAAAAAGAAAAATCAGCATTTAAATTGTATCTCGAACTATCGAATAGAGCTAAAGATACACAAATGAAAAATCTTTTTCTTTCACTCGCTCAGGAAGAATCAAAACATAAGCTAAGATTTGAGCTTGAATACGATGAATTTGTGCTTCGTGAGAATTAATCTTCTGAATAAACAATAATAAGCATGAGAGAATTCCTTTCAGGCTTATTTTTTTATTAGTCAGGATAAGTTAATTTTGTGATTCCTAAAAATGTACATTTTTTTAATCAGGTTGTTTATTAATTTGGTAATCAGAATAAAGTGAAAAATTTCTTTTTAACTGTTTTTTTAAGTTTATTTCTTGGATCAGCACTTTTTGGTCAAACTGATACTGTTAAGATCGAGAAATCTACTGACAAAGTAATAATTGGCGGTCAGGTTTACTATGTTCACATAGTTAAAAAAGGCGAAACACTTTATTCGTTAAGCAAAGCCTACGAAGTTTCGCAAAAGGATATTGCCAAAGAAAATCCCGAAATATTTCTTGGATTAATAATCGGCCAGGCTTTAAAAATACCGCATATCAAATCAGATAAGGTAAATGAAGATCAGGAAGATACCCAGAATTTTATTTATCATCGCGTTAAAAAAAGCCAGACATTATACTCGCTATCGCGAAAATATGATGTTTCGCAGGAGGAAATTATTAAATATAATCCTTCAGTAAAATATGGAATCACCATCGATCAGATAATTAAAATACCTAAAAAAGGATATGTGGCCGAAGATGTTACTGTGCCTCAAACAAAACCCTTTATCGATACCATTAAATTATCGGATCAGTATATTTATCACGATGTAAAACCAAAAGAAACGATTTATTCATTGGTTAGATTATATAATTTATCCGAAGAATTGCTTTACGATTTAAATCCATTTTTGTCGGATGGATTAAAAATAGGGCAGGTGCTAAAAATACCCAAAGTTCAAGAACCTGTAGATGGTTTTGTATTTGAAAATATTACCGCACAAGCCAAGGATTCTGTAGTTTACGAAAAAAGATCGATCATTGCCTACTCTGATTCTGTAAAATACAACAGATGTGACTCTATTCGTAGAAAAATCACCGAACCTTTTGATGTGGCTGTTTTGTTGCCATTTTATATCGATAACAGCGAACAGGAGTATTATATCGATTCATCAAAGACAAATGAGTTTGGTAAGAAAATTTACGAAACCGTTTATCGCAGTCCAAATTATATTTATCCACGAGCTGTTAATTTTGTAGAGTTTTACGAAGGTATTTTGCTGGCTGTTGATTCGCTTAAAAGCAATGGTTTTTCGGTTAATCTTCATGTTTACGACACTCAGGGAGATACAAATGTTGTAAAAAATATTTTACTTAAGCCTCAATTAAAGAACGTGGATTTAATTATTGGACCTGTTTACTCAAACGAAGTGGAGGTTGTTTCACGATTTTCTATGCAACATGGCATAAAAATGGTTTCACCATTGTCCGATAATTTATCTTTAACCGAAACAAATCCATATATCTTTCAGGTAAGTCCCGGATTTTCATCCCAATTTGATGAGATGGCCAAAGCTTCATCGAGCTTTAAAGATAAAAATATTGTATTGTTGCATAATATTGATTCATTGCAGCATCAAAACATCTCAATACTTAAAGAAAAACTATTTAATTATTATTCGATTGATACAACGATCAAGGATTTGCAGTTTAAAGAAGTGTTCTTTACTGATAGTATCCAGGCTATAGAACACGCACTAAAAAAATCAACTGAAAATATTGTACTAGTTCCTTCTAACGATCAGGCATTTGTGTCGCTGGTAGTTTCAAATCTCAATTCGCTCAGCTCAAAAGGATATTCAATAAAAACATTTGGTATGTCGCGATGGTACAGGTTTGGAAATATCGATCCCGAATATTTTTATGCATTAAATACCCATCTGGTAATTCCTTTTTATATTGATTTTAAGGATCAAAAGGTTAAGGAATTTATTAAAAAATATCGAAAGTTATTCAAATCCGAACCCGATCAGTATGTTATGCATGGATTTGATGTTGGAATGTACTTTTTTACTGCCCTTCAGAAATATGGTGTCGATTTTCAAGATTGTATTTATCATCATCATACAGACCAGTTGCAGGCTGATTTTAAATTTGTAAAATGGTTTAGTAACTCAGGATACGAGAACATTGGCATGTCAATCGTTCGATATGATAAGGATTATACAATAAACTTAGTTAAAGATAACAAACTACAGAAAAATCAAAGTTTTTCAAATCATTAGTTCAATTGAGTTAAATGCCTCCAAATAGTTTTGTTATTTTAATTAACGTGAGTTCTATTTAATCAAAAATTATTTTCGTATTTTTTTGATTTTTTATGCTCCAGCGGAGCAAAATATTTATAGCAAAATAAAAGGTGTAATAATCAGCGCGTCAGTACTATGTTGTTCAGTGGTTTTAGGGTTTTTTGACGCGCAATTATTCAAAGACAAAATAATATATAATTACAATGTTATCTTTGTTTTGCGCACCACATGGCTAATTTACATATAAAGAACCAGGTGGTTGGTGCGCTTTTTCTCTGTAACTTTTTCTTTTATAAAGATTTAGCTCCGATGGAGCTTTTTCTAATAAATTCTATCAGACTATTAAGATATTTTGCATAGTTTAGTATAACACAAGCTTATATTTAATTTCTTATATCGAACTCATATTAATTAAATTATTACAGTACTATTTTAACTTTTTAATTTTACCTATTGTTTTTTTAAATAATTACCTATATCTTTCTTTTTAAATTAGTTATTATTACAAAAAATTGATTTTATGGCAAGTTGCAAAGAACTAAAAAAAGATATTAATTTTCTGGCTCAGCAAATCATGACAGAGTGTTTTTCGTACCTCGAGTATTCGCCAGTAAATAATCAGGAGAATGTGTTGGAGATTTTACACGAAGCAGAATTGCTTCGACGCGAACTTATTTACAGGGTTAATCATCGTCCAAATGGCACAAAACAAGAAAAACAAAACTATTATAAAGAGATTTCGGAGGATTTGCTAAAAAGAAATATTGCGCTGCTCGAAAGACTAAATGAGTAATAATATAGTCATCACTACACGAGGCTGTTTCACAAGCCTCTTTTTTTGTATTCACACTTCGACAAGCTCAGTGTGACACGCTGATTATTAATTTGTTGTCATTTTGAGCCTGTCGAAAAATAGACAATAATTATGCTTTTAAAACAACCTTATTTTTATTTTCCGTTTATTTGGCTCGCCCTAAATAACATATCCGACGATTGAATTATTTTATTTTTGAGATTTATTGGATAATCAGGATTCTCGTTCAAAAAAACATTAACCGTAATAACTTCATCAATACCCGAATGACCGCTAAAAGTAGCATCGAGCCATTGTTTTGGGAAGAAAATATCACCTGTTGATTGTATTTCTTCTAATAAATCAAGCGAAGGTCTTATATACTTTTTACTTTCTTCGCTTCGCAACGGATGGTGCAAAAAAGTAAGTGCCGAAATTACCCATGGCTCTTTTTCTCTGTTCTTCCCAGCTTTTAAACTTTCAAAAAAGCGATTTCTTTCCTCAATATCGCTGGAAAGGGCTGGTTTTATAAAAATCAATTTTGCTTTTCGCTCCTCATCGAGTATATTACTAATCTGAATCTGTAGAACAGAATCGGCAATTGCAGGAGTTCTTAAAGCAATTTCGCAAGCCAGCTCAGTAAAATCATTTTCCGAAAGATTAATATCTTTAATGTTGAGCTTTTTACTCCAAATCTGATATAACTTTTCAACACCTGCTTCAGAATTACAAATAGTAAAATACGACTTTAGGAAAAGATACTTGTGTGTTGGTTTACTTGAATTTTGTATTTTATTCCAATATACGTGATCTATCTCAGTGTTAAATTCTTTTTGGTGCTGTGGAAGTAAAAATTTCCAATAAATTGTTGAAACATAACTAAGCAGGAGACTTATATTTTGTTCATCTGTTTCGGTTTTTAATGATTGCAAAAACGCTGCTAAAAGATCTTTTTGTTTAATATTTTTGTTAAGCATATTTTCCCAGCATGTAATATATGCGCTGCATCGGCTAACTGGATTGGTAAATACCGATAAATCCCTAAGTAAAAATTTCTTCGATAAATCATCAAGTTCAAAGTAGCCATAACCAAAACCATTTGAATTGGGTAAAATTAGTTCAGGTTGGTTTTCTGTAAGCGCAACAGGGATAACCGAAAAAGTATCTTCGATTTGTATATTGTAAAAATCATACTTTCCGTTTGTTAACGATAAAACTTCAATTTCCTGTGCCCATTTTTTTCCAGATTCTGAAGGATCCGATTGCTCAAGAATCAGCGATGATAATTTGTTTTGTGCGTTAAATGCCTTATCGACCTTTATGGTCGGCATATTCGATTTCTTAACCCAATTATTGCTCCAGGTATTTAAATCAAAATCGGTTTTGGCTGATAAAATATCAATGAGATTATCCCATGTTGCATTGGCAAACTTGTACTTAAGCAAATATTCCTGCAAGCCTG
>JAVEZW010000289.1:0-4619 GCA_034002805.1 Bacteroidales bacterium | reverse complement strand
TTGAAATACAAAGAGATTTTTATTTATTAAATCTTATGTGAATTTACAATTTAGTATTGTTCTTAAATCTACACAAGAACAATAATTGAAATTAAACTTTTTGTTAACTTTATAAAAATTTGAATCCACCAAATGAATAATTCAAATATTGAGATATATCAGATCGAAAATGGAAAAACTGAAATTGCAGTTCGATTAGAAAATGATACTGTTTGGTTAAGCTTAAATCAACTTTCAGATTTGTTTCAAAGAGATAAATCGGTTATTTCAAGACATATACGAAATATATATGAAGAAAGTGAACTCGGTTCAGAAGGAACTGTTGCAAATTTTGCAACAGTTCAAAAAGAAGGAGGACGTGAGGTTGAAAGAAATATTGAATTTTACAATTTAGATATTATAATATCCGTTGGCTATAGAATAAAGTCTCAAAGAGGAACTCAATTTAGAATTTGGGCAAATAAAATACTGAAAGATCATTTAATAAAGGGATATACATTAAATGAAAAGTTGTTATCACAAAAAAAAGAACAGCTAAAAGAACTAAAAGAGTCTGTTAAAATTCTAAGCAACGTATTGAATTACAAAAAGCTTTCAAACAATGAAAGTATTGGGCTTCTCGAAATTATTTCTGATTATGCCTATGCATTGGATATATTGGATCAATATGATTATCAGAAACTTAAAATTGAATCCACATCTGACAATGAAGTATTTCGGATTACATATGAAGATGCAATAAAACAGATTCTTTTAGTTAAGAAAAACATTGGAAATAGCAAGTTCTTTGGGCAGGAAAAGGATAACTCCTTTAAAAGTTCTATTTCAACAATATATCAAACATACGATGGAGTTGATTTATATCCAAGTATGGAAGAAAAAGCTGCAAATTTATTATACTTTATAACCAAAAACCATTCGTTCGTTGATGGCAATAAAAGAATAGCAGCATTTATCTTTTTATACTTCTTAGAAAGAAATAAGATACTATTTGATTCAAATGGGAAGAAACGAATTGCAGATAATGCATTGGTTGCATTAACATTGATGATAGCTGTTAGCAAGCCTGAAGAAAAGGATATAATAATTAAAGTAATCGTAAACCTTATTAATACAAAAAACTAATATCCTGTTATTAATTATATTAGCTTTGCTAAACAAAACCTATACAAAACTGTTTTATCATTTAATATGACTCAGGTTGACAAACGAATTATAGAATTTTTAAAAAAACATCACGTTTTAACACTAGCCACTTCGAATCAAAACATTCCGTATTGCGCCAATTGCTTTTATGTTTACAGCGAAGAAAATAATATACTAGTATTTACCTCGGATTACGAAACCAAGCATGTAAAAGATTTAAAACAGCAAGATATTGTGGCTGGTTCTGTTGTGCTTGAAACATCAGTTATTGGTAAAATTCAGGGAATACAATTTCAGGGTAAAATTTTTGAACCCAAAGATGAATTGCTCGAGATAGCAAAAAAGAAATACCTCGGTCGATTCCCAATAGCCATGCTCATGAAAACAACACTCTGGGTTGTTGACTTAACTTTTCTTAAATTTACAGACAACCGTCTCGGATTTGGTAAAAAAATTATCTGGGGCACCGAAGCATCAGAAAAACAACATGATAAATAAAAAGATTTTAGTAACCGGAGGAACAGGATTAGTTGGCTCTCATCTTCTCTATCAATTGACCGAAAGAGGATATTCGGTGCGTGCTTTAATCCGGAATAAAAAAAATATCGAAAAAGTTCGTAAGGTTTTTTCATATTATACAGCAAATCCAACCATATTACTCGATAAAATTGAATGGTTCGAAGGTGATGTACTTGATTTAGCTGCTCTTGAAGAGGCTTTCGAAAACATATCAGTAGTTTATCATTGTGCAGCAATTGTTTCGTTTAATAAAAAAAACAAAGCTGAATTACTTAAAACGAATATCGAGGGAACAGAAAACATAGTTAACCTGTGCCTTGAAAAACAATCCATAAAACTTTGTTTTGTAAGTTCAATTGCTTCGTTGGGAAGCTCCGAAAACGGAGATCCTGTAACCGAAAAAGAAATATGGACTCCAGCCGATGATCATTCTTTGTATTCAATAACGAAGTTTAAGTCAGAGATGGAAGTTTGGCGAGGTGTACAGGAAGGGTTAGATGCTGTAATTGTCAATCCTTCAGTTATTCTTGGTCCCGGATTTTGGGACTCCGGTAGTGGCGAAATAATAAAAAAAGCAAGCCGCGGAATGTTATTTTACACTCTTGGAAAAACTGGTTTTGTTGATGTGCGCGATGTGGTTTCGTGTATGATTCAGCTTACTGAAAGCAATATTACGGGTGAACGATTTATTATAAGCTCAGAAAATCTTACTTACCAAGATGTTTTTGATAAAATTGCCGCCGAATCAAAAGTTAAAAAACCCAAATACCTGGCTGGAAAAAAAATATTAACTCTGGCGTATTATGTTGATTCTTTTGTAAGCATTTTGGGGTTTAAAAAACAACAAATCACGAAAAGCATTGTTCGTTCTGGCTTAAATATTACCCAATATTCCAATAAAAAAATAAAAGAAACTCTTGGTTTTGAATTTATCCCAGTAAATGAAACAATTCGATTTGCTGTTGAAAAATTTAATCAGGATTTAAAAGCAAGAAAATAATCAGTTAACAAAATAGCTGTAACTTGCTCAATATAAAAACATAAAAGATGAAAAAAGACAAGAAATTTAAAAGTGGTAAAAAATCGAAAGACAAATTAAACAAAAAGATATTAAGCAGTAAAATACTTGCATACTTTTCCAATAATCCATCTAAAATATTCAACTATAAGCAGATAGCGAGTAAATTGGATGTAAAAGATGACACTACCCGAAGTCTAATTGTAAATATATTAACTGAGTTACGCGATTATGGCTCAATTACAGAAGTTTCGAGAGGTAAATACAAGTTCGTAACACAAGGGGGTTATGTTACAGGTAAAGTTATGCTCACTCTTAAAGGATCTGGCTTTATTATTCCCGAAGAAGAAGGTGCTGAAGATATTTTTGTAAATCAATCAAACCTGAATCATGCATTAAATGGTGATGTTGTTAAAGTTTATCTTTACGCACGAAAAAGAGGTAAACAGCCCGAAGGCGAAGTGGTCGAAATCATTAAACGAGCAAAAGAAAATATTGTTGGTGTAATTGATATTTCGAAAACCTATGCATTTATTATTGCTAACAGCAGACAAATGCCTTACGATGTTTTTATTCCGTTGGCGAAACTAAACAATGCTCAGAATGGCGATAAAGTAGTTGCCCGAATTACAGATTGGCCGGCAGAATTCAGAAATCCTTTTGGCGAAGTTGTTGAAGTACTTGGCAAACCTGGCGAAAATGAAACGGAAATGCATGCTATTCTTGCCGAATTTGATTTACCATATAAATTTGATCCCAAAGTTGAGCAGGAAGCAGAAAACATACCGGAAGAAATTACCGAGGCAGATTATAAAGTTCGCCGTGATTTTAGAAAAGTGCCAACTTTTACAATCGATCCTGCCGATGCAAAAGATTTTGATGATGCCTTATCTGTTCAAAAACTGAAAAACGGAAACTGGGAAGTAGGCGTTCACATTGCCGATGTTACTCATTATGTAAAAAAAGATAGTATTCTCGATGAGGAAGCTTATAACAGAGGTACATCTGTTTATTTGGTCGATCGGGTTGTACCGATGCTCCCCGAAAAGCTATCGAATAACGTTTGCAGCTTACGTCCAAACGAGGAAAAACTTTGTTACAGCATTGTTTTTGAGATGGACGATAAAGCAGATATTTGGGATCAATGGATTGGCAGAACAGTGATTAAATCTGACCGAAGATTTTCGTACGAAGAAGCACAACAGATTATCGAAGGCTCTGAAGGAGATATGAAAGAGCAAATACTCATTCTTCATGATCTTGCTCAAAAACTCCGAAAGAGAAGATTCAAAAACGGAGCAATAGATTTTGAACGTGTTGAGGTAAAATTTAATATCGATGAAAAAGGTAAACCACTCGGAGTATTTTTTAAGGAGAGCAAAGAATCAAACAAACTGATCGAAGAGTTTATGTTGCTTGCCAACAAGCATGTAGCCGAATCGATTGGCAAAGTTAAAAAAGGTGAAAATGCAAAAACCTTTGTTTACAGGATTCACGATAAACCAAATCCAGACAAGCTGATGAATTTTGCAAAATTTATTCAGCGTTTTGGCTATTCGATAAATGCAACCGGACATAAAAACATTACCACATCAATAAATAGTTTGCTTGATGAAGTACAGGGCAAGAAAGAGCAAAATGTTATCGAAACACTCGCCATTAGAGCCATGGCAAAAGCGGTTTATTCAACCAAAAATATTGGCCATTATGGGTTGTCGTTCGATTTTTATTCGCACTTTACCTCGCCTATTCGTCGTTATCCCGATATGATGGTACATCGGCTATTAACCGATTACATGAATGGTGCAAAAAGTAAGGACAAAGCAAAGTATGAGGGTAAATGCGAATATGCATCAGAAATGGAACGCCGTGCTGCCGAAGCTGAACGATCATCGATAAAATACAAACAGGTTGAATTTATGAAAGACCATGTGGG
>JAVEZW010000288.1:0-4621 GCA_034002805.1 Bacteroidales bacterium | reverse complement strand
CAGATCGTTTTCGTAATTTCCGATAACCAATGCACCAATAATACCACCAAACAAACCAATAAAAAGCCATGGAATTCTGGCTCTTGTTAATAACCAGGCGTTATCAGTATGCTCTACGTCTTCGGTAATACCCGAAGCCAACTGATAATCACGTTCTGCTTCTTCGCGCATAACATCTACTACGTCATCTATGGTAATTCTACCCACAAGCCTGCCTATGGCATCTACAACCGGCAAGGCTACGAGGTTGTATTTCTCCATTATGTTGGCTACCTCTTCCGATTTTGTATCGGTTTTAACTGAAATAATGTCTTTATTTAAAATGCTTTTAATACTTGCATTTGTTGAAGCAAGAAGCATTCTTTTCAAAGAAAGAGTTCCTTTTAAAACATTATTATCATCAACCACATACACGTAATAAACTTCATCGACCTCCGTAGCTTGTCTTCGCATTTCTTTAAGGCAGGTTGGCATGGTCCAGTTTTCGTTTACAGTGATTAGCTCCTTAGCCATCAAACCACCCGCAGTATCCTCATCGTAATTTAAAAGATCTACAATATCACCGGCCTGTTCGAGATCACGAATATAGGAAATAACCTCTTCTTGTTTTTCTTCAGGTAATTCGCCAATAATATCGGCCGCATCATCAGAATCTAAGTTGTCGATTAACTGTTTAGCAATTTGCTCACTTGGAAGAGCATCAAGGAATCGTTCACGATCATCATCTTCTAGTTCAATAAATACATCGGCAGCTTTCTCCCCATCGAGCATTACGTGAAGAAATTTTGCCTCCTCAATTTCCAGTTCATCATAAATATCAGCAATATCGGCAGGGTGCAAATCCTTAACCATATCGAAAGCGGCTGCTTCCTCTTTATTATCAATGTGATTTCGAAGTTTTTCGAGAAATTCACGTGTTAATTCAAATTGCATTGCCATATTTACGGATTTGAAAATTAATTTTTTTGATCAATCAGATTAGTTAGATAAATAAATTCATCAACACTCAGTTGTTCTGGACGTTTATTAAAAATATCATGATCAGTTGATAAATTTACTAAAATACTTTTTAAAGAGTTGCGTAATGTTTTGCGCCGTTGATTAAACCCTAATTTTACTACCTTAAAAAATAACTCTTCGTTGCAACCTAACTCTTTTCTATTATTTCTTTTAAGATGAATAACTGCTGAATTTACTTTTGGCGGTGGATCAAACACCTTGGGTCCAACCGTAAAAAGATAATCAATATCATAAAAAGCTTGTAAAAAAACGCTTAAAATTCCATAGGTTTTGTTGCCGTGCGAAGCATTTATTCGCTCAGCTACTTCTTTTTGTATCATACAAACCACATCAAGAACCAACTCGCGGTTTTCGAGTACCTTAAAAAAAATCTGACTCGATATATTGTACGGGAAATTACCAATAATGGTAAATGGCTCGCTAAAATAATCGCGAATATTGATCTTTAGAAAATCAGCCAACAGTAATCGATTTTCCAGCTGAGGAAAATTGATTTTAAGAAACTCATAAGCTTCGGTATCAACTTCAATTGCATGTGTTTGAAGTTCTGTATTGTCGAGTAAAATAGATGTAAGCACTCCTGTGCCAGGTCCAATTTCGAGTACCGTTTTTTGTGAACACTGATCCAATGCGCCCACTATTTTGCGTGCAATATTCTGATCTTTTAAAAAATGCTGTCCTAAACTCTTTTTCGGCCTAACATAACTCATAGAATAAATTAACTTTTAACTTTAAACTTATAACTTTTAACTTTCCTTGGTAAAGATCGAAAAACTTAAGTCAAATTCAAATAAATAGTATCTTTGAAATTCACATTTGGCAAATATTTTATGAAATCCAAATTTCTGCGAATAGCATTTTTAGCTATTGTTTTGTTACTCACCTATGGTTTTATAACTTATAAGATAATTCGTTTCGATGAACTAAGATCATTTGATTTCAGCTTAATACTAAGAAAACCGTTTACCTATTTATTACTAGCTGCAGTAATCTTATTAATGATACTAAACTGGACCATCGAATCATTTAAATGGCAAAAACTGATTTTACCATTACAAAGCATTGCGTTTGCAAACTCATTCAAAGCAGTAATTGCAAGTATTTCAATTGGATTGTTTACACCTAACCGTGTAGGAGAAATTGGTGGAAGAATACTTTTTCTTGAAAAAGGGAATCGGACAGCCGGTGCATTTTTATCTGTCATAGGAAGCCTTGCTCAATTCGTCGCAACCATTTTATTGGGCATTTTAGGATTTATGATGCTCTTAATTTTGTTTCCCGAAAAAACCCATATCAATCCTATATTAAATAAATCGCTGGCAATAATTCTTACAGTTATTTTGGTAGTTTTGATTTGGAGTTATTACAATATAAAACGGATCGTTCCGTGGTTATTAAGGTTTTCGTTTTTTAAAAAGAGAGAAGATCCTTTTCGGGCTATATCAAATTTGCCAAGGAAAACATCAACAAGGATTTTAGCACTTAGCATCCTTCGATACCTTGTTTTTTCAATTCAGTTTTTTCTGTTACTCAGGTTATTTAATGTAAACATAAGTTTAATCGAAGGATTTGTTTCGATATCAATGACTTATTTGTTTATGACTGTAATTCCTACAACTACACTACTCGAGCTTGGTTTACGTGGTTCTCTGGCAATTGTTTTTATCGGATTGTTTTCGGAAAACATTATTGGCATTGTACTGGCATCAATATTTTTATGGATGATTAATATTGCCATTCCGGCTGTGGCAGGAACATTTTATCTGATAAAATCGAAATAACAAAACCATTTTCAACTTTTTTTGTTTCTTATTTGATTACAATAAAAATAATAATGGAAAAAAACAAACTCCTCCACATTGCTTTTATATTAAGCCTGATAACGATAATTTACAATGTTGCCGAAGGAATTATATCCTTGTATTTTGGCATTGATGACGAGACGCTTTCTTTACTGGGATTTGGCACCGATAGTTTTGTAGAGGTTATATCTGGTATTGGAATCGCCCACATGGTATTGCGAATGCGATATTCGAAAGTTAACCAGCGTGATAAATTCGAGCGACAAGCATTACGAATTACCGGATTTGGATTTTACATTTTAACTATTGGAATTGTTGTTGGTGTAATATTATCATTTATCGAAGGCTCAAAACCAGAAACTACATGGCCAGGAATAATAATAGCAACTATCTCAATACTTACCATGTACTTTTTAATGCACTATAAGTTAAAAATTGGCAAAGCTCTTGAATCGGATGCCATTATTGCCGATGCAAACTGCACCAAATCGTGCTTATATCTTTCAGTTGTTTTACTTGTAAGCAGTGTTGCCTATGAAATTTTCCAGATAGGCTATATTGATAATATAGGTTCGCTGGGTATTGCCTGGTTTACCTTTAGCGAAGGCCGCGAATCGTTCGAAAAAGCAAAAAGTAACAAAATGAGTTGTGGATGTGGTGAAAGTTGCAATTAATAATACTTCTTAACTATTTTTTCATAATTTTAAACACTTTTATAATCCATTTAATTATGATAAAAATAATAATAAAAAGTGCGTTCTCTATTTTTATTATTTTTACTACATATTTAAGTAACGCTCAAAGCAAATGGGATACATTAGAGAAAAGCACTAAAAGCAATACTTATACATGTACAATATTATCTGACAATGAAAATGTTTTTATTAACAATAAAAAATTTGAAAAGAGTCTTAAAGATAGAAAACAATATGATAATGATATAAATGAGTATTCATCAGTAAAACTTAAATCGCACGATATTTTTTTAAAAGCCTTTACAATGACTTTTGCTACAAAAAGAATTTCTCAATTGGCTTTTAATGAAGAGAGTTTATTAGTTTCAATTATTGTTGATGAAAATGCACATATTATTTCTGCTAATTTCTCTTTAAATAGAAACTCATCCTTATCTATTGAAGAAATAGAAAAATTAGAAGATGAATTATTAAAAAATGTTAAGTTTGAGATTATTGGAAAAAAAATAACAGAGCCAATATTTTATGATTGGTTTAGTCCAGTATCTTTCAAAGAAATCGAAAAAGGCGAAATAGAATTTGCCCGTAAATCAGAAAACTTTAAAGGATTTTAGAATCCCCAATATTATAAAGCTGCCTAATCGGGCAGCTTTTTTTATTTCTTTTCACCTAGTTTATTACACACCGAATGCATCAAGTGAATATCCGTTTCGCCCAACACATTTAACCGTTCCATTATGCGGTTATAAATAGCGGAGTCAGTTTTAAACCCAATCTTTTTTAGAATAATTTCTACTTTGGCTTTAAGTGGTTTAAACTCATTTTCGCTTGGTTGATTTGTAGCAATCTCTTTATCGAACTCCAGCATCGATAAGGTGTAAGCATAAATCATAACCGATTGTGCCAGATTAAGTGATGGGTATTTTGTTTTCATGGGTACACTTGTTACTGTGTGGCACAATGAGATTTCATCGTTGGTAAGTCCGCTTTCTTCGCGACCAAAAACAATGGCTATGCTTTTTACTGATGTTGATTTTGCCCGAATAAGCTCATTTAGTTTATTTGCCGGATAATAATCCTGATTTACTTTTCGCTTTTTTGCTG
>JAVEZW010000287.1:0-4622 GCA_034002805.1 Bacteroidales bacterium | reverse complement strand
GCTTCAACAGTCTGGTTTCTTGCTTCTTTCTCGTTTACTTCAGCCCTTGCCCTTTCACTGTCGGCAATCTTTTGGTTCTCTTGTGCTTTTAATCTTTGTTTTTCAGCTATATCAGCACTTCGAACAGCCTCTAATCTTTTTTGTTCTGCAAAAATCCTCGCTTTCTCAGCTTCTTCTTTTTGTTCGAGAGCTTCCTGCTCTTTATCTTTGGCAAATTTGGTTTGTTTTTCAGCCTCAACTTTTCGTTCCTCAGCAATAACTTTCTGTTCCTCGGCTTTTTTTCTTTCCCTGTCAGCCTCAACTTTCAGTGATTGTGAATATAACGTAAGTGCAACAGCCACAATAGCTGCTGATCCCAAAACAATAGCAAATACCTTTGTACGACGAAGTTGCCGTTTCTGAAGTTT
This sequence comes from Bacteroidales bacterium, assembly GCA_034002805.1. Classification (GTDB taxonomy): domain Bacteria; phylum Bacteroidota; class Bacteroidia; order Bacteroidales; family UBA12077; genus UBA12077. The sequence goes on along the minus strand of JAVEZW010000287.1, from coordinate 4,215 downwards.
TACTTTGTTCTCTTCTTCTGCCTTAAAATCTTTATCACTTGTTTCGAGATAAACCATGGCTCGTTCAAAAGCAGGGTTGTACCTTTGTGCCCATGCAAGTGTTGGTTTTTGTTTTTCGCGCCAGTTTAGTGCCAATTGTAAATCTGGTGGCCGCCAAAGACCTGTTTTTCCTAACTGAAACATCTCCGAAGCTTCGGATAATCGCATATACATCTGAACAGCATTCCACTCTTCTTCGACCCAAACTTTGAGTTTATTCCAAATTCGCATTAAGCTTTCGTGAGATAGATCGATAATGCTATCGGCATTTAGATTTACTTCGTATGATGGTGTTATAAATGATCTGCCTAAAGCTCTGAAAGGTTCAACTACCTTTATAACATCTTCAACATCAGCCTGAGCAATAGAAGCTATATTTCTAATACTCGTTGGGTGGCGTATTCCTCTGTTATCATTTCCTTTCTCGGTGATAGTTTTAAACATGCTTTCGCAAATCCATTTCTGGTTTTCGGCTAATTCATCGTATGCTTCATTAGCATGCTCAGACAGAGCTTTCTCCATTTTTCCAATGGCTTCATAATCAGAGATTCCTATAGGTTGAGATGTATCAGAATGATCTGTCCAGTAATCCCATGTTCGCATTAAGGCATGCTGTAGAATTGGCAATTGATCAGAGTTATCGCCTACTTCGTTAAGCAATAGCTGAACGAGCTGAGGTTCTATTTGTGCTCCACCAACAGCTACAGGACCTTCAACTGCTTTCTTAAAATCATCGCGGGTCATTTGGGGAACCAAGTAGTTCGAATCGTTTATTAACTCTGTTAACTCATGAAACTGAGAACATTCGCCAATAAAATCTGATCGCATAGTCAGAACGATGTATATTGGCACATCTTTAGCTTTGTTTGCCGAAACCAATAGTCGCACGAATGCCTCTGACTCATTATATGTTGATAAATCCTTACGACTGCTTTTGTATCTGAAGAGTTCTTCAAACTGATCGACGATGATTAAAACATTTTCCTTTTTTAAATCAAACGATTGCTTAATTGTTTCAACTAAACCCATCGAACTACTACGCAATAAAGAAGTACTAAATTTTTGTTTTATAAAATCGTCGGTTGATCCCTGATTTTCAGAAGTTTCTTTAATTAAAGCAACAGATAAATTTTCGATCGGAGAATTTCCAGGTCGGGTAGTAATAATTCGCCAGTTTGAGTTTCTGTCTCCGATAAAACCGCCATACAATACTGGAACTAATCCGCAATATATTAATGATGATTTTCCACTTCCTGAAGTACCAATTACAGCAACAAATTTTTCATTTGATAATTTGTTTAAAATTTCCTCGCTTTGTCCTTCGCGACCGAAAAACAAATGACTTTCTTCAATTTTAAATGGTCGTAAACCAGGAAATGGATTGAATAATTCGTCCTTTTTATTCATTGCATTATCTGCTATTGTCATATTTTTCTATAATTTCTACGATGGATTGTAAACTCTCTGATAGATTAGAATTATTTTCAACCAAAACTAAATCCTTGTAAATTGGAGCATTTAGCTCGGATAAGTTGTTGGATAATATTGCTTTTACAGAATATTTCTTTTTTCTTCCAATACCCGGAGCTTTTAGTATATCACTAATTTTACTGTTTAGCCATAACCGGTTATTATCAGTATAAAAAATCAAAACAGCATCGCATAAGACAAGGTTTTGTTGATGAAGTCTAATGCTTTCAATATTCGATAAAGTGTTATCGTTAATTAAAACCTGCAGCCCTTTTTCGCTCAGAATTGATTTAATTTTTTTTGCTTTTTCTAAATCAGCCTCTTTATGGATTACATACAAAGACCTACCATTATTAGATTCTGGCCTTTTCTCTGCTTTATCGCTAAGCGCTTTATCGTTTAGTTTACGTTGTATTATAGATTTAAATACTTCAACCGGCGCCTGAATAATTTCTGTATGGTCCATGGCTTCAACCTGATGCATAAAGCTTTCGATATATAATTTCTGCCGTTCGCTCTTAGGTTTAAGATCAGGAGGAATCCAGACTAACCTGTTAATCGCAGCCTTATTATCTTTATTTATAAAGTTTACAAATGCCCTGTTCTGAAACTCTGTAACCGATGTTTCATCATTTGGAATTAATGGAAATTCGTTATTTCCAATAATATGAATTGAGAGTATTGATTTTGAAAAACAATCATTTAAAAACTCATTGAGTTTCCCAACATCACTAATAAAATTTGAAGGATCGTAAATATAATAACCCAGCTGGCGGATTTCTCGTTCGATAATTAGCTTGTTATTATATTGGTCAGAAGAACATGATGCCAGAATAACTGCTTTTTTTTGTGAAATCGTAGAATCAACTTTGTCAGAGCTTTTAATCAATCGTTTAATCTCGAGCGAAATATCTAGTAATTTCAGCCAGATATCATCTTTTAATCTATCTAACGATTCATCAAACTTTATCTGCTTATTCGTATTTTCATCATAAAAGGCAATTGTTTTATAACCGTCTTTTTTTAGCGATTCATTAATAATTGGATAACAAACTATTTGAAAAAACTGATCCTTATTTATTTTCTCTTTAAGGCTGGAATGCTGAATGCATTTATCTAATTCGATTTTATCATTTAAGATTAACTGAATTGCAATGCTATTTTTATTTAGTTTATCGTTTAATTCATTCTCGAAATAAATCTTACTATCAATTTCGGCATTTACATTAACAATTTGTGTTAGCCCAACAGTGAAAGCCTTTTTAAAATTATTTAACCAGTTTTTATCCTGATCCTGAAGGTTACTTTCAAGACACGGAATATAAAAATAGATTTTAAAAATTTCGTTCATCAGATTTAAATTTTAACTCCAATCACAAGAATATCATCAACCTGTTCTTCTCGTCCTCTCCACTCATCAAGAATATTTTCGAGTAATCTGGCCTGATCTTCAATAGGATCTTTATGAATACTCAGCAATAATTCTCTGAATCGTTTAGCCATAAATTTGCGACCATCATGACCGCCAAACTGATCGGCATAACCATCGGAGAATGTGTATAATACATCCCCTTTCTGAAGATCAATTTCGTTATTGGTAAATTTTGGCAATTCGTTTCCGAAGTTTCCACCAATGGCAAACTTATCGGGTTTAACCTGAATGATTTCATTATTTCGAATTAAACAAAGTGGATTATTAGCACCAGCAAACTGTAGTTTCATGTTTTTATAATCTATAACACATAAAGTAATATCCATGCCATCTTTAACACTGCTAATTGAATCGGGATTTTTCTCGCGCAATGTTTCCACAACACCTTCGTTTAAACTATCTAAAATTCCACTGGCTGTCTGAGCTTTTTTAACATCAATAGCATAGTTTAATTGATTATAGCCTACAATAGACATAAATGCTCCAGGAACACCGTGCCCTGTACAATCGACAGTTGCATAAAACGACAGATCATCGTTTTTATTAACCCAGAAGAAGTCTCCACTCACAATGTCTTTTGGTCTGTAGAAAATGAATGAATTGGGTATAACTTGCTGCACAAATTCTGTTGGTGGTAAAATGGCATTCTGTATTCTCTTTGCATATCGAATACTATCGGTAATATGTTTGTTCTTTATTTCAATCTCTTCTTTCTGACGAACAACTTCAGCAGTTCTGTCTTTAACTTTTTGTTCCAATTCGTTATAATAGCTCTCCAGCTCTTCGATCATATTATTAAATTTCTGCGAAAGTGTTGCAATTTCATTGTTTCCGATTACTTCAGCACGCTCATTAAGATGGCCGTTAGTTATCCGATTTACTTTATCTACCAATTTCTTTATAGGAGTTGTAATTACTCGTGTTTTTCGGTAAAGTAGAATAATTACCACAACCAATGTTAAACTAAAAATCAGTATAAATTTGATAAGTTCGTTTCGTAACAAAAGGGTTTCTGCTGTACGATCGGCTATTATGCGAATTACAGCTCCTTTATATAGGTGAGTATTTGCCCGGTCAATATAAAAATAGTTGTAAGAAAGCTTCTTTCCATTTTTCTTAACGGGCATATTAATTGAGTCTTTTTCCATAAATCGTTCGATCATAAATGCCCGTTCTTCATCCGAAAGCTGAATATCTTTGTTCAGAGAGATTGGATTATCCTGATTTATAAAAAGATCAGCTTCGGAAATGGATGGCTGGTTTTTTGAAAGAAC
>JAVEZW010000286.1:0-4639 GCA_034002805.1 Bacteroidales bacterium | reverse complement strand
AGACTATTGTTTAAAAATAATTGATCTGATTGAGGTTCAAATCAAAATTTAAATTGTTAATTTCATCAATTTACTATAACTTATTCATGTCAAATTCGTTATACAGGTTAATCATTTTATCGATTTAAATGATGAGGCGATATATACTTTTTATTTCTTTTATTCTGCTGGTTACCAATTCTTTGTTCTCACAAAACTGGAATGATATTTTTTATATGGAAACCGACGCAGATTATGCACTCGAAGAAAAAAACTACGAAAAGGCCTTAGATATTTATCAGCGTATTTTAAAAAAAGTCCCAGAAAGTGCTCTAATAAAATTTAAAATCGGTTTAACCTATTTAAAAACCGATGATCAGCAGCAAATGGCTATTAGTTATTTAGAGCAAGCTGCAAAAGATGTTGCCAAAGATTTCGACTCCAAGTCAATTTCAGAAACCAGAGCACCCATTGAGGCTCATTTATATCTCGGAGTTGCCTACCAGATTACAGGAAAATTATCTGAAGCATTAACCTCTTATAAAAACTTTAAAGACCTGGTTGATTCATCCAGCCCGTTTTATTCGTTAGTAAATCAATATATTGAATCTTGTTCGAATGCCGAAACTCAGTTAAAATCACCCCGAAACATAAAAACTGCCAATTTAGGTGAGCTAATCAATAATAAATTTTCAAATTTTAATGCGGTTATTTCAGGTGACGGCAACACTCTTGCATACACTTCATATACAGCAAACTATATCGATCTTTTTGTTTCCAAAAAAAGTGGAGATGGATGGGGTAAACCACAAAATGTTACCGATCAGGTTAGTAAAAAATATTATTTAAAAACCTGTGGCATTTCATACGATGGAACAGTTCTTTATCTGGCTACTGACGATCCGGTAAATAATGATTTATTTGAGAGCACGTTTGATGGATCTTCTTGGGCAAATGCCAAAAAGATGGATAAAGTCTTTAATACCAAATCCAACGAAACCCATGCATCGGAATCGAAAGATGGAAATACAGTATATTTTACAAGCGATCGACCAGGAGGATTAGGAGGACTTGATATTTACAAATCTACAAAAGATGAAAAAGGAAAATGGAGCCCTGCCATAAACCTTGGTTCAAAAATCAATACTTCTCTTAATGAAGAAACGCCATTCGTTACTTCTGACGGAAATTATCTCTTTTTCAGCTCACAAGGTCATAATAGCATAGGTGGCTACGATGTCTTTTACACCGATTTGGCTGGTGATCAAGAAATTACAAACATTGGTTATCCTTTAAATACAACTGGAAACGATCTTTTTTATGTGCCAGGCGATAATTTGCAAAAAGGATTTATGGCCAGATTTGAAACCTCATCATTAGGTAAAAAGGATATTTATCAGGTAGATATTTCGAGAGAGATCATTCTTAAAGGGATAATAATTGGACCGGAAGAACTTGCACAAACCGAAACACAATATTCAATTGTTCTGATTAATAAAGAAACAAACGAAACAGTTAATACAATCATTTCTTCGGAGCCAAAGTTTTCATATAATATTTCTCCGGGAAACTACGCCGTTACAATTTTAAACGATAAATGTAGTCCTTACTCACAGGATGTTTTAATAACTCAGGATTATTCAAAGAGCGAATTTCCTGTTGAAGCAATTTTAACACTTATACCGGAACCGGAACCTCAGGTTGCTGAGGTTGTTGAGGCTGCAGAAATAATACCCGAGATTATTCCAGAAGCAGCACCTGTAATTCAGGAAGAAATCGCTGTGATAGCTCCTGTTGTCCAGCCGCCCGTTGTGCAGGAACAACTAATTGAAGAACCCAAGGTTATTGAGGAACCAAAAGAACAAATAATTGAAGAACAAATCAGCATAATACCTGAGCCTGAACCAGAGCCAGAGATTATCGAAAAACCAGTAGAAATAAGTAAGCCAAAACCAGTTATTACATTCAATAACATCGATGATTCAAAAAAATCATATTCGGTGCAGCTTATGGCACTAAAGAAACCTGTTGATACCGATTATTTCACAGGTCTTGAAAATGTAGTGGTTACGCTTGGTGAAGATGGCTTTTACCGATATACTGTTGGATATACCGTTTCGTACTCAGAAGCTTGCCGACTTAAAGAAAAAATAAATCAGGCTGGTTATCCATCGGCATTTATAAAAACCAATGCATTTCTTCCGAATTACACTATTCAGCTAATGGCTTTAAAAGCACCTGTTGATTTAAGTTATTTCAAAAACCTTCCAACAGTTTCGGTTACCAAAGGAACAGATGAATTCTACAGATATACTTTTGGTGCATTTGACAATATCAATGCGGCTAAAGAAGCTTTGCAAAAGCTTCGGGAATTAGGATATGACAAGGTTTTTATCCGAAAAATGGAAAAAGAATTAAGTCTGGCAAGCAACTAATCCTTTCTGTTTAATGTTTCTCCTTATTACTGGTAACAACGGTGTGATTTGGGAAGTTTCTTACTGCTAAATCTTTTTCTCAACTCTATTTTGTTTATTTTAGCATTTGCAAAAATCAATTTTTATGTACGAATATCTTAAAGGTGAAATAATTGAGCTAAATCCAACGTATTTAGTGCTCGAAAACTCTGGAATAGGTTATTTTATTCATATTTCGGTGAATACTTATTCTAAATTGGCAGAGCAAAAAACCTGCCTGGTATATATTCATCAGGCTATACGCGAAGATGCACATGTATTTTTTGGTTTTGCCGACAAAAAGGAAAGAGAGATTTTTCTTCAGCTGATTTCCGTTTCGGGCATTGGCGCAAATACTGCCCGAATGATGCTTTCATCGCTTAGTCCGGAAGAAGTTAAATCGGCCATTTTGCAAAACAACATTTCCTTGCTAAAAAGCATTAAAGGCATTGGATTAAAAACAGCTGAGAGAATTATTGTAGATTTGCGCGACAAAGTAGGTAAAATAACCGACGAATCAGAAATAGTTGTTACCATAAACAATACTATTAAAGATGAAGCGTTATCTGCTTTGGTGATGTTGGGATTTCCAAAAGCAAAAATTGAAAAACTGTTAAGTGATATCCTTAAAGATCACAAGAGCCTTTCTGTTGAAGAGCTGGTAAAGGAATCGCTAAAAAGAATATAATTTAAACGATAGGGTCTTCGTGTTAAAAAAGACATTTAAATACCTTATAATCTTTACTTTATTCATGTCCTGGATAGTATTTGTCCGGGCAAATTTTTATTATAATAACCATCCAACATTATCAAACCAATCGTTTATAGCCGATACAAACATTACCGATACTGTAGATCTTCAATTTCCTTTTAACGATCAGGATGAATATGAGTTTTTTGAGGAGAAGAAAACATCTCCCCTGTTTCTTGGAAATCCTGATAACATTACCGAATCGGTTGAGTATGATCCCGAAACAAACACCTATGTTGTAACCCAAAAAGTAGGATCGTTCGATTACCGGTCATCAACACGAATGACAGCAGAGGAATATCAAAGCTATCAATTTGAGCAATCGGTAAGAGACTACTGGAGGCAACGATCAAAAGGCGATGCAGGAAATGTACAAACAGGATTGTTCCCTTCACTGAGGCTCGGTGGAGAAACATTCGATAAAATATTTGGAAGTAATGTTATTGATATTGTGCCTATGGGTTCGGCAGAACTTATTTTCGGCGTAAATATTAATGAGGTTGATAATCCTATTCTTTCAGAAAACCTTAAAAAAACCACCACTTTCGATTTTCAGGAGAAAATTACTATGGAGGTAAAAGGCTCTGTAGGTGATAAAATAAAATTAGGTATTCGCTATGATACCGAGGCCACGTTTGATTTTGAGAATCAAACCAAGCTTGAATATGTAGGGAAAGAGGATGAAATCATCAAACGAATCGAAGCAGGTAACGTAACCTTGCCATTGCCAGGATCATTAATTACCGGAAGCCAAAGTTTGTTTGGAGTAAAAACTGAATTGCAATTTGGAAATCTGACTGTAACAGGTGTTTTTTCTCAGCAGAAGGGCGAAACCAAGGTTATAAATGTTAAAGGCGGCGCTCAGTCGCAGACTTTCGAAGTACGAGCCGATGAATATGAAGCCAATAAACACTTCTTTCTTTCGCATTATTTTAAAGATAATTACGATAAGATATTGGCAAATTTACCGGTGGTAATGTCTCCTTACAATATAACCCGTATCGAAGTGTGGGTAACCAATAAACAAAGTAATTTCGAAGAGAACAGAAATATTCTTGCCTTACTCGATCTTGCCGAAAACAGAGAAAACATCTTTGCTTCATCAAGTATCATTAATCCAATTACGGCTGTAATCCAGAACCCTTCAAATGGAACAAATGAGTTATATAACAAAATTACCGCTATTGAAGCACTTCGTGATATTAATCAAATTCAGAATATATTAAGACCCTGGAGTGTTAACAATTTTCAGTCGGGCCAGGATTATGAAAAGATTGAAAATGCGCGTATGTTGAAGCCCAACGAATACACGTTTAACGATAAGCTTGGTTTTATATCGTTAAATGTAGCCTTAAACTCCGACGAAGTGCTGGCTGTTGCTTACGAGTATTTTTATAATGGCGATAGGTTTCAGGTCGGTGAGTTTTCTACTGATGGTATTTCGGGCGAAAATGTT
>JAVEZW010000285.1:0-4686 GCA_034002805.1 Bacteroidales bacterium | reverse complement strand
TAAAAACTTAAAATTTATCAATTATGTCAGATAATAAAATGAAAGCCCTGGTAAAATTAAAACCCGAAAAAGGGTTATGGATGGAATATGTTGATATTCCAAAAGTTGGGGTAAATGATATATTAATAAAAGTAAAAAAATCAGCAATTTGTGGAACTGATTTGCATATTTATCGATGGGATGAATGGTCGCAAAATACCATTAAATTAGGAATGACCATTGGGCATGAATATGTTGGTACTGTTGCAGATATGGGTGCTGGTGTTACTGGTTTTAAAGTAGGCGACAGAGTTACAGGCGAAGGACATATTGCCTGTGGACAATGCAGAAACTGCCGTAGAGGACGACAGCATATTTGCGAAAATACTATTGGTATCGGAGTTACAAGAAACGGATCGTTTGCTGAGTATGTGGTGGTTCCTGTTACAAATGTTATGCGAATGAATCCTGCCATTCCAGACGAGATGTTGGCTATTATGGATCCGTTTGGTAATGCAACTCATACCGCTTTATCATGGTCATTAATTGGCGAAGATGTTTTGGTAACTGGTGCCGGACTTATTGGAAGTATGTGCGTAGCTATTGCTAAATTTGCTGGTGCTCGTTATGTAGTTGCCACCGAAACAAATCAATACCGTATTGATCTTGCAAAAAAAATGGGTGCTACGAGAGTGGTAAATCCTTTAAAAGAAAAAGTAAGTGATGTAGTGAAAGAGCTTGGAATGATTGGTTTTGATATTGGTCTAGAGTGTTCTGGCTCTCCAATTGCATTTAACGATATGCTCGATAATATGTATAACTCAGGCAAAATATCATTGCTTGGTATTCTTCCTCCAAAAACCGGAATTAATTGGGATAAAGTGATATTTAAGGGATTGCAATTAAAAGGTATTTATGGACGCGAGATGTTCGAAACATGGTACCAGATGGAACAAATGTTACATTCCGGCCTTGATTTAAGCCCAATAATTACACATCGGTTTTCTATCGATGAGTTTGATAAAGGATTTAAAATAATGGACGAAGGGAATTGTGGTAAGGTAATTTTAAACTGGGAATAAGAAAATAATTTTGATGCCGGCTTTGTTCCGGCATTTTTAATTAGATTTTTGTAACTTTCGAAAAAAATTAGATATGGAGAAAAGGAAAGTAAGAGTGAGATTTGCACCAAGTCCAACGGGCCCGTTGCACATTGGTGGAGTGCGTACTGCTTTGTTTAATTACTTATTTGCAAAAAAACATGGCGGAACTTTTATATTACGTATTGAAGATACCGATCAAACAAGATTTGTTCAAGGTGCTGAAGAGTATATTATTGAATCATTAAAATGGTGCGGAATAAAGATCGATGAGGGTATAGAAGAAGGAGGCCCTTATGGTCCATATCGCCAATCTGATAGAAAAGAGCTATATAAAGAGTTTTCTCAGCGATTAATAGATTCAGGTTATGCATATTATGCTTTCGATACTCCTGAAGAACTCGATAAAATGAGAGATCGCTTGAAAGAACAAAAAAACTCTGTTCAGCAGTACAATGCAATTACTCGTGGAGAAATGAAAAACTCTCTTACTTTGTCCGAAACTGAAACCGAAAATCTTATAAAATCAGGAGCTCCTTATGTCGTGAGATTTAAGATGCCCGAAGATCAAAATGTTATCGTACAAGACATCGTAAGAGGTACTGTTACTGTAAATACAAACCAGCTCGACGATAAGGTTTTATTTAAATCAGACGGCATGCCGACCTATCATTTGGCAAATATTGTTGATGATCATTTGATGAAAATATCGCATGTGATAAGAGGCGAAGAATGGCTGCCTTCATTACCGTTGCATGTTTTATTGTATCAGGCATTTGGTTGGGAAGATACAATGCCCGAGTTCGCTCATCTTCCTTTATTGTTAAAGCCAAATGGACAGGGAAAACTAAGTAAACGCGATGGTGATGCAATGGGATTCCCTGTATTTCCTTTAAAATGGACAGACCCAAGCACTGGTGATGTGTCAAGAGGATATAGAGAAGATGGATATTTCCCAGAAGCTTTTGTAAATATGTTGGCTTTTTTAGGATGGAATCCAGGAACTGAAGAAGAGATTATGTCGTTAAACGAAATGGCTTTTAGCTTTGATCTTAATAAGGTACATAAGGCTGGAGCTAAATTTGATCCAGAGAAAGCCAAGTGGTTTAACCATAAATATTTAGTGAAAAAGACTTCTGCTAAATTAGCGAATCTTTATCAGGAGGTACTAAGAAGTAAAGGCATAAATGCTTCTGACGAGATGGTTAATAAAATCATTTGCCTGATTAAAGATCGGGCAAATTTTGTTTCTGATTTTTGGGATCAATCGTATTTCTTTTTTAAGGCCCCTGAAAATTATGATCAGGAAGTGATAAAAAAACGATGGAAAGAAGAAACTCCAAAACTTTTATCGGAATTAAAAAAACAACTGGAAGTTGTAGAAGAATTTGATCAGGTAAGTCTTGAAAAAGTAACACACGATTTTGTCGAAGCTAAGGGAATAGGTTTGGGTCAACTTATGAATCCGCTTCGTTTAACTCTTGTTGGTGCAGGAATTGGACCTGGAGTTTTAGAAATTGCAGAACTAATTGGTAAAGAAGAAACAATTAAAAGAATAAAGGCTGGGATAGAAAATATTAAATAGTTCATACTTGAATGCATAATGACTATTTCATCAAATGTATTTTTAAATTTTCATGCTCATCAGCAAAAACCTGGTGCCGATGAAATAGTTATTCAGAGTTTGTTTTTACAGGAAAATCTTATCGTTAAACCAAACGATAAGATTTTTTTTACCGCGGGTTTGCATCCATGGCATGCGGAGCAATTAACAAAATCCGAAATAGAATTACGATTAGAAAACCTTATCAGCAAAAAACAGATTATTGCTGTTGGAGAAACTGGCCTCGATAAAATTCGTGGCGCCAATTGGCAAACTCAAATTGATGTTTTTAAAACTCATGTTGGAATAGCCGAAAAGCACAAGATGCCCTTAATTATTCATTCGGTTAAATCACACAACGAAATCTTAAAACTTAGAATTGACTTAAAAGCAAAAGTTCCATGGGTAATTCATAATTTTACCGGAAGTGAGCAAATAGCTAATGATCTTATTCATCATGGATTCTGCTTATCTCTTTGTCATCACATTCAGAATAGCAACTCTAGAATTAGTGATTATATTCAAACCTTACCTTTAGAAAGAATATTTTTTGAATCCGATGATTTTAATGTGGATATTAAAGGTTTATATTATACTGCTGCAATTAAATTCGAAATAAGTATTGAAGAGTTGAAAAAGCAAATAAGTAAGAACTTCGAGTCATTATTTAATAGAAAAGAATAATGCAGAAAGTAAGGTATTTGTATGAATGTATAGTAACCTTGCCGTTGACTTTAGTCAACGGAATAATAATGAGAATAAATTTGGGCTTTAGCCCATTCTAAATTAGTAAAAATGTCATATACAAAAATTTGGATCCATTGTGTTTGGACAACTAAGAACAGAATTCCAATCCTAAAAAATGATTTAAGAGAGATTGTATTTGCTCATATAAAAGAGAATGCATTAGAAAAAAACATTTTTATTGATTGTATTAATGGATACGAAGAACATGTTCATTGTTTAATTTGTTTAAAAAGAGAACAAAGCATTGCAGATTGTTTACAGCTAATCAAAGGAGAATCATCTTATTGGATTAATAAAAATAAGTTAATTGATCAAAAATTTGAGTGGCAGGATGATTATTTTGCTGTTTCAGTTAGTGAATCACAAATTCAAGTTTTGCGCAATTATATTAAAAATCAGTATGAGCATCATAAAAAGAAGTCTTTTACTGAAGAATATGATGAGTTTGTAAGAAACTATGGTTTTAATTTGAGTAGAAATGGCTAAAGCCATATTTGTATTCTGGCTTATTACCGTCCGCTAAAGCAGACGGTAATAATATAAAGAAGAGATAATACAAATGCCGTTGACTTTAGTCAACGGCAATAGAATGATTGTAACTATGGGCTTAAGCCCAATCTATAATGATATTCATATTATGATTAAAGAAAACTGGCAGGAACGCACCGAATTACTTATAGGAAAAGATAGCATCGAAAAACTTAAAAATGCGCATGTACTTGTCGTTGGTCTTGGTGGCGTTGGTGCTTATGCTGCAGAAAGTCTATGCAGGGCAGGTATTGGTGAATTAACTATTGTTGATGGAGATACTATCCATCCATCAAATAAAAACAGACAATTAGCTGCGTTGGAAAGCACAATTGGAAAACCAAAAACAGAGATTGTTGGTGTCCGGTTGCTGGATATTAATCCGGAATTAAAACTAAATATCATTCAGGAGTACATCAAAGATGAACGGATGATAGAAATCCTTGATCAGCCTTATGATTATGTGGTAGACGCCATAGATACACTATCTCCCAAGGTTTTTTTGATTTATCATAGTATGCAAAAAGGATTAAAGATTGTAAGTTCATTAGGTTCAGGCGCTAGGTTAGATCCTACAAAAGTTAGAATTACTGATTTGTCAAAGTCCTATAATTGCCGACTCGGATTTATATTGCGTAAGCGATTACGTAAACTTGGGGTTCATAAGGGATTTAAAGTAGTGTTCTCAGAAGAAAAAGCAGATGACGAAGCGGTTATTGTTGATGAGCC
>JAVEZW010000284.1:0-4698 GCA_034002805.1 Bacteroidales bacterium | reverse complement strand
ACAAAATAATACTTGTTGTTTTTCCGATGATCATGTTTTCATCAAAATTATTATCACGTAAAGAATTTCAACGTATTGTTTTGTGGTTTTCTGCAGCAGTAGTTGTATCGAGTATTATTAGCACGGCCATATTAGTTGAATTAGTTAAACCTCCAATTAATACTTCAAATGGAATTTCGATATTCATATCGCATATTCGTTTTTCACTTTTAATTAATGTGGCTATTTTTTCTTTAGGTTATCTTGTGTTTTCAACAGAATACAATATATCCAGATCAACAAAGATAGCACTTTTAGCTTCAGTTATTTGGTTGGTTTTATTTCTTTTTCTGCTTAAATCACTTACCGGAATTATTATTTTTTTGGTCGTACTATTTATTGTTATAACCATCATTTCATTTAAAATAAATTTTATTGTTTATCGGTTATTTATTCAGGTTGGTATTTTAACTATATTTTTATTAACAGCTACTTTCTTAACTCATTCTGTTTCAAAATTCTATTCAATCGACAAGATTGATGTTGACAAACTCGAAAAGCTCACTCCTTCGGGGAACCTTTACAGTCATGATCTTTCTGATAAGCAAATTGAGAATGGCCATTTTGTTTGGGTTTATGTATCTTCGAAAGAGTTAGAGAATGAATGGAAAAAGAGGAGCACGATTTCAATTCATGAAAAAGATAATAAGGGACAGTTAATATACTATACTGTAGTTAGATACCTAACGTCACTGAATTTGAAAAAAGATTCAGTAGGTGTTTCACGACTTACTAATCAGGATATAAAGAACATAGAATCGGGAATGGCCAATTATATTTATGCTGATAAATTTGCGTTGTACCCTAGGATTTATCAAGTTTTATGGGAGTTTGATGTGTTCTGTAAAAACCAGAATCCAGCAGGAAATTCGACAACACAACGAATACTGTTTTTAAAAACTGCAAATAAAATCATAAGTAAAAATTTCTTTACAGGAGTGGGCACAGGAGATGTACAGGATGAATTTAACGAACAGTACACTGAGGATAATAGTCAGTTGCCCGAGAACAGAAGACACAGAGCCCATAACCAATGGGTTACATTTTTACTTACTTTCGGAGTTTTTGGATTCTTAATCGTATTTATCGCCTTCTTTTATCCACTTTTTAAATTAAAAGCTTACCGATCTTTTTTGTTTGCCGTATTTTTTTTAATAGCTTTTTTGTCGATGTTAAATGAAGATACTCTAGAAACACAAACAGGGGTTTCATTTTTTTCGTACTTTTATAGCCTTTTCCTTTTAGAAATAGAATTACTAAAAAAGCAAAAGAATAATGAACAGATTGAATGATGAACAATTAATGCGCAAAGCCATAGCGCTTTCGATGAAAAATATTGATGAAAACGGTGGTCCTTTTGGAGCAGTTATTGTTAAAGATGGCGAAATTATTGCACACGGAGTAAATAGAGTAACCTCAAGCCTTGATCCAACTGCTCATGCCGAGGTAAATGCCATTCGCGAAGCATCAAAAAAGTTGGGTACATTTGATTTGAGTGGATGTATAATTTATTCATCATGCGAACCCTGTCCGATGTGTTTAGGAGCTATTTACTGGGCTCATCTTGATAAACTATATTATGCCAATACAAAGCAGAATGCAAAAGATATTGGATTTGATGACTCCTTAATATATGAGGAAATTGAACTCCCAAAAGAAAAACGAAAAATCCCAACTATTCAGATTTTAAACAATGAAGCCATGGCGGCTTTCGAAAAGTGGAGAATCAAAACTGACAAAATTGAGTACTAGCGAATGTCTTCAATTCGTTTTAGCAAAGATTTTTTTAAAAGAGATGTTCTCGAAGTGGCTCCCGACCTTCTGGGTAATTTGTTGATCATAAAATATGATCATGGATTACTGCAAAAATTTATAATTACAGAGGTTGAAGCATATCGGGGTGAGGAAGATCTGGCTTGTCATGCCAGCAAAGGCCGAACAAAAAGAACTGAAATCATGTATCACGAAGGTGGACATTTATATGTTTACCTTATTTATGGTATGTATTGGATGCTTAATATTGTTACAGGCAAAGAAAATAATCCTCAAGCCGTTTTGATACGAGGACTTCAGGGTTTTGATGGCCCGGGCAAATTGACAAAATTCCTGCAAATTGACAAATCCTTTAATGGAGAAAATTTGCAGTTATCAAACCGAATTTGGATCGAAAAAAATAACTTGCAAATAAATAATAATTATACTGTTGCTCCACGTATTGGAATTGATTATGCAGGTGAAATCTGGAAAAACAAACCCTGGAGATATATTTTGTCACTCAAATCTGAATAAATCATTTTTACAGCATTGCAGCATATTTGCGAAAAGCATGCAATTTTTATAACTTGCCATAAAAAACTCATGTGCTGGAAAAATAACATCTTGCTGATTTTATTCTTTTCAATAATTGCTTTTGCATGTAACTCTCAGGATAAAAAAGAAACCAAAATAACTGACAGACAGCCTGTTGTTGCAGGTAGTTTTTACCCCGATGATCCGAAAGAATTAAAAGCCGTATTAGAGTCGCTGCTTAATAAAGCAGAAAAACTTAGAACCAGCGATCCTGTTCTGGCAATAATTGCTCCTCATGCTGGTTATATCTATTCGGGAAAGGTTGCTGCATCAGCGTATAGTCAGATTGATCCAAACAGAGAGTACGAAAACATTTTTATCATTGCATCGAGCCATCGAACAGTCTTTCGGGGTGCATCTATTTATAATATTGGCGATTACATCACTCCGCTTGGTAAAGTTAGGGTTAATCAAAAGCTTGCCAATCAGCTTATCGAAAAGTATGATGTGTTTGTTTTTAATCCGGAAGCCCACGCTGCAGAACATAGCCTCGAAGTTCAATTGCCTTTTTTACAATATTATCTTAAAAAGGATTTTACCATTATCCCAATAGTTACTGGAACGCAATATCTCGATGATTGCGAGCAGATAGCTGAAGCATTAATTCCATACTTTAACGAAAAAAACCTGTTTGTCATCAGCTCTGATTTTTCGCATTATCCATCGTATGATGATGCCATTAAGGCAGATAAAAAAACCTGTGATGCAATTTTGCAAAATTCAGTAGCTAATCTTATCCGTGCAATTAATGAAAACGGATCGGGTAATTTTAACAACCTGGCAACAAGTTTGTGTGGCTGGCCGGCGGTTTTAAGTCTTCTGGTTATTACTGAATCAATGCCTGAGATAAAACCACTTTTTATCGATTATCAAAATTCTGGAGATGAAACAAAAGATAAAAATAGGGTTGTAGGTTATAATGCAATAGTTTTTACGAAGAAAAATACTCAAAATATGCCTGAAACAAATTTTAAACTAACAAAAAAGGAAGAAAAAGAGTTGTTGGTAATTGCAAGGAATACCATTGAAACCTATTTAAGAACTGGTAAAGTTCCCGAGATTTTTGAAAGTCAAATAGGTCCCTCAATAAAGGAGAATTGTGGAGCCTTTGTAACTCTTCACAAGGATGGCGAACTGCGTGGATGTATAGGCAGGTTTTCTGCATCGGAGCCTTTGTATAAAATAGTACAGCAAATGGCCATAGCAGCTGCAACTGAAGATCACCGTTTTTCGGTGGTTACAATTGATGAGATGAAAGAAATTGACGTGGAGATTTCAGTATTAACACCTATGCGTAAGATTAGTTCTATTGATGAGATTGAAATGGGTAAACATGGCATATATATTAAAAAAGGGTTTTACTCAGGAACATTCCTCCCTCAGGTGGCTACAGAAACAGGATGGACAAAAGAGGAGTTTCTCGGAAATTGTTCGAAAAACAAAGCCGGATTAGGCTGGGATGGATGGAAAGAGGCCGAAATATTTATTTACGAAGCACTAGTTTTTGGCGAAAAAGATTTCTAATACCTTAAATTCTGAATAATCAGGCAAAAAATAAAACCACAACCTATATACCGGCAGTTATTTTGCTGGGATTTGTTACGTTTGTTACCCAGGTAATAATTCTGCGTGAGTTTCTTACATTTTTTAATGGCAATGAGTTAATCATCGGAGTTATTCTGGCCACCTGGATGATCTTAACTGGCTCTGGAGCCTATTTGGGTCGATTTATAAAACGACAATCGAAGACTGATGAGTTTATTTTGATCCTAATAGGGAGTTTAGGTTTTTTACCTATAATTACGGTTCTTGGATTACATTTTTTTTCAACGATTTTCTTTACGCCCGGAGTAATGCTGGGATTATCAGAGACATTTATTTATACTTTGATTATTCTTAGCCCATTCTGTATTATTTCGGGAATGTTGTTTCCGCTTTTTGCTGAAAAAGTGTCAGTAAAATCCTATAAAAACATAATTGGTTCTCTATATGCCTGGGAGTCTATCGGCAGTTTGATCGGAGGATTAATTCTTAATTTTTTTCTGATTTGGGTTTTATCAACATTTCAAAGCTTATTCGTGGTTATGTTTTTAACTGTTGTAACCATCTCTGTTTTAGGTTTAAAAAGTGGTAATTATTTTATTGTGGGTATTTTTGTTTTTATATTCCTGATTTTTAGCTTTTTATTTATTTCGAACAACTTGGACAAATCTGTTCGGGAATTATCATTTCCAGATCAGGTTGTGGAGTATATTGATGAAACACCTTATGGGATTTTAGTCGTTACCGATCACGAAGGACAGATTAATT
>JAVEZW010000283.1:0-4705 GCA_034002805.1 Bacteroidales bacterium | reverse complement strand
ATTCTTCGGATTTTTAGTTTTATTATTTTTCCAATTTCTTTATTGCTTTTATTAACTGCTCTCCTATTCCAATCTGATAGCCTTCTGATAAATAATAAACTTTATTATCCTGAACCACAATAAATAGCGGTAAATCAACCTTTTCCTTTGTAAATGATTTTAAAATTTCAAAATCCTCATCAACCAGCAATTGTATTGATGATTGCAGATTATAAGTCGTAATTAGCTTGTCAGTAATATCTTCTGATTTTCCCAGTAAAATCATTTTACAATTCACTTTATTAAAGATTTCTGCTATGGCTCCAATATCTTTCAAGGTATGCTTTGTTGGTTCCTTATCGGCATCAATCCACCCAAATACAACTATTTCGTCTGTATTAATATGAATCGATTTTTTATCGATTGTCTCAAGTTTGTTTGGAACATTAAAATCTGCTATCTGCATTAAAGGTTCAGCATTCTTTCTTATTTGCAATACGATCTCTTTTGTTTCATTATTATCAAGTGTAAAAAACTGCAAACTAGTTAAAACACTACCATCAGATTTTCTGTTTCCGGTAAGCAACATATAGGAACCCGATTCGAGCTCTAATTCTTTTGGCATATCACTAAAAGAAGTCTCCCAACCATAATCAAGTGTATTATATCTGCCTCCCTCAAATTTTGAAAGAGCATAATGAATTCTGTACAACGGATCTATTTCGTTTTCTTCACTGTTTATGAGTTTAATTATTCCATAACCCTTGCTTTCGGCTACACTGTTTTGTTCAAAATTTATATCGATCCATTTTTCCTTGTAATATTGTGGAACCTTTGTAGCTGGTTCTAACCGTGATGGTATTCCAAAACTTCGACAAACAGCCACAAAGAATAAATCGCGCGAATACTTATCGGCTACTTTAAGCTCGTAAACTCCTTTAGCTGTAATAGGTACATTATAGTAATTGGCTTTATTGTTAATAGTTATTTCTGTATTTATCCAATCTACCAGAAACTGAATATCCAGTTTTGTCTTTTTAACAAAATCATCTCCAAACGACTGCTGCAAAAAAGATTTGTAATCGATCATTTTTTCATTTTCAATGCGCGGGTTTAGAACATATTTAATAAAAAGATCATTGTTTTGCTCAGCCAATTCATCGGCATAAGTAAAAAAATGATTTAAATGCGATAATAAAATTTCAGATTCAGTATCTCGTAAGTCTTTTTGGGCTATTGTGTTAAGTAATGGAATTATATATGTCTTATTTGTATCTGATGATGCAGTTATAAAATCGGCTATTTCAACATAATTCCCACGACTTTTCTGAATAAATTCATATATTATAGCAGTATCGAGATTGGTTTTTGTTGCCAAATCGAATGATTGAGTTTTAGTTAAAAAGGTAGCCGCATAAGTTTCACGGATTTCATCTTCGCGTTTAAGTCGCTCTTGGTTTGCAGCCACTCCCTCAGCCGAAACAGTTTTTGGCTCTTTGGCAATCGGCGGAATAATATCAAAAAACTCTGTATATTCCTTTCGCTGTTGTGTTTTAAGTTTTAAAACAACGGTATCTGTTTGCTCTACTGTAATTTTCTGATAAGCAAAATCATCATCTTTATATGCCCAAATAATTAAATCACCAAAACCGGTCATTAAAGAAGCCAGGCCGTTTTCATCAACCTGTTTTTTTGCTATTGGATAAAACTCAGCATAATTATATAGTTGAAACTCGACTGTTGCATTGTTTACTATTTCGTTGTTTTCGTTTATCACCCTGGCAAAAATTGTTTTCACCGGAGCATAATTGCTAAGCATATTAACTTTTGTAAACTGATCTTCCTTAAGGATGATCTCTTCGGGGCCATCGTATTTTCCAAAAACAGTTGAATTTACGAGCATAGCTCTTAATGCAGGAGCTGAGAACCACGCCATATCAAGATCGGGCTCTGGTTCGCAAGCACCCAGGAAATGCCATTTACCATCAACCCAAACCTCTACCCATGCATGATTATCATCAGAGTGTGCCCATCGTGGCGTATAGCATTGTCGGGCAGGTATTCCAGCCGCACGCATTGCTGTTACAGTAAATGTTGATTCCTCACCACAACGACCGAAAGTTGATTTTACAGCACCGAGCGGGGAAATAGTTCGCTCATCGGTAGGTTGGTAATTAACTTTTTCATGGCACCAGTGATTCACCTCGAGAATGGCTTGCTTCAAATTCATCCCGTTTAAACGAGCACTTAATTCGTTATAAAATACAGCTCTGGCTGTATCCAGGTTTTCGTTATTTACACGATAAGGCAAAACAAAATGCCTGAAAATATCTTCGGGTATCTGTTTACCCCATGCAAATGTTTCTTTAGTCTTTAGTGCTAGCCGAACATTATTTAAATAAAACTCCCCATCGTAATCAGCCAGATCGC
Organism: Bacteroidales bacterium; assembly: GCA_034002805.1. Taxonomy (GTDB): domain Bacteria; phylum Bacteroidota; class Bacteroidia; order Bacteroidales; family UBA12077; genus UBA12077. Next base: position 2,296 of record JAVEZW010000283.1, on the reverse strand, counting down.
TTAATGGCATATAAGCATACAAAAACATGAGTGCTTCTTTCTCTTCGAGTGTAATATCTGAGTTAAAAACTGAAAAAAGAGCTGTTTCTCTTTCTTTAGCCAGACTTTTTACTTTTTCAAAATCATTTTTTACTGTTTCGAGGTAAGCTTTATCGGTTATAAAATGCGATTGCTTTGTGCAGCTAATTATAAATACTGCAACAAGAATTAAGAGTATATGTTTCATATTCAGCTATTTTTCAGATTATTTAAAATTTCCATTGTTTTTTTTACTCGTTCTGGATCGGTTATTAGGTTTTCAAATTCGCTTAAAGTAGTTGATCCGCCCATGCTTACGCCTTCTTTTTTATATTCCATCTTACTTTTAATTACTTTTCTGAGTGAAGCATGAAACTCAACCGCTCCGGTTTTATGATAAATTTCTTCAATATTCGATTCATCAATTCCACTTCCGGGCATAATTATGATTCGTTCATTCGCTTTGGCAATCAGATTTTTTATAAGCTCAGTACCTGCTATTGCCTTATTCTGCTGACCTGAAGTTAAAATCCTGCTGCAGCCACATTCGATAATATCTTCCAGGCTTTTAAAAGGATCAGTAGAAACATCAAACGCTCTATGAAAAGTAACTTTCATCGGTTTTGACAATTCAACCAACTGCTTTGTTCGCAATACATCAACCGATCCATCAGGCGATAAACAACCAAAAACAACACCATCTACTCCAAGCTCTTTAGCAATTTTAATATCGTTACACATGATCTCAAATTCGCGCTCAGAATAAAGAAAATCACCTCCGCGTGGTCGAACAATTATATTCAGATCAATTGAAAGCTCTTTTCGGGCTTGTTGAATTGCTCCATAAGACGGAGTTGTTCCGCCCTCATTAATGTTTTCGCATAACTCCACTCGCTGTGCACCGCCAGCCTGAGCCATAATTGCTGACTCTACCGAATTTGCACAAATCTCAAGAATAAAATTGCTCATAACTGCAAATAATAGATTGATAAAATTAAGGAAGAATTATATATATCGATATTTATTTTATTTCTTTTTTCGAAAAGTATTAAAACTAAACTAAATTTGTTTTTTACCGGAAACACTATATAGGTTACAAAACTCTTTAATAAAAATCGCTATGAAAAACATTAGTTTGTATTATGTTGCAATTTTAGCTCCTCTGCTCTTTATTTTCTGGCTTTCAATCACCGATAGGCAAATATGGTTTGCAATTGTATTGGTAATTTATGCGCTTCCATATAGAGCTTTGGTTGATGGAGCAAGACTTGTAAGTAAAAACCTTATAAAATGGCCTGATGTTTGGAAACTGATGATCCCCGGAAAGAAAATTGAATATACACGCGATCTTTATGTAGAAAAATAATGTCAGCTACTCTATTTGAAAATCGCTTTATTCTGGTTACATTTAATCTATAAATCTTTTATTTGAATCAACAATGTTTGATAAAAAAACACTAAATATCTACGCCTTTATTGTAGGCGCATTATTTATTATCTCAGGAGTAGGTAAGGTTATCGACACCACTTCTTTCAGTCAGCTAATAACACAATATGGGTTGGGAGTATTTAAATCACTGTCGCCAATCATAATTTTAGCCGAGATTTTGTTAGGTCTGTTTCTAATTTTTACAATTTATCCAAAACAGAGTTCATTCATTTCGTTTTTGCTGCTGATTGTTTTTACAATTGCTTTTGCTTATGCTTATTTTGCAAAAGGAATAACTAACTGCGGATGCTTTGGCACGTTGAAACACTCCTCAATGCCACCTGCATTTTCTTTTATACGCAACTTTATTTTAATTTCTTTATCGTTTATAATTTGGATTAAATACCCGAAAGAGGAAACTGAAACAGAAAACTGGAAAAAATATTTTATACTATGCGTAATGAGTATAGCAATTTTTGTCTCAGGATATACTTTTAGGATACCCGTTTTTACAAAACCACCCAGCAAGATTAATGAGCGATATTTAAATAAACCAGTGAATGAAACTGATCTATCTAAGTTTGTAAGTACATCAAAAGACAGTACTTATCTGGTTTTTATGTTTTCGTATACATGTCCGCATTGTATCAATTCGATCGAAAATTTACTTGCCTATAAAAAATCAAACACTGTTGATCAGATATTAGGTCTTGCAACTGGTTCTGAAGAAGATAAAATTGCATTTTACCAGAACTTTACGCTTGATTTTCCTGTAAAAGAGATTTCGTCTAAAACTGTAAAATCGATGGTTAATGGCGTACCTGCAGCTTTCTTTATAAAAAACGACAC
>JAVEZW010000282.1:0-4722 GCA_034002805.1 Bacteroidales bacterium | reverse complement strand
AGCGATGAAGAATGGCAAAGTTTTGAAATGTATCTGGGCATGATTCAAGATGAAGCAAATCAAAGCGGAGTTCGGGGAGAAACTGAAAATATTGGTGGCAAAATGAAGGAGTCGAGTACGAATTACTGGATTAGTCCTAATAGTGGAGCAAATAACGAATCAGGATTTACAGCGCTTCCGGGTGGAATAAGAAATAGTACATTTGGGTGGGTTGGCGAACAAGCTTACTGGTGGAGCTCAACCGAACTGTATAGTAGCAGTGCCTTCTATCGAAATTTATATGCTAACCAAACATATGTGTTTAGACAAGCTACCGAAAAAAGAACGGGAATGTCTATCAGATGTGTAAAAGATTAAATATGGTATTAATTGAAATTCGAATTAACAATAAATGAGAATGGAAACAAATTTCGAAAAAGTAAATGTTTTTGTAAAAGAAAATCAAGATAAAATTAAAACCCCAATGTTTGTTGCTAGTGCAATAGTTTTTATTGCTTTTTTTACCATTTGGGGAATAAGTAAGGACGGATTGTTAAATGGCATAACTGTAATTAAAAACCTAATTACTGATAACAGAGATTTTATAGGATTCAACGGAGAAATTTCAATAATGTGGTACTTAATGATTTTATTTTTATTTCTGATACCAATATCAAGCGGATTTCTTGCATATTCAAGTTGGCATGGAACAAAAAATTTTGTTAAGCTAGCAAAGATTGTACTTTTAATTTCCATATTCCCCTATTTACCAGTTGTATTTTCTAATCCTATTAAAGCTTTTGGATTAGCAATATCAATCATTGCGATAGCATATATGTTTTTTCCTAAAATTGGGGACAAAGTTATCTGTCAGGTTGACGATTTCATAAAAAAGCAAAAAAACGATAAAACAAGTTGATGACAAAAAATACAGGACCTTATATAAAAGAGATAAAAATATTATTCCAACAATAAATTTTTAACACCATGAAAACGTATTATTTACATTTTATTTTTTTATCATTTATTACTCTTTTGGTTTGTAATGGGTGCAATACAAGTAATGATGCTGGGACAGTTACAGATATTGATGGCAATGTATATAAAACGATACAAATTGGTGATCAGGTGTGGATGGCTGAAAATTTAAAAGTAAGTCATTTTCGAAATGGAGATCCAATACCACATTCAAAGTCAAAAATTGAGTGGGCAAGATATGGTGAAGGGATATTTTCAATATACTCACAATGGGCATATCCTAATTTTGATGTTTCAAATGAAGAGATATACGGGAAATTATATAATTGGCATGCAGTAAATGATCCACGAGGTGTCGCCCCAAAAGGCTGGCATATACCGAGTAAAGATGAGTGGATTAAACTTGCAGATTATCTGGGGAAAAATGCCGGCAAAAAAATGAAATCAACGAATCATTGGATTGCAACAAAATATGGTTTTTCTCCCGGCAGTAACAAAAGTTGTTTTAACGCTGTGCCAAGTGGAGGGCTTTCTGGCGTTGGTAGCTTTGGAGCATTTGAAAACAAATGTTTTTGGTGGAGTTCGACAACAGCGGGTCATATAAATGCCTGGTATTTTTATTTAACATCAACATCTGATGTATTAACAAAAAATACGGATAGTCAAACAAGTGGAAATTCAATTCGTTGTGTTAAGGATTAGTTTGCTGGTAAAACTAAGTACAAAAAAGTCACTCAATAAATATAGTAATATGATAAAATTTGGATTAAGATCGTTCTGCATTATTATAGCATCAGCAATGATGATGGGATGTGGAAGCGAAAGTAACAAAAATGGTCAAGTAAAAAATGATTATGGCGAGAAAGGGATTGTAGAAAAAAACCAAAGTATTGAGGGTACTGTTACGGATATTGATGGTAATATTTACAAAACGATTAAGATTGGAAATCAAGAATGGATGGCCGAAAATTTAAAAGTAATCAGATTTCAAAATGGAGATCCAATTTATCAGGCTAAGTCCGAAGATGATTGGTATAATTATGGTTCAGGCCCGGTGTGGTGTATATATGAAAACAATGATGAATACGGGAAAAAATACGGTAGAATTTATAATTGGGCGGCAGTAACTGACTCTCGAGGATTAGCTCCTGAAGGTTGGCGTATACCGAATAATGCCGACTGGGATGCGTTAGCTGATTTCCTTGGTGGCTATAAAATTGCTGGTATAAAATTAAAATCGACAACCGATTGGAACGATTACAGAGGAGGAACTAACGAAAGCGGCTTTAATGGTTTACCTGGAGGAAGAAAAGCAATTAATAACACCTTCTACGACATGGGAAATGCAGCATATTTCTATAGTTCATCAAACGACGTAATAGGACAAGGATTTAAAGAATACTGTTTACTTAGGGGCAATAATCTTTTAAATATAGGTTATGGTAATGCAAATTTTGATGCTCGCTATGTTCGTTGTATAAGAATGACATCAGAAGAATTACAAGCATCGAAAGAGCTTAAGGAAAAAGAGAATTATAAAGTTGTTACCGAAGAAACTCCTGAATATATTTCCGATATAGATGGAAACAAGTACAAAAAGGTAAAAATTGGAGATCAGGTATGGATGGCTGAAAACCTTAAAACAACGAAGCTCAATAACGGAACAGAGATCCATCTAGCTAGTAAAAATGATTTTTGGCAGGAGATGCCTAATTATTGTTTGTACGACTTTGATATTCAAAATAAATCAACTTATGGGGCGCTGTATGGTGGTTATACTATAATTACGAATAAGCTTTGCCCTGCCGGTTGGCATGTTCCAAGTATTAGCGAATGGCAAAAGTTAATAATGTATCTCGATTCAGAGTATGACCCAAATTCAATAATGAAAATAACCAACGCGGGTAAAAAAATGAAAACAGTTGATGGCTGGGAGTTTGCCGTTGAAGCCACAAATGAAAGTGGATTTTCTGCTTTACCTGGAGGTTTTCGGTCTTATGCCGATATGGGTGGTGTTTTTTCTCAATTGTTTTACGAAGCTAATTGGTGGAGTTCATCAATAGTTAATAATACACATCTGCTTTATATCCAAATACAAAGTATAGCCGATGACGTAATTATTAGTGATCAGAATCTGCAATATGGTTACTCAGTGCGATGCATTAAAGATTAACAAGAAAAGCTCAAATTGTTACATGGCTTCGTAAGAGCGAATTAGTTGTAGAATAAATACAGAAATATCTTTTGTCTATTGTTTAACAATACCATAAAATAAAATCTGTAAGGTTTCATCAAGGTGTTTTTCCATCTGACTCTGAGGTATTGTATTTTTAATTAACAGAGCAGTTTCGAGTCCTTTAAGTGCTGTTGATAAGGTTATAGACGAGATCTTGGTTTCTTTTAATTTAAAAATTCCAGCATCAATGCCTTGTTGCAATAAAATCTGAATTATTTGTTGTTCTTCGCGATCGTATTTTTCTCTTATTCTCTCAGTAAAGGCAAGATTTCCCAGGTAATCGTTCTTAAGTGTTTCGTAGAAGTTAACCATTTCTTTCAAAAATTTCATTCGAATGAGCACGTAATTCCTGATTTTATCCTTTGGGTTATCCTGACTATTTATAACTCTTTTCTCTAGTTCTGAACGAATTAGGTTTGCCTCTTTTTTTACAACAGCTTCAAAAACTTCTTCCTTGCTTTTAAAATAATAATACAATGAGCTTTTAGCCATTCCTGATGCTTTTGCAATATCATCCATGGTGGCTTTTTTAAAACCATACTTACTAAAAACATGCGAGGCCTGGCCTACAATTTTTGAACTTATGGCTTTCTGTTTTAGTTTAATATGTTCTTTTTTCATTTTTCGAAAAGGATTACAAACTGATCAAAATTATATAGTGCAATTAATGAATGCAAATTTTTCGACTTGTAATTTCGAATGGTCGATAAAATAAATTAAAAAATCCGGAATGTATTGTTAATATGAGAATATAATGAGTATCTTGAGTTCAATGTAAGAAATTAAAATATAAGTATGTATTTTTATACTAAACTTATCCAATAATCCTTAATAATCATATAGTATGTTATTGAAAAAGCTCCATCGGAGCTAAATCTTTATAGAAGATAAAGTTAAAAAAGAAATGCGCACAAATCACTTAGTACTTTATATGTAAATCAGCCATGTGGTGCGCAAATTAAAGAAAACAATGAGATTATTTACTAATTGGTTTTTGTAACATTGCGTGTCAAAAAAGCCTAGCCTCATTGAACAACATAGTGCTGACACGCTGATTCTTACATCCAAATTTTACTATAAAGATTTTGCTCCTCTGGAGCATAAAAACATAGAAACAATTTATACTTACATCATGCTCATGTTGATTAATATGTCTTATGCCAGCGTATAATCCAACTGTTTCTTTTCCAAATCGGCACGTACAATTTTTATTCGAACCGGATCGCCCAATTGAAATACTTTTTTGTTTGATCGGCCTATTATCGAATAATTATCTTCATCAAAGAAATAATAATCATCATCAAGTTCGCGGATATGAACCAAGCCTTCGCATTTGCTTTCGTTTAGCTCAACATAAAAGCCCCACTCAGTAACTCCCGAAATAATTCCGTCGAAATCTTCGCCCACATGGTCTTTCATAAATTCAACCTGTTTGTATTTTATCGATGATCGTTCAGCTTCGGCAGCACGGCGTTCCATTTCTGATGCATATTCGCATTTACCCTCATACTTTGCTTTGTCCTTACTTT
>JAVEZW010000281.1:0-4767 GCA_034002805.1 Bacteroidales bacterium | reverse complement strand
ATTCTTTAAGAATTATATTTCCTTTGTAAGCGATAAGTATGTTTCCGTTAAAATGACTCGTTGTAGTTATTGATTTTACAATAGAATCAACTTTTGCTGCCTTTTCCTCATAAAAAATCTTATTTAACTCATTTTTTATCGAAGGACTTACAATCTCCTTTTCATCAATATTAGCTCCAAGCAACCGGAGTCTGATACTGGAGCTTATTACTGTTACCAAAGCGAACAATAACAATATGAAGCCTAATTTATAATATGTAGATTTTGTAAAACTCATTTACTAAAAACAAATAAAGGCACAAATTAACGCATTTTTTTATAGTCTTCAAAACCCATTCATCATGGATAAGGATGATTTATAAATTTCAGATAGCAACTTAGTTAGGCTAAACTTTGTAATGATAATCTGTGAGAGCCCAAAAATAAACAGGTTGAGAGTTATAAACAGGTGGTTGATTTAAAACTTGCGAAAAACTGATTTTGTGGAAAATATTATTCGTGGTAATACACTCGCTTTACCCGTGTTGAGATTCCGGTAAATATTTCATAAGGGATTGTATTCAACGTTTTTGCCACTTCAGTAACCGGCATCTCTTTGCCAAAAATAATAACTTCATCGCCCTCATTAACCTCACAGCCAGTAATATCAACCATACACATATCCATGCAGATATTACCAATTATCGGAACCAAAAATCCATTGATATAAAACTTCCCCTTTCCATTACTTAACTGACGATTTAGTCCATCGGCATAACCAACCGGAATGATTGCAATATCCTTGTCACTGGTTGCTTCTCCTTTCCTACCATAGCCAATCGTTTCGTTCTTCGAAACATGCTTTTTCTGAATTACGGTGCTTTTAAAAGTACTAACATTTGCCAGACTTGTATTTGACAAAGCAGATATTCCATAAAGACCTATTCCGAGTCTCACCATATCAAACTGTCCGTTTGGAAACCTCTCTATTCCTGCAGAGTTTAATATATGCCTTATAACCGGATATCCAAGCTGATTGATAATCCGTTGACTAATTTTCTCGAATTTTGCGATCTGTTTTTCGGTAAAAGAATCGTGTAAATCCTCATCGCTACCAGCAAGATGCGAGAAGATTGAAGCTACTTTTACTTGTTCGTTATTCACTAAGTTACTAATTAACAACTCAGATTCATCTTCCATAAATCCAAGTCTGTGCATCCCTGTATCGATTTTTAAATGAACAGGATAGTGATTTTCACCCAATTTTTTTACTGCTTCAGAAAACCGGGATAACACATTTAAACTGTAAACCTCAGGTTCGAGCTTATACCTAATCATCAATTCAAAACTTGAAAGCTCGGGATTCATAACTATGATCGGGATTTTTATACCTGCATCACGAAGAGCAACACCCTCATCGGCAAAAGCCACGCCAAGATAATCGACCCGCTGATACTGCAATATATTTGCAATTTCGTAGGTTCCACTACCATACGAAAGAGCCTTAACCATTACCATTATCTTGGTTTCTGATTTTAGCTTTGATCTGAAATAATTTAAATTACTAACCAGCGCATTTAAATTTATCTCGAGAATAGTTGTATGTACTTTCTCCTCGAGGATTGATGATATTTTCTCAAACTCAAATGTTCTTGAACCCTTTATAAGAATAGCAGAATCAGAGAATAGCGAAGGTTCGAATTTTTCCAAAAAATCGGTGGTAGTTGAATAAAACCCCTTTTTAATATTAAAGACATGGCTTTGTATAGATATTGATGGACCAATTCCAATCAATTCATCTATATTATATTTACCCAACATGCTAGCCACATCTTTATAAAGCGAGGTTTGGTCTTTCCCTGTCTGCAAAATATCCGACAAAATCAGAATCTTTTTTTTATGTTGATTTTGCTGATCGAGATAATGTAACGCAATACCTAATGAATTTAAATCTGAGTTATAACTATCGTTAATGACAGTACATCTGTTAATGCCTTTTTTCAATTCCAAACGCATGGCAACCGTCGGTAACGATTCAAACGAACCCTTAAAATCAGCTACCTGATATCCCATAGCAATTATCAAAGCTATTACATGCGATGCATTTTCGATGGATGCCTTATCGGTAAAAGGAATGGTAATGCTGCTCGTTTGATTCTTAGTCGCAACCTGCAAGATAGTGTGATGATGATTTTTAACTTCTGAAAAAATCTGTATATCAGCTTCTGTATTTACCGACCATGTGATAATTTTTTTTCTTGACAATTCAGCATCAGCATTTATTAGCTCATGAACCAATGCATGATCGCTGCAATAAACCAGGGTTTCGGATTTTTTAAAAAGTGTAAGCTTTTCAATGGCCTTTTGTTTAAAACTCGCAAAGTTCTCTTGGTGCGATTCTCCAATATTGGTTATCAAACCAATGGTTGGTTTTATTATTGCTTCGAGATTTTGCATTTCTCCCGGCATTGATATTCCGGCTTCGAATACTGCAATATCATACGAATCGTTTAATAACCATACTGAGAGTGGCACTCCTACCTGCGAATTATAACTTTTAGGGCTTCTGATGATGTTTTTATGTGCCTGCAAGGTATGATAAAACCATTCTTTCACTATAGTTTTACCATTACTACCGGTTATTGCGATCATAGGAACCGAAAATTGCTTTCGATGGTAAGCTGTAAGTTTTTGTAATGCAGCAATTGTATTCGAAACCAACAGAAAACTTGCTTCGGTAAGTTCTTGATGATTTTCAGGTAGCTTCTCAACCACAAAATTTTTAATGCCTTTTTTATACAAATCAGGTATAAACTTATGACCATCCTGTCGTTGGCTTTTTATTGCAAAGAACAACGAATTAGCTGATGCAAAAACATTACGACTATCGATAATCAGATGTTGTATTTCTACTGATGATTTTCCAACAACATCTGTATTTAGTATTTTTGCTATATCCTGAATTGTATAACTCACCATGATGCTCTTTTTGTACAAAGATCGTTATTTTGATTATAAAAAAGTCTGTTAAGAAATGTAATCATCTTAAAATTTATAACATAATCCAATTGAATACGCAAGATTGGTTAATGATTCCGAAAACAATGTTTTCTGAGATTGTTCAGAATCTGGAATCCTGCTAAACAAACCCTGGTAAACCTCTATCTCACTATTTACAAATAGTTTATCTTTAATAAGAGGAAATTGTAATCCAGCGCCAAGACTTAATCCAAAATCGATTGGGTTTTCTGAGTAATTCATCGGATATCCAACATATTCTGCGTCTAACTCGCCACCTGCATAAATACCGCCCTGAACAAACCCATTTACATTTACTTTACCAAACTGCCATTTATAAAGTACCGGTATAACAATAAAATCGGCTTTGTATGAAACGTCGTAATCCTGATAATATCCATAATCCAGGTAATTTGCAGTAGCATTTTTTTCGACTGACATGTATTTAACCTTAATTTTAATACTTCTGCTTTCAGTATAGAAGTAATTAAAGGTTATTCCAAACAAATCGTGTAAGATTTTGTCATTTTCGGAGAAATTCGGAGATGAGTTAAATCCTGCTTCGAGACCAATATAAACAGGATGTTTTATTTTTGTTTCCTGAGCAAAAGTGCTAAGCGTGGTGATTAATAAAAACAAAAAAACAGGGTTTTTCATAATTAAGGGCTTAGATTCCCACATAAAGTTAAACAAATTTAAATAACCTAATTATGATTTATGAGATCGTAAGAATAACATCATTTTCTACAAGTAAAACTACTTATTCTCTGCCTCTTTCTTCTCGGTCATTGCTTCATTAAAACAAACTCTACACAGCGGTTCGTACTCTGTTTTTTCGCCTAACAAAACCAATTTATCACTTTTTGTAATTCGGTGTGAATAGTGAGCAAGGTTTCCACAGCGCAAACAAATAGCATGTACCTTGGTAACATATTCGGCTTCGGCCATAAGCGCAGGAATTGGTCCAAACGGATTACCCAGATAATCCATATCGAGGCCGGCAACAATAACACGAATACCGCTATTGGCAAGTTGTTTACAAACATCAACCAGGTTTTTATCGAAAAACTGGGCTTCATCAATACCAACTACATCAACATCACCGGTAAGAAGTAAAATATTACCTGAAGCTGAAACAGGCGTTGATCGAATAGTTGTTGCATCGTGCGAAACCACATCTTCTTCAGAATAGCGGGTATCAATCTGGGGTTTAAAGATTTCGACCTTAAGCTTGGCATACTCTGCGCGTCGTAATCGTCGGATAAGTTCTTCTGTTTTGCCCGAAAACATCGATCCGCAAATTACCTCTACCCAACCTCTGTTTTTGGATTTTTTATTTGTACCTTCGAAAAACATCGTATATCAATTTCTTAACTTTTATCGTTATTTTTGCAAAAACAACACCGATTATGAACAGAACAGAACTTCAGCAGAGAATTATTCGTGAAATACAGGAAATATACTCCTTTGCTAATCGTTTCGAAAATACAAATCAGGCTCATCAAATCGATATCGACCTTGCTTTGTCAAAAGTAAGAAATCTTTATGATTTATTATTACGATTAAATACCGAAAGCAGTTATCATTCTGAATATCATAAAGAAGAGAAATCAACAATTCATAAACCAATCATAAATGAGTCAGAAACAAGCATTAAGGAAATTGTAAAAAAGGATGAACCCAAAAAAGCAGATTCGACTGCAGAGTTAAAAAATCAACCTGATCCAGTTGTAATGGTAGAAAAAAAGGTTGAAAAAGTTTCACTACCAG
>JAVEZW010000280.1:0-4776 GCA_034002805.1 Bacteroidales bacterium | reverse complement strand
ATCGTTTGTAGTGTTTGCATTTAATGTTCCACCCGCCTTTTCAACAATTTGAGAGTATTCTCCACGACTAATGTTTTTTGTACCCTCAAACATTAAATGTTCAAAAAAATGAGCAAAACCAGTTCTATCAGGTCGTTCGTTTTTCGATCCGACATGGTACGTTACCGTAACGGCTACTATTGGTGTTGAACTATCTTTATGCAGGATTACATGTAATCCATTATTCAGGTCATATTCCACAAAGTCAATTTTATTTGATTGTGAAAATCCATATAACGCCATAAAGGTTAGCGCTATAAATAAAAACTGTTTTTTAATATTCATATATTTAAAATTAAAGGTTTGTTTATTGTTCAGAATTGTTTTTTTCAGGAGTATAATCTAAAATATCACCGGGCTTGCATTCTAATACCTGGCATATTGCTTCGAGAGTTGAAAAGCGAATTGCTTTAGCTTTGCCACTTTTTAAAATAGAAAGGTTGGCAATCGTTATATCTACGCGTTCCGAAAGTTCGGTTAACGACATTTTTTTTCTGGCAAGTATATTATCTAAATTAGTTAAAATAGGCATTTGTATAATTAAATTAAATAGTTAGTTCTTGTTCTTGTTTTATTTCTGATCCGATTCTATAAATTTCTGCAATCACCAAGATTACCAGTACCCATAAAATGTCAACCAAAGACTCAAAACTTAGTCTAAAATCAAAGGTCTGATTATTGATCGTGATGCTTTTAAGCCAAAAGTATTTTAAAATTAACGGATAAGCAATTTCGAGCAAAGCAGAGATAAAAACAAGCAAAGCGATTAGCCGAATTCGTACAATATTTTTTTTATGAAAAGGATTTTCATTCTGAAGAGACTGCTTAATGCATTTAAAAATTTTCCAAAGTAAATATACTATGGAATATGATATTGAAAGCATAATAAAAAAATGCAGAAAATTGAAAATCCCCTGCAGCCCATATTTCGTGTTTAAGTTAAATGTTATAAAAGCATCATCAATTATAACATTATGTGTAACGTTGTTCTTTAATTCCAAAATCCCGGGCAAATTTATATTTACCGGAATATCAACAATAGGGAAAAAGGGGGTTAAATTCGGATTAAAAAAGTTTAATAAAAACAAACCTATAGAAAGAAGTAGAAAAAAAGCTCCTACAACTAAGGTTAACCCAAGTATACGATAAATAAAATTAATAATTCTTTTACTTCTAATTTTTTGATTGTCCATACTTATGCGGTTTGATTAAAAAGCAAAAGAAACGAAATTTATTGAAAAACAATAAACTTTTAAAATCAATTATACTAATAAATAAGTTAACTATTAGTTATCCAGCCTCTTATATGCCATTTAACAGAAACTTGAAATTGATTAATAATCTTCCTTTCATTTAAAATAGCACGATAAAGTAAAAAAAAGAATAAAGTTTTTGCAAATAAGTTCAGATTTGATTACCTTTTCCCATCGAAAAAATAAAAAAAATCAAAAATTAAGTTCAAACTTTTTTAATATGGAAAAAGATAATTTACTCGTACCATGGGACTTTACCGAAGTTGCAGAATTTGCATTGTTACATGCAATAAAGATCGCTAAAAAACTCGATAACAGAATTATTCTATTACATGTTGTTAAATCCATAAAAAAGGGAGATGAGGCATTATTGCAATTGCAAAAGGATGCAGAGAAGTTTTCGAAAGAAAACAATGTTGAGATAAAACCTGTAATTCTTGAAGGCAATTTATTTAACCTGATTTCTGACTACGCCGAAGAAAACAATGTAACAATTGTTATTATGGGTACTCATGGAATAAAAGGGATGCAGAAGTTTACCGGTAGTTATGCATTAAAAGTAATTGTTGGGTCTAAAATACCTTTTATTGTTGTTGCAGAACCCCCAACTAAAAAAGAAATTTTTAAAGATGTGGTATTTCCTTTGGATTACAGAATTGAAGCTAAACAAAAACTACAATGGGCTTTATTTTTAGTTAAGTATTTTGGCGTTAAGGTAAATATTGTCGTACCAACAATTAAAGACGAGTCCTTATCTAAAAAGCTAGTGGCTAACATTCATTTTGCCGAAAAGATTTTAGAGAAATATGAAGTAAATTATGAAATTCATAAACTTGAGGGTAGTCATGTTGCCGAAGAGGCTGTTAATTTTGCTAAGAGTATCGATGCAGATATGATTCTAATTATGACTACAAAAGATATTGGATTAACAGATTATGTTTTAGGAGCTCAGGAACAATATATTATAGCTAACCCAGCCAGAATACCTGTAATGGTTGTAAACCCAAGAACAGATTTGAGTCGTTACGGAGGGTTTAGTGCAACTGGCGGATGATTTTATCACATATTAAAAAATAAAGAAACAAGGAGGAATATCCTTGTTTTTTTATTTAAACAAATTTTAAATTAATTTTGGACACTTAAAATTAAGTAGAACTCAAAAAAAATAAACAAATGACTTATATTACTAAAGAAAAGCTGTTTTCAAAGCAATGGTTTTACCATTATTTGCTAATCGTTATAGGATCTTTTATACTGGCTGCGGGATTTGTATATTTTATTGATCCTCACAAAATTGTTCCGGGCGGAGTTTATGGTATTGGTATTGTTGTAAAGAATATTACTGCAAATATAATGGGAGAGGGAATTCGAATCCCATTCTTCTCTCAGCCACTATTTAAAGATGGTCTTGGGATCGGTTTTGTTGGGCTTGTTTTAAATATACCATTAACGATTCTTGGCATTAAGATTCTTGGTCCTAAATTTGGGGTAAAAACCATCGTTGGATTTGTTATCACCTCAATTTTTATTGATCTATTAGATGCTCGTTTTGATGGTGCTTTAGTAGATGATGTTCTTCTGTCGTGTGTTTTTGGAGGCGTACTTATAGGATTTGGCCTTGGGCTAATTTTTAAATCAAAAGCAACATCCGGAGGCTCAGATATTATTGCGATGATTGCAGCTAAATATACCCGAATGTCATTAGGTATTCTGCTAATCTTTGTTGATTCAATTATTGTGTTATTAGGATTGATTGTATTTAAAGACTGGAAAATTCCTTTATACTCATGGATTGTTATCTATATCACCGGTAAAGTTATCGATGCAACTATGCAGGGTATAAGTTATGATAAGGCTCTTTTTATAATTTCAGATAAGTACGAAGAAATTAGAAATAAGATTATTGTAGATCTTAATAGAGGAGGAACATTTATTAACGGAACAGGGATGTATAAGGGTTTAGATAAGAAAATTATATTTACTAACGTTAATCGTCGCGAACAGGCCATGCTCGAAGATTATATTCGCGAGATTGATCCTAATGCATTTATGACAGTTATTGATGCTCACGAAGTAATTGGAAATGGTTTCAGACCATTAAAGGAAGAATAAAGGGGCCTTAAGGCCCCCATTTACTTCATCTTAGTTCGCTCAGATTAATAAAATTCAAATAATTTTCTTTGTGATCTCCATATAATTCAGCAGACTTTCCAATGATTTTGTAAGTGCTTTTTTCTCCGGCAATTTTACTGAACAGAACCTCAAAATGATTACTATTTTCATCAACAAGCATAACTCGCGATAGGTTATCGTGAATATCGGTTGCTAGTTTTTCATGGCAAATGGGACAATAAAAATCATATTTCTCGCCAAGGTTTATTCTAAATTGAGGATTTGTAGTAACAGAATAATTTCCTAACTCTGGACTGAGAAAAATTAATCCGGCTTGATGGTTCTTGGTACTTGCAGCTAAAACGATTTGTTCACCAACATCCAAAAAACCTTTACATCTGGGGCATATAAAATGGGTTTTCATAATTACCTCCTTTTTAAAGAATAGTTGGTTTAGGGAATAAAAGCTTATTTAAATTATTATACGAGGTAAAAAATTATAAGTTATAATTCAGTGGTTTTAATCAAAAGCAGGCAAATTAAAAGCAAAAAGGCCTGACATTTGAAACGGCAGGCCTTTTTTAACTTAAATAATAGTAAGTTGTTATTTTTTAATAAATCGTTTTACGACAGAACCATTCTCACCCGAAATTCGAATAGTGTAGATTCCAGCAACTATTTCAGAAATATCTAAAACACTTTCGTTTTCCTGAAGTAGTTTTTTAACTACCAAAATCCCGCTTAAATTATAAACCTCGATTGTTTTTAGTGAGTTATTATCTAGTCCATTTAAAGAAATGTTTAGTGTTTTTTCAGCAGGATTTGGATAAATTTCAAAACTAAAGCTAACCAGCTCTAATTCCTCTGAAGATACAACAACACCAGAACCATTCATAATTTTATTGTTTGGATCAACAGAGATGCTTCTAACCTTTTCTTTTATAGGAATTTTATATGTTTGAGGACTAACATCCTGATAAAGCCTAACCACTGTGTCGCTGCTCTGGTAGTAAATTTTATATTCGATATACATATTAAAAAGAGGAGTTGCTGTAGTTGTTGTTCTTTGTGTAACTTTCATGGTTAAAGTGTCTGTTGTTTGGGAATAACCAATATTCATAGTAGGGTAGCCTTTACCATAATACCATTGATCAAAGAACAAATCAAAATCCATTTGAGAAGTTTCTTCTATGCTATTTTTAAAATCCTCACCAGTTGCAACGCTGTTTTTGTATTCTGTTAAATAGTTTTGCAGAGCCAAATAGAACTGCTCGTCGTTATTTATCTGATATCTAATCATGTGCAGCAGAGCTGCTCCTTTTTTATACGATAAACTACCACTGAAAATACGACTTTCGTCCATTGCATTTTC
>JAVEZW010000279.1:3400-4785 GCA_034002805.1 Bacteroidales bacterium | reverse complement strand
GTGTGTTATGAAAACAATTGGCCGATCGGTTTCGCGAATGCAGTCTTTGTGTTTAAGCATTCCGCAACCTTTAAAACCCATAATCCGCTGCAGCTTATTAACCACAGCGGTCATTCCAAATCCTGCCTGAATAAACACATCATCTTTCGAAGCATTAACGTGCTTTTTTATCATTTTTTGGGCATAATGATAGCTATGAGTCATCAGAGTGCCAGTTTCACTGGTTTCGGTATGCGTATTGGCTACAAATGGACCAAATTGCTCAAGCATTTTTCGCTCAATGGGAGCATAAAGCCGTCCACTGGCAATCCAGTCGGCATAAATAATTTTTTGTACTCCATTGGGTGAGATGTAAGTAGAATCAATACCTACAATGTTTTTCCGGAACTGTTCGAAATAAGATTCTAATGAATTCATGCTATCTGTATTAATATCCGGGTGGTAAAAATAGAACAAAGGTTTTAATAATCCGAAATTATATTATCTATTATAGAACATTATGAAATTTATAATTGATTTTATTAATGCATAATCTTCTTTAGATTAAAAAACCAGTTTGTAATAAATCAAAACCTGATTCTGATTTGTGCTTTTATTTCGGATTTGGTATTTCCGTCAATTTCAGCTAATCCAGATGAAATGACATCAAGATCCGAGTAATAGGTTTGTGAATAGCGAATCCAGATATCTAGAAATTCTGTAATTGTGTATTTTATATTAAGGTAGAACCTCGTTCCTTTTGAATAGTAGGCCGGTACTGAATAGTTATATAGCATATCGCTTTCGTATGCGTAAATACGGGAATTGTAAGTGTCAGTATCAAAAACAGCAAATCGAAGGTTAAAATTTAACGGGATACGATTTAAACTATAAAAAATATCCTGGTAAATCATGTAGCCATATTCTGATCTTGAATCTCCCTTTTGATATCGTGAGGTTTCAATTCTGCTTTTTAAGGTGAGTTGCCGGCTGAGATTATAACTCAAATGATATCTGATTTTCAGATTTTCCTGAGATGTAATTTCTATTAATCCAGTTGTTTGTGGATGGTTGATTTGTTTTTCCTCATATTTAAATCTAAAATACATATTTACATCTCTCGAAGCATTAAAATCTGCCTGAAGAGAATAGTCGTTTCCTTCTGATGGAGCATCAGTTGAGCTGGTTAACCACGGAAACTTATATGTATCATAATAAGCTGAAATTTTCCATCGCTTAATAGGATATACTTCGATACCAAAATACAACCCGGATTCATTATTCGTGCCCGATGATTCACCAAAAGCATTGCCATAGTTAGCCTGATAATCTTTGTCGTAATATCTGTGTAATACAGAAAGAGAAACCTGCGGGGCAAAATTCACAAACATCCCATTTAAATAAGC
>JAVEZW010000279.1:0-3300 GCA_034002805.1 Bacteroidales bacterium | reverse complement strand
ATTACCAAATGACCTGAATAAAAATCAAATCCATGGGTATTGCTTCCTTTAAAAAATTCTTCGCCGGCATCTTTTTCTGCTGTAATGCCAAAGCTTATCAAGTCTTTATAATTATACTTATACCGAGTATATAGTTTTATCGGGCTACCCAGATAGCGGGAGTCGGGTTTTAACACCAGAGCAGAATCGCTGATAGGAGCGTATCCTTGCTGCTGCTCGATAATTTGCTGTGCCCGAATAAAAACTTGGTTATTGCTGTGTCTTAAAGCATTTTTTAAGTTGAAGGTTTGTTTTTGTTCAGATTTTGAGGTAGTTACAAAAGGGATTAACAGATTGATATCCTGCTGTGTAAATCCAAAAACAAGCTGAAGTTCATAAATGGAGAGCATTTCGCCATTTTGTTTAATATAATCAAGTAAACTTTTTATCTGAAAATCGCTTAGAATCTGTAATTTTTCTAGTTCTTCAATTGTGGCAGAATTTAAATTCAATGGGTTGTTTAAAAAGTAATTCAGATCCTCAAAAATAGTTGTATAATCAAGTTCAGCATCGGTTGATGAGGCGATATTTTCAATTAAATCTTCAAGAACTAGTTTTTTAATGTTTTCATCCTGAGCAAAAGAACTTATGCTGAAAAATATCAGTAAAAAAGAAAGGATAAATCGAAAATGCCTGAATGGCAATTTAAAACCCATAACTGAGCGAAAATGAAGGAGTAAAACCTAAGGTCTGATGTTTTAAAAAACCAATATGAAGGTTTATGCCTGTATAATGTATTCCAACGCCAAATGAATAATTCGACGGGTTGGTTGAAATACCTGCCTGAATCGAGACTAAACTAATAAGCTGATAATCAAGACCAGCCTTAAAAATAGCTTTTTCATCCAGATCTTTTTCGGTTTCAATGGCCAGCAATGCTTTATCTGAGAATAGATAACCGATACCGGCTTTGTAGATCGTTGGAATAGGTTCGCTTCCCAGCTTGCTTCGCGATGGGTTGTAAACACTTACACCCACAAAAAGGTTGTCGATTGGTTTCGATAAAATGCCTACTTCGAAGGTAACGGCATCTTCAGAGCCATATTCACCGGCTATTTGAGTATAAAGGTAATTGAGTTTTATCCCTGCCGAAAAATATTCGGTAAAGGTTCTTCCGAATGCTAATCCGGCTTTCATCTCGTTGTATGAGGTAAAACCATAATAATCAAATGTTGCAGCCAGTGTACCTGTTTTGGTCGGAACAGCAACAGCAATGCCCTGAGTGTTTTGTTCTGAGATAAATCCTGATCGGTGAAAAGCACCGATTGTGATTTGCTGCAAATAGCCTAATCCGGCCTGATTGTTATAAACCGACCAAAAGTCGGTCAAAACAACCGAAGTATTTGCCATTGCAGAACTTCTCGCTCCAGCTGTTGTGTAATCAACCTGAGCAAATCCAACAGAATGCTGCAGAATCCAAATAAATATAAAAAAAACGATAAAGAGTTTAACTCTTTTCATGTATACGCTAATAAATGTAAGTGGTTAAAGCAGAATACTTATCAATTAGTTTGTTTTATAATCAAATTTTACTTTTGATAAATCTTCGTTTGCCTTAACAATTTTCGATTTTAACTCTTTTTTAAAATCATCTAATGCATTTTTTAGTTTTTCATCAGCTGTTGCAAGAATTTGAACGGCAAGAATACCGGCGTTTTGAGCTCCATCAATCCCAACTGTTGCAACAGGAATGCCGGGAGGCATTTGTACAATGGCTAAAAGCGAATCCAGTCCGTTAAGAGATGCATTAATTGGAACCCCAATTACTGGTACGGTAGTCATTGCTGCAATTACACCCGGCAAATGCGCAGCCATTCCTGCACCTGCAATAATTACTTCAATGCCATTTTCGCGTGCCGATTTTGCAAATTTTTCTACTTCTTCGGGTGTACGATGAGCGGAAAGTGCATTGATCTCAAAAGGTATTTTAAAGTCATTTAGTACTTTAGCTGCTTTTTCCATTACTGGCAGATCCGAAGTGCTACCCATTATAATACTTACTTTTGCTTTCATAAAATTCAGATTTTACAATTGAAAAATGTAACTTTGCGCATTAATTTTTATCTTCGCAAGATACTTAAAATTGAAATATTTCATACGCAATGAAAAAAATAAAACTAAAAGATAAGGAATTTGGAGTTAGCCTTGGCTCCGAAGAGATACAATCAATTATAAAACAATTGGGTAAAAGAATCAATTCAGATTATAAAGGTAAGGAAACGCCATTGTTTATAAGTATCTTAAACGGATCTTTTATGTTTACCGCTGATCTTTTAAAACAAATTGATTTTAATTGCGAAATAACTTTTCTTAAGCTATCATCATACCTTGGAACAGCGTCTACTGGCAACGTAAAAGAATTAATTGGTATTAACGAAAAGATTCAGGGTCGCCATGTTATTGTACTCGAAGATATTGTTGATACCGGAATAACGCTCGAACAAATAGTACATGAGTTGCAAAAGCTCAATCCTGCCGATATTAAAGTGTCAACGTTTTTGTTTAAGCCCGAGGCGTATAAAAAGAATATCCATATCGATTACATCGGGAAAGAAATACCAAATGATTTTATTATTGGTTATGGCCTTGATTATGATGGTTTAGGCAGAAATCTTCCCGATATTTATACCTTGATTCCATAAAAGTTAATTTTTCGAATGCTTAATATTATTTTGTTCGGGCCTCCGGGTGCAGGAAAAGGAACGCAATCGCAATTGCTAGTCAATAAATATGGATTAGTACATATTTCTACAGGTGATATTCTACGCGAAAACATTGAGAAAAAGACATTGCTTGGTATTGAAGCTAGTAAGCTAATTGATCATGGCAATTATGTGTCTGATGATATTGCAGTTCAGCTTATTACACAGGAAATAGAAAAGCATGTACCTTGTAATGGATTTATTTTTGATGGATTTCCCAGAACTGTTTTTCAAGCTGATAGATTTAAAGAAATACTTTCGAAATACAATTCAGATGTTACGGCCTTGATATCCATTGAGCTGGATAATGCAAGTATTGTCGATCGGTTATTAAACAGAGCCGAAACATCAAAACGACCAGATGATACCTGCAAAGAAATTATTGAAAAGAGATTAGCGATCTTTGAAAAAAACACCTTAATAATAAAAGATTATTATAAAAATCTAAATAAATATCAATCTGTTAATGGTTTAGGTGATATTGACAAAATTTTTAGTGATATTTGTAACCTGATTGATAAACTAAGTTGAGAGAAAAATGGCAGAGAAGAATTTTGTT
>JAVEZW010000278.1:0-4801 GCA_034002805.1 Bacteroidales bacterium | reverse complement strand
TTCAGCTCGAAGGGTTGAAACCACCAAGGCCTCTTACTCACGATTTGTTTTTAAATTTTTCAATGTCTTTTGGGATAAGCATTACCGAAGTAAATATCTATCGACTTGAAGAAGGTGTTTTTTATTCACAGCTAATTTGTAATAACGGAGGTAAAGATATTTCAATTGATGCCAGAACTTCTGACGCAATTGCACTTGCTCTGCGTTTTAAATGCCCGATTTATACAACAGAAGATATACTTAAGAAAGCCGGAATTGTTATTGATATTGTTCCTGATGAAAAAGACAGCTCAAAATATTCTGTAAAGACAAAACCTGAGAAAAACATCTCAAACTCTGCAGATGACGATGAGTTCAAATCAACAGATACTGATATATTAGAACAGTTACTTGATGAAGCTGTTAAAAATGAAGAATATGAGCGCGCCTCAAGAATCCGCGATGAAATAAACCGCAGGAAATCTCAATAGTTTGATTTACCATAAGTATTAAATCAAAAAAAATAATTATCTAACATCAACTAATATGAAAAAAATAGCTGTTTTGGGAGTAGGCCTAGTTGGAAAAGCAATTGCTATAGATCTCTCCAAGTCTTTTGATGTTACTTCTATCGATATTAATCCGTCGAACCTGGAAAAACTGCAAAAATATTCAAAGATAAAAACCATTATTGCCGATCTTTCTGATACCAATGAGTTTAAGGATGCCGTTAAGGATTTTGATCTGTTAATCGGATGTTTGCCCGGTTACATGGGTTTTGAAGCAGTTAAACAAGCTATCCTTGCCGGAAAAAATATTATCGATATTTCGTTTTTCAGACAAGATCCTTTTGAGTTGGATCAACTTGCCAAACAGCATAATGTTACTGTTATTGTTGATGCAGGCGTTTCTCCCGGTATGGGCAATATAATTCTTGGATATCATAATGCAAAGATGAAGGTAAATAGCTATAAATGTTATGGCGGAGGATTACCTTTTAAACGCGAATGGCCTTACGAGTACAAAGCTGTTTTTTCGCCAATGGATGTTCTGGAAGAGTATATAGGTTCTGCCCGTTATGTTTTACATGGCGATATGGTAGTTCGCGAAGCATTATCTGAAGCTGAAATTAAACAGTTTGAGCCTATTGGAACCCTGGAGGCATGGAACTCTGATGGGTTAAGAACGTTGCTCAAAACCATGAAAGTGCCTAATATGATTGAAAAAACTCTTCGTTATCCCGGAACTATTGAATATATTAAAGTATTAAGAGAAACCGGGTTTTTCTCTGATCAACAAATTTTAGTTGATGGACATTTAATACGACCAATCGATTTTACCTCAAAACTCTTATTCCCGGTTTGGGAACTTAAAGATAAAGAAGAAGATTTTACCATGATGCGGGTTATTATTAAAGGCTCGGTTAACAATAACGAAAAGAAATTTACTTATGATCTTTTTGATTGTTACGATAAAGCTACTGAAACAACATCAATGGCAAAAACTACAGGTTATACCTGCACGGCCATTGCCAATTTGTTTATCAACGGAATGATTAACCACAAAGGTATTTGTCCACCAGAATATATTGGGGCCGAAGAAAAAAACTATCAGTATATTTTAAGTTATTTAAAAGAAAGAGGAGTAGAGTATAAGATTACT
This sequence comes from Bacteroidales bacterium, assembly GCA_034002805.1. Taxonomy (GTDB): domain Bacteria; phylum Bacteroidota; class Bacteroidia; order Bacteroidales; family UBA12077; genus UBA12077. The sequence goes on along the minus strand of JAVEZW010000278.1, from coordinate 3,160 downwards.
GAAGAATAAAAGGAAGGCAGCCAAGAGGCTGCCTTTTTTAATGTTTACCAATATGTTCGCTTACTTTTTCACCTGCCAGTATTTTCACATTTAAAATGTTTTCTTTTGGAGGCAAAGGACATGTGGCATAAGCCGTAAATGCACAAGGAGGATTTGTTGCTTTGTTAAAATCAATATAAGTTATTCCATTTTCATCAGGTTTTTCAACAGAAAGGAATCTTCCAGCACCATAAGTTTCCTCGGCACTTGTTCCATCAGCAAAAATCACAAAAAAATCTTCGGTTATTCCATTTCCTGTTGGAATTAGCGAATATTCATTTTCGCCAATCATAAATCGAAGAATACCATAATACTTTTCGAAACTTGTATCACCGAGAACATTCGGAATAGCAATTTCTTTTGGTTCATCAAAACGATCAAAAGAAGCTTTAATTCTCCAGTTAAGATCAACCGGAAAAGAAGGAATCTCATTTATAGCAGCAATTAATGGACTTTCTAAATCTCTTAGTCTAATTCCATATCGATCACCTCGTTGAATAAAATGCCACCTGAACGAACCCATTTTGAATAGAGTGGGATTGCCATCAGAATCAGCTCTTACATCATACTCTTTTAATAATGAGTCGTTTATTAAAACATTGATATCTTTATCAATGGTTACGCTCATATTTCCCTTATAAAGAATAACTGTACCAATAAATTCGGGTGCTTTTTCTGGAAATATGATGTTATTTACCGGACTGCTGCCAAAAGGATTCTGGCCTTCGTTTAGCCAATATAAACCAACAAGATTTAGCCAGCCATTCTCCGATTTTAAATTAGTAAGTCTTTTTTCTTTCCATTCCTGAATGGATTTTGCATACTCATCGGGATTTATTTCTTTGGTTGGTTTCTGACAACCAAATAATCCTATAATGGCTATTAATGCTGTAATTTTAAAAATGTTCCGAATCATATTTTTTACTTTAAATTTTTCGGAAAGATAAAAGATTGTTTTATTCAATCAAAATCAATTTAGAGGAGTTTAATTACAAGCAAGCGCAAATCGTGATCTGTGTTATTTTCCCAACCACGCATTTTGCTTGATATTATTTTAATGGTATCATTTGATTTAAGATGATGATTTCGCCCATCGACAGATAAAATACCAGATCCTTCAATTAAAAAAAATATAACATCGAACGGATTCTGATGTTCTTCAAGTTTTTCGCCGGGTTTAATAAGTATATGGACCAGTTCAACTGTCTTTTCGGAGTGCAGAATAAAGGCATCCAGGTTAAATGGTACTTTAGGCGAATTACTTAGATTTTGAATTTGCATTATCTTATTTTGTGATTAATGTTTTTTAATTTGTCCCAGAAATACAAAATCGTGTCTTTTGGATATTTATAGATCATCTTAGGGCCGGAGTGACGCATTACATTTATAATTTGGTTTTTATAGTTTTTATTATAGCAGTGAATGGTGCACTTTGAACAAACCGGTTTGTCTTCGGCAAAAGGACAACAAAGCAATCTGGCGTAAGCATATTCCAGTAAATCAGAGCATTCGACACATAGTTCATTCGGTGAATGATTGTCTTCGCAATACTGCTTAACCATTAAGGTTACTACCTTTTTTTCGCGGTCGATCCTTTTATCCATAAGCAAGGGTTTAAATCTTAAACAGAATTAAAGCACTTTTGTTTGTCCCTGAGGTTTTGGAACTTTAGTTACTAGAATTCTTAAGTTGCTGCTGCTCTTATTGTACCAGCAATGTGGGATTTTTGCTGGGCTATCAATTAAGGTATCTTTTGTAACCTCAAGCAGTTCGTCACCTACTTCAACAACTCCTGTCCCTTCGAGTACATAGAAGAAAACATCTACTGGTGTAATGTGTTTTTTTAATTGCTCACCTGGTTTTAGTAATATATGGGTTACCATGGCATGTTCATTATCGTATAAGTTTCTTGCATCTACTCCGTGAGGATTAGGTCTTGATTCAGCATCAGTATATTTTATTGTTTTCATATTTTTTGGTTGTTTTTAAAAATAACCCCGGCAATTTAGCCAGGGTTATTAGCATGTTTAAAATCAATAATTGGATTATCAAAAAATTAATTTAAAAATAATTTGATATCATCATCAACGGTTCCGATACCGCTTATTCCGAATGTTTCAACAAGTACTTTGGCAACATTTGGCGATAAGAATGCAGGTAATGTTGGGCCTAAATGGATTTTTTTAACACCAAGGTATAACAATCCTAAAAGCACAATTACAGCTTTTTGCTCGTACCATGCAATATTATAAGCAATAGGTAATTCGTTAATATCGTTTAGTTTAAATATCTCTTTTAGTTTAAGAGCAATTACCGCTAATGAGTAGCTGTCGTTGCACTGACCTGCATCCAGAACTCTTGGTATTCCACCGATATCGCCGAGAGGAAGTTTGTTATATCTGTATTTTGCACAACCCGCAGTAAGAATAACGGTGTCTTTTGGTAAATTATCAGCAAACTGAGTATAATAATCACGATCTTTCATACGGCCATCGCAACCAGCCATAACAAAGAACTTCTTAATAGCTCCTGATTTAACTGCATCTACAACTTTATCGGCTAACAAAGTAACCTGATTATGGGCAAAACCACCGATTATTTCGCCTTTTTCAATTTCTACTGGAGAGGCACATTTCTTTGCATGTTCAATAATCGCTGAGAAATCTTTTGGTTTACCATTCACTCTGTCAGCAATATGAGGGAAACCATCAAAACCAGCAGCACCTGTAGTATAAACTTTATCGCGGTATTTTGCATCTTTGGCGGGTGGCACAAGGCAGTTGGTTGTGAATAGTATAGGTCCGTTAAAGCTTTCAAATTCTTCTTTTTGTTTCCACCATGCATTACCATAGTTACCTACAAATTGCTTGTATTTTTTAAAGGCTGGATAATAGTTTGCAGGCAACATTTCGCTGTGTGTATAAACATCTACACCTGTTCCTTCGGTCTGTTTTAAAAGCTCTTCCATATCTTTTAAATCGTGACCACTGATAAGTATCCCAGGGTTATTGCGAACACCGATGTTCACTTTAGTGATTTCAGGATTTCCATAGCTTGTTGTATTTGCTTTATCAAGCAAAGCCATAGCTTCTACTCCATATTTACCTGTCTCAAGAGTAAG
>JAVEZW010000277.1:0-4810 GCA_034002805.1 Bacteroidales bacterium | reverse complement strand
TAAACCATATAAACCAAAAACTCGAGCGAACGATGGAAAAAACGGGAATTATTAATCTGCCTTTTAGCTCCTTTAAAAGTTCTCAAATAGCATTCAGACAAATGGGTTTTTAGACAGACTGCCGTTGGGTGCAAGCCTGAAAACGGCACTTAATTAATTGTTAGATAGATATGAATTATTCAATTCAAAATAATAATTTTAGAAAATGCTTTCAGACTAACGAACTTACAAAATATGGACAACATAAAAGTAATATATAAGATTTCAAAAAATTATTGGGTTGAGTTATCCCAAATTGATTTTTCTATAATCCAATTTCATAGAATTGATGACGAAAATGAACTGATGAATCTAAATAACAAGATAATCAAAGGAAATCTCATAAATGCTATAATTAATTTGAAGTGCGAGGATACTCAAAATTACCATTTGATATTTGATGATAAGTCTTTGTTTATAAATAACGTTAAGAATAAACTATTTTACAATCCATCTAGAACGAAATTTTATATTGAAAATATATGTAATTCATTCAGATTGGTCAATAAAGAGAGATTAATAAATAGAGTATTTGTAAATTACAATTGCACTATTGATGAAACATTAAAGGAAATTAACACATATGTTTTTTGTAATCATTATTCTCTTTGGTTGTATAATGATTTGACAAATTACTTTACCTATCTAACATCCTCGTTTAAGGTATCTAATAAATTCAAAAAGAAAGATGAATTTTCTGATCAAATTTCTTTGTTTCAGGAAAAAAACGGATATATATGCGAAAAATTCGATGTAGGAAAAACTAAAAACCAAGAACTGCAAAAAATTAGAACAACAAATAGAATAAAAATAGAACTAAGTATTACAGATAATCATTCATCCAATTTCCTTATTGCGAATTTCTTTTCAGAGTTGGATGATTATGAATTGAGAGATGAATCTGTTGCTTTAATAAAGGAAATTTTAGGATTAAAATTTTCTAAAGATTATTATCCTAAAGTTGTCTCACTAAACAAAACTATTTCTGATCTCACCGAAACTTTTAAGGTTGGGAATTTTCAAAGTTATTTGGCCTCATGTGTTAAGTTAATAACTAAAGAACTCGACTGGGAGGCAGCTTCAATTTTTATAACAGACAGTGATGGAAGACTTAAACTATCTGCTCTTGATCATTGTGGAGATAATAGCATTATTGGGATTAAACCTTATGATATTAATGATGATTCAATTACATCACAAATATTTAGAAATAATAAGCTAGAATGTGTTTATGACATCAATTCACATCCTAAGAACTCCCACCAATTTGATGAGAAAACAAAACATTCCCCCGAAAATTGGATAGGATTACCTATTTCAGCAACCAATATAATTAAGCCAATCGGTGTTTTAAGGGTAAAAAACAAGCTCGACAGGGATAGAAATTTAGTTATTAGTTTTAATAAGATCGACATATCTATTTTAACAGATTTAGCGGAAAATATAGCTTATCAATATAATATTGAACAGAAATTCATTGAGGAAGAGCAAAATAAGATTAAAGAAATATTAAAGCAAAAAGAAGAAAATAAAGAATTAACAGAGTTTTTACGGACATATAGACATGAAATAAAAACACCATTAACTTTAATTACGACAGCTTCAACTAGAATAAAATATAGACTTTGTGACGAATTCCTTCTTTCAGAAAACAATATACCGAAAAAAATAAATGAGGTACTAATTGATTTAGAGGTTGTCGGTTCAAGATTAATGTACGTTGTAAATTCTCTCTCATTTGATGCCCAAGATTTGGTAAAAGAGATTACTAAATGTTCGTTATTTAAAGATGTAGTAATACCAATTGCTTCATTCTCAAAATTATATGCTGAAAAGAAAGGTAAAAGAGTCGTAATTAATATTGACAGTTTAAATATTTCACCCATCGAATGTGATAAAAATTCTTCTCAGATGGCATTTCATGTAATTGTTGATAATGCGATAAAATATTCAAAACCAGATTCTGTGATAACTATTTTTGGTAAAGAGGAACGTGATTTTTGCAAGGTAATAGTTGAGAATTATAGTATTGTTACAATTCAAGATAATGAAAAAGATCTTATCTATAGAAAATATTATAGAACTGAGGAAGTTGAATCGAAGAAATTTGAAGGCTCTGGAATAGGATTGTATCTTGCTCGTGAGATTATGAATATAAATTCGGGTAAAATTCTTCTTACGAACTTAAATAATCCAACGAGGTTTGAATTATTATTTAAAAAAATATAAATCATGAAAATACTGTTGATTGACGATAGTTATGAATTTACGGAACCGGTAAAGGAATTAATAGAAAGAGAAGGTCATACCGTAGATGTTATTACAAATTCTGATGAAGCTTTTCAAAAACTTGGACAAGTTCATCAGTATGATATTTTACTTTTGGATTTAATGTTTATTGTTGGAGAAAAATTTACGCTTGGAGCATATCCAGAAGTAGGTGTTTTATTTTATAAACAAATAAGAAAAGGGAACCTAAAGCTTCCAATAATTATTATCTCGGCTTTGAGTAAAAACAATTTTCAAAGCTATTTTGAAGGAGATAAAAATCTATTCTATATAAACAAACCTCTTTCTTCAAATATGGAAGAATTGAAAAACTGTATAAATACAATAGAAAAAAAATGAAAAAGATAATCCTTGTTATAGTTTTATTGATACCTACAAGTTTATTTATTTATTCGGCTTGTGTTGATTCTCTAGGAATTTCAAAACAAACTACCCCAAAAGAAGTAGTTTCCTCACACGATGATAAAATAGTTGTCAATTATGAAAATTATCTTGAGAGAATGAATCTATTCGTTACAATTTCATTTGCCGTGTTCGGTTTATTTATTGCTGTCAACATAATAAATGGAAATAAAAACTTGAATGACTCTAAAATCGAGCTTAAAAATCTTCGAACAGAGTTATATAATTTGAAAAACGAAAAAGATGCAATTATAATTGAGATTAAAGCTTATGGTAAAAGCATATTTAATGATCATTTGACTCATTACAGAATTAAATCTGTTAAGGAAGATTTAGAAAAGTTGTTATCAGAGGAAAATCCAGACAAAAAAAATGTCTTTGATAAATTATCTCAAATTTTAGAGCATGTTGACTCTCTAAATATTGATTTGTATTCTAAATGTCTCAAGAAATTTCCTGGAGATCCCGACATAATTCGCTTATTGACTAGAGGTCTTGACTTTATTTCAATTGATCAAATAAATAAAGGCCAGCACCCAACAAAAACTATATGACAATTGGGGGTTCTATCTCGAATCAAAAGGGTTGGCAACACGCGCCAACAAAATTGCAGTTTGACTGATTTGTAGCCCGCAAATCCCCAACTGCACATAGTCAAACCGTTATGCCTCATGCTAAGAAAACCGACAGCGTACCAAATGACAGAAAAAATGATTAAATTTGTAAACTAAAATACAAGGAATTAGAATGAAAGATAAACTGACAATAGATAAACTAAAAGCTGAAGCCAAAGCTTTTTGCATCGCTGAATCGAAAATTCAAAATAAATCACTTTTTGGGGTAACTGACGGAAAAGCAGTAGGAACACATATCGAACATAAGTTTCAAGAGCAATTAAACTCAAAATACAAAACAACAATTGGTTCATCTGCAAATGGAATTGATTTACCATCTGACGACATACTTACGGATATTAAGGTTACTTCAATAAAGCAACCACAATCATCTTGTCCGTTTAAAGATGCTAAACAAAAGATTTTTGGACTTGGGTACAACTTACTTGTTTTTGTTTATGACAAAATAGATGACCCCAAAACAAAAACAGCTAAACTTGATTTTGTGAGTTGCTCATTCATTTCAAAAGAAAGGACAGCCGATTATACTACAACTTATCGTTTGCGTGAAATGGTTAAGGATAAGGCTAATGTTGAAGATATTGTCGCGTACTTGAACGATAAAAATATTCCAGCCGATGAAATAACTCTAAATCAGTTAGCAAAACAAATTCTAAAAACACCACCCGTTCAAGGATATTTGACAATTTCAAACGCTTTACAATGGCGACTTCAATATCAAAGGGTTGTTACGCTTGATAAGGCAGTACAAGGAATTAGTAAAGTAATTGATAAAGTAGCCAAGTAATGAGAATATTTGAAGCAAATATTTCATTGCAAGTTTGCACGTTTTTAAAAGACTTTTTTAAAAATACTTCGTCTTTTGAAAATGCCAATCAAAAAATATTTGATGCCTTCGGCATCAATATTTTTTTTGAAAATGAAGATGATTTTCAGGCATTGAAAGAATCTGTTTCTATTGTCGCCATAAGTTCAGTTGAAGAGCCTGACCGTGCCGAATATGGAGATTTTCAAACTAATAAAGATTTAGCAAATAAGGTTGCAAAGTATTTGGCAAAAAGGGATATATCACCTGAAATTATTATTGAGCCAACTTGTGGAAAAGGAAATTTTATAATTGCTTCGTTATCTAATTTTAAAGCAATTAAGAAAGTATTTGGTATCGAAATTTATAAACCGTATGTTTGGGAAACTAAATTTATTATTCTCGATTATTTTCTATCAAATCCCGACAGTAACAAACCAGAAATAACAATCACACATTGCAGTATTTTCGATTTTGATTTTAAAAATATTTCTAAACAGTATCCAACTGAAAAATTACTAATAATTGGAAATCCACCTTGGGTAACAAACTCAAAATTAGGTAGCCTTAATTCTTCAAATCTTCCCAAAAAATCAAATTTCAAGAATCAAAACGGCTTAGATGCAATGACAGGCAAAGG
>JAVEZW010000276.1:0-4831 GCA_034002805.1 Bacteroidales bacterium | reverse complement strand
GAACAGGGCGAGCTTGTTAACCAAAAAGATTACTTGAAAACTGAATAATAAAAAAGTGACAAACATAAAGGTTAAATTAAAGTGTCACACTGAGCTAGTCGAAGTGCGACACTTTAATTATTAGTGCTGTTCCAATTGCCTATCTGGATATGGAGTATAAAAAAGAGACAACAATCTTCCATTTGATACAGTCTCCTATTTTACTAATTAATTAAAATAATCCTTGTATTATTTTTCAATAACTTCCATAACTAAACGAAAACCAACTCTTGGATCAGTTATTGGGTAATCCTGAGTTTTATCTATAAAACATTCTTCTAGCGTGCTGGCCCAGCTTCCTCCTTTTATTTTGCCATCGCTTGTATATTCAGCTACATTGCCAATAATATCAAAAAGGCCCAAGCTGTTTGGTTCGTATTTTCCAACCGAAAGGGTAATTAACCCGCCATCAAAGACAAAATCATACGAATCTGTTGCGTAGTCTTTTACCTTTATATTTGCAAGGGCAAATGGCTTGTTGTTTTTATCCATTTTATATGCAAAATTACCATACCAGGGTAATCGGTGATCGGGTAGTGGTTTCGAGAATTGCATCCATTCACTTTCTGTGGGTAGCCTGAAAATCACTTTTTTATATTCTCTTTTAGGATCAGTATTATATTTCTCAGTTAACCAAGTGCAATAGCTTTCAATACCTTCTTTCTTAAGATTTACTGCCGGGTAATTATTATATGCAGGATGCCAGTGATATAATTGAGTATATGGCATGTTAAAACTATACTCAACCGATTTAACCCATAATATTGAATCGGGTAGGTAATCAGATATATCCTCGTTACTAGCCGTTTTTCTTAGGTCGGTTAAAAATAGTTTGTACTCTGCATTGATAAGCTCGTACTTCGATACAAATAAATCGTTTTCAAATTTTACAAATTGTTCTTTTTTTGATTGCTTTGATTGGCCAAAGGTTGCATTTGATTGTAAAGTGATAAAAATCAACTGGAAAATTAAGAAGTAATTTTTCATAAAGTCTAATTTTAGTTTGTTTCGATTATTAACGACAAGGTATTATTTAAAATTGTAGCAAATTATAGAAACATTTATTATTTACCTTGAGTTCGATGTAAGAAATTAAAATATAAGCTTGTATTATAATCTAATCATATTCAAAATACCTTAAGAATGGATTAGAAAAAGCTCCATGGGAGCTAAATCTTTATAGAAGATAAAGTTAATGAAGAAATGCGCACCAATTACTTAGTTTTTTACATGCAAATCAGCCATGTGGTGCGCAAAGCACATAAAAAAATGTAATTATGTACTATTTTGTCTTTGTTTCATTGCGCGTCAAAAAGACATAAGCCCATTGAACGAAATAGTTCTGACGCGCTGATTTTTGCGTTAATATTTTACTATAAAGATTTTGCTCCGCTGGAGCATAAAAAAATAAAAAATATGGAAACAATTTAGACTTATGTCGAACTCACGTTATTTAAAATTGCAAAAAAATAGCCAGGAAATTATCCTGGCTATCACTTGAATTAAAAAAATATTACTCAATAATGTTTTCTATTTTTACATCGCAGGTATTTGTTTTCTCTAACGAAATAGTAATGGTTTCTTTCGTTTCTTTGTAAGAAATAAAGCTTGCTATTATTTCGGTTGTACCTGGTCTTACACCACTAATTTCAAAATTTCCTTCAAAATCGGTATAAACAGCATTTTCAGAGTTGTTTAATCTGATTTTTACTCCTGCAAGTGTTTCGCCTGTTGCCTTATCTATAACTTTACCCGATACTTTTGTTGTTAAAGCAACACTTTCTGAAGATTTTTCTTTTACTTTTGTTGTACCAGTTGCAAAAGTTGTAGAAACAATTGCAAGACAAATAAATAAGGTTACTAATTTTTTCATTTTATTTTGTTTTTATAATTTTCGTTTTTATCTGAAACAAAAATAGACTAGCCATTTTATATGAATATTAATTCAGTTTAATCATTCTATTATCTTAATATTAATTTAATGTTAACACCAAAAAAAAATGATAATATTGTTTCTCAAAAAAACGGTATAATGAATAATTTAAAACGATTTTACTTAACATTTTTTGTATTAATAAGCTTAAATGCATTACAGATCAAGGCGCAAGAGAAAAGCGATACAGAATTTAAGCCATATGGAAATTTTAATGGCACGGTGTTCAGTAATTTCCATGTACAGGTAAATTCTCCGGTTTACGAATCAGCATTTGAGGTTCAGAGGGCTTATTTTGGATATAACTATTACATGTCCGAAAATTTTACTGCACTTTTAAAACTTGATATTGGTAGTCCAAATCAAACTTCGCAATACGATTTATTAAAGCGATATGCTTATTTCAGAAATGCCGGATTGATTTATAAAAGGAATAAGCTTTCTTTAAGTTTCGGTTTAATCGACATGTTTCAGTTTAAAATACAGGAAAACATGTGGGATCACAGGTATATCTACCAATCAATTCAGGATTTACACAAATTTGGTAGCTCTGCCGATCTGGGAGTTTCGGCAAGTTATAAATTCAATGATTTTATATCCACTGATTTTTGCGTGGCAAATGGTGAGGGATATAATCAGTTGCAAACAGACAATTCATATAAAAGTGCTTTAGGAGTTTCAATAAATCCTTTAAAATATATCATCATACGGTTATATGCCGATTATACCGAAAAAGATGAAATTCAAACAACGTATTCATCTTTTTTAGGATTTGATAATAATTCAAATATTAAAGCAGGTGTGGAATATAGTATTAAAGAGAACTATAATTTTAATAAAAACCAGAAGTTGAATGGCTTTTCTGTTTATGGATTGTACCGGTTCAATAAATTGATCGAGGTATTTGGGCGCTACGATCAGTTATGGTCGAATACAATTGATGCAGATCCTTATCAGTGGAATATTAATAAAGATGGAAGTGCAATTATTGCAGGTTTGCAGGTTAGTCCGATAAAGAATGTCAGGCTTGCGCTAAATTATCAGGATTGGGTTCCTTATGCTAAAAATATTGATAATAAGTATTTTATGTACCTCAATCTCGAATATAAATTTTAATCCGAAGAAATGATGATAATAAAACACAAAATACTTGCACTGGTTTTACTTGTTATTACGATTTTCTCATGCCGAAAAAGCGACATCATTGTTGATAAAGAATATCTGATAGAGGATAACGGAAATGGAATTAATATAACCACATGGACAAAGGATAATGTTTATATTCTTGATGGCTTTGTGTTTGTAAATCCAGGACAAACATTAACTATTGAGGCAGGAACTGTGATTAAAGCAAAAACAGGTCAGGGTGAAAATGCAAGTGCTCTGATTGTCGCCCGGGGTGGAAAAATCATTGCCGAAGGAACTAAAGAAGAGCCAATTATATTTACAGTCGAAGGCGACGATCTTGAAGGTTCTGTGCCTATCGAAGCCAGAGGTTTATGGGGTGGTGTTATAATTTTAGGAAACGCTCAACTGAATAACGAGTTTAATGAGGCGCGAGTTGAAGGTATTCCTGTAACTGAGTCACGAGGTATTTATGGAGGTTCAATTAATAACGACAACTCCGGTATTCTGAAATATGTTTCTATTCGTCATGGTGGAACAAATATAGGTGAGGGAAACGAAATAAATGGATTAACCCTGGGCGGTGTTGGTTCAGGTACAGTTATAGAATATGTAGAGGTGATTTCAAATCAGGATGATGGTTTTGAGTTTTTTGGTGGATCAGTAAATTGCAAATACCTTGTTTCTGCTTTTTGTGGCGATGATGCGTTCGATTTTGATGAAGGATATCATGGAAAAGGTCAGTTTTGGCTGGCGTTACAATCATATTATCTGGGTGATCATTTGGCCGAGCATGATGGAGGAACCAATCCTGTTTATGGCCAACCTTATTGTATTCCCGAGATTTACAATGTTACCTATATTGGAAATGGCTTACTTACTTCATCCGAATTGATGACTTTTTCGGATAATGCAGGTGGTAAATATTTTAATTCAATCTTTTTAAATCAAAAGAAAGGTGTTGGTATTCAGTATGTTTCGGGTACAAACGATAGCTTTGATCAGTTTGAAAAAGGAAACCTGCAGATCGAAAACAACTTGTTCTATGATGTAGTTAGCTCGGATTCAACCAAAATATTTTCGGTATTTTCAAGTTCTGCAGCAGATTTAACAACTCAGGAGACAGAGTTAGATAACTACTTCATACTAAATAATGAGATTTCAGATCCCGGTATAGAAATAACAAATACATATGTAAATGTTGTTCCTGGAGGAATTGTTAATACTAATCTTGCCAGTTATCCAGCAGATTGGTTTGAGGCAGTATCGTACAAAGGAGCAATTGACCCTGAAGGAGCAAACTGGGTATATGGATGGACTCTAGTTCACCAATCGGGCAGAGTGCTTTAGTTACTGATGCTCCGGCCTTAACAAATCGTTTACTGTTTTTACAGGATTAAATGTCGAAATGGGAACTTCAACAAAAATAGTATTCCAGTTGGCCATTGCTCCATTCCATAATCCTGGTAGTTCCTGAGCTTTAATAGTTTTTCCATCTTTGGTTTTGTTTGCAATAAATCCGGTTTCCGGATCGCGAAACATGGTTAAATTAAATTTGTTGCCTTTAAAATCAATTACCGAAATAACCAAATCAACAGGATTAAAATGAGTTGATGATTTTAAAATGGTTTGTTGATTTTGATCTTTTAGATTTACTTGCGACGATTCAACGATCTGTAAATCAATTGATCCGTCTTTGTGTTTTACCCAAAATGGTCCGCCACCAGGTTCTCC
>JAVEZW010000275.1:0-4839 GCA_034002805.1 Bacteroidales bacterium | reverse complement strand
AACCGTGCATTTGCTTTAAAGACAAGTGCTTTCTTTTCTTTTGTCTGTAGTTCTAAAAATTATTGATTTTAAACAACATATGGGCTTTAAAGGCTCATTTAATAGAAATTATTTACGTATGAAATAGCCATAAGAGCTAAAGCTCATGCCAACCGAAAATGAATTGACCAAAGGGAAATCCGCAAAGCGAATAAATGGCTATTCCATGCGTTGGAATTTTGATTGAAAAACTAAAGTAAATACGAGAATTATTCGAATCAACTTTGAAAATTTATACACATGAAAATACCAGCCAGCTATTCAGAAACATACGAAGTAAAAATTAACGTAAACCCGGATTTATACATTGATTCTTTCAGGAAAAGGGTACAGGAGCAATTACGAATTATTGAAGCTAGGTCAGAAATTCATAATAATAATACGATACTATTTAAAGGGATTGTAAGATATATAGCACTTTCCGGAAAGAGAACATTAAGAATCCTAAGGGAAGGGTCAATCCGAATTGAAAAACATGGTTCAAACAGGATAAAGATAATTTGGGAAATCAAGACCGATTCATTACTATTTATGTCAGTTGTCTCCGGATTGGTTGCCGGATTGATGTTTGGATTCGCGGGTTCGACGATCATCTTGTCAATAATATTTGGATTAGTGTCTTTCTCGATTGTATTTTTTGTTGGATATGGATGGATAGGGGCATAAATTGAGAAAATTATGGAGTCGTCAATCTAAGACTTTTGCCCTCTCCCGGTTTGGGAGAGGAGTTTGGTATGGCGGAACATTGAAAGTAAAATACATTAAAGTGTAAAAGCAATTGAATTTAAGAGGTACCAAAATCCCTCTGATTGGGGAAAATGTCCGAAGGATAAAAGGGGTGATTATTAGCTACAAAAATATTTCCTTCACATCTTGTTTACATTTGCTCAACTGTTTACTTTTAAACCAACGTAAATAACTGATAATGAAACCCGCTCCTTGTCAAAAAACAAGCTATAAATAAGAAAGATTAAATTGTCCTTGCATTCGGAGAATAAACACAACAAAAAATTAAATGATACAAAATAATATTGAGCAAAATGAAAAAGGAAAAATATCTACAAATATTTAGTTACCTGAAAGAATTTTCTAAATTGAGAAGTAATCCTGTCAGGGACATTGACTCCTCAGAAGCTCAATATCCTGAAGTGTTTTGGCTTAATGATATACCTGAGACGAAGATATTTGAAAATGTTGTAAGACCGGATTTCAGTCCAGATAACGACTATTGGATTAGGCTTAAGAAACCCAAAGAGCCAACAGAACCAGTATTTGCAAAATTATCCGACAAATTAGAAAAATGGATTGAACCATCCTCCCTGATAAATGATGAAGCAGAGCCCGCTATAAAAGAAACAATTGTATCTGATGGCAAAACCCTTTCAATAGATGATCATCCTGAAATTAAAGAAGAACTGAATAAATATATTAATCAAAAATGGATTGATGATCTTATAGATTATAATGTAAAAAAGGAAGAATTTGAAAAAGAAATTACAATCTATACAAGATTAAATAATGCCTATAAACAACTCTTCAGGATATTCAATAAATCGCAACAATTTGGAGAAGAATACGAATTGGTAATAGGCATTGGATTACTCAGCTTTAAACGTAATTCAAATAATGAAAGAATCTTTCGCCACATATTAACTCAACGTGTAGATATAAATTATGAGTATTCTCAAAAAGATTCTCAGATTTTAGTAAGTCCAAATTTAGAGTCTGTTCCTCAGATTGAAACGGATTCGATTCTTGATCTTTTTGAGCAATTTGATTCTCAGAATATTATTGATGCAGAAAAGGCTATAGAATCCTATTTTAAAGAAAAAGGTATCGATACTTTATTTAACGAAAATTGCATTGAAGATGCATTGCAAATGTTTGCAGAAAGAGTATCTCTGGACGGCAGATATAGTAATACCATAGCGAAACCAAATACGACTGATATTAAACCCACAATTTCCTTTTCTCCTGCGTTATTACTTCGAAAACGAAACACAAGAAGTTTTACTGCACTTTATGAAAAAATATTGAATAACATAGAGAATGAAGAGGATGATATTGAAATTCAAACGATGAATGATTTGATCGGATTCCATGATGATTTGCAGAAAGATTTTTCAAATTCCGAAACCCTTCATTCACTTTCAGCAGATGATTCAATATTTTTCCCAAAGGAATATAATGATGAACAAATTGAAATAATTTTAAAAGCACGGAGGAATAATAAAGTTCTTGTTCAGGGGCCTCCGGGAACAGGGAAATCACACACGATTGCAAATCTGATTTGCCATCTTCTTGCTAAAGGAAAAAAAGTTTTAGTAACAGCCTATACTAAACGGGCACTGGAAGTTTTGAAAGATAAACTTCCTTCTGAATTTCAGGACTTGACTGTTAATTTATTAAGCGGCGATTCATCATCAATTCAAGGGCTACAATCAAGCGTAAATACAATTAATAGTGAACTCTCAAAGGCTAACTTAGATGATTATCAAAAAGAGATATATAATCTTGAAATTGAATTACAGTTGTTAAAGGAAAATATTGCGGAGCATAAAAATGACCTTATAGCAATAAAAGAGAAAACCACCCGAAAGCAAATAATAAACTCAGTTTATTCTGGCACACTTACCGAAATTGCAGAAATTATAGAAATTGATTCTGCCAAACATGAGTGGTATAAAGATTCATTTTGTGATATTAATAACGAGAAAATCACTGTCGATTTAGAATTATATATTGACCTTCATAAGAAATATCAACAAATTGATGTGTCAGAGTATCAGTATATCATTCCTTCATTTGACAAGTTACCCACGACTGGACAAGTCCAAGAATACAGGCAAATAAATGAACGTTTGTTAAAGTATCGCACATCCAAAAATGAGTACACCTCAATTGAATGTACTGACTACAACAAGCTTATAGAAATGCTCACAGGACTAGATAGGCTATATAATCAAGCAGATAGCTTACAAATTGATTTTTCAAGTGACATCATTCATTCTTACTTTAAAGGAAATGCCTTTCAATGGAGGCAAAAACTGGAAATGTCTATGCAAATTCTTGAAAGATTTGAAAAGATTGATTTAAAAAAAATTGATAAAGATATTGAGATCACATATCCTTCAGGTAAAAGCTTAAAGCAATTAAAAAACGATGCTCAAACTTTGGTTGACTTTCTCAAAGGAGGGAATCAATTATCAGGGCTTACATTTAAAGCGAGAAAACCATTCCTGCCAAAAGAAATTAAAGAAAAGCTTTATTATATTGACGAAATTAGAGTTAACGGTAGTCGCTGCGATACAATAGTCGAATTTGATATTGCCGTCCGAGATTTAGAGATTCAGCAGGACTTTAATGAGATTTCAGAAATATGGGATAAAGAAATCCCCAAAGGAAACTACTTCAACAAATTCATGTATTTCAAAAATATATGTACTGAAGTAGCAAAACTCTTTGATATTATCGATCAGTCGGAAGAGCTTCGTACCGATATTGAGAAGTTTTCAAAGCTTACTGTTGCTTCTTTTGACAAAAAAATTATTGTAGAGCTTATTAAAAAAGCAGAATACAATTATTTGTCACATGACCTAAATATCTACGAGGAAATAATAAATAATGCAGAAATATATCTCAACCAGTTTAATTTTCATCCAATCAAAACAAAGCTTTTAACAGCCCTGCAACAACTTGATTTTTCTACGTACAGTCATTTGCTGGCTGAACTAGAAGAGTTAGCAGAAAGGAAAAAGCAATATTTGAATTTTGTAAATTTTAAAGCCCGTTTAGGACAAGTACTACCCAATCTATTGATATCAATTGAATCCGGAACCTTTTCTAATTCATATATATCCCGTTTTCAAGAGGCTCTATTTTTTAGGCATGCTCAAAATGAAATAATCAGATTGATGGACATTGATTGTGAACAACAAATACTCAATGAACTTTCAGAATTTGAACATAAAGAGAAAAAAATCATTGCAAAACTCGCATCACAAAAGGCATGGTCCAGTGTTGTTGAAAGGTTACAACAAAATCGCTTTTTACGACAACATTTAGATGCTTGGGTAATGGCAGTCAGAAAAATTGGCAAGACGGGTAAAGGTAAAAGAGCCATGAAATTTAGAAAGATAGCTCAACAAGAAATGGAGTATTGTAAAGACTCGGTTCCTTGTTGGATCATGCCTCTTTACAAAGTAGCAGAAACCATCACTCCAGAACAAGGCATGTACGACTATATTATAATTGATGAGGCCAGTCAATTAGGTCCAGATGCAATCTTCTTGTTATACATTTCTAAAAATATCATTATTGTTGGAGACGACAAACAAACATCACCCGAATATGTTGGGGTGGATGCAAATGCTTTGCAACCGCATATTAACCGGCATTTAAAAGGTATTCCTCGTTCTGATTTTTTTGGAACAGAATTTAGTTTTTTTGATCATGCAAGATTTTTTTGTGATGGAGTTACCGTTTTGAGAGAACATTTTAGATGCATGCCCGAGATAATCGAATTTTCTAATAAATACTTTTATGCACCAGAAGGGAACCAACTTTATCCGTTAAAGCAATATTCAGAAAACAGACTTGAACCATTAAAAACTGTATTTTGTAAAAATGGGTATACAGATGGTTCTAATGCAAGAATTATTAATTTGCCGGAAGCAAAGTAAGCATTCGCTGAACTGCGTCTTTTAATTTTCCATGCCGGTCTTTAAGTTTGCTGTTTACTTCAAAGCAAACGACATGTACAACGAGAAAAAATTCCGGGCCATTTATGACGAGTTTCTG
>JAVEZW010000274.1:0-4870 GCA_034002805.1 Bacteroidales bacterium | reverse complement strand
TGTTTGTGGATTGGGACAGTAAATGGGTTAAATAAGTTTAGGCCTGAGGACGAGACATTTAAAACCTATACTGAGAAAGATGGGTTACCCAATAATATTATTTATGCAATCCTACAGGATAATTCTGGTAATCTATGGATGAGTACCAATCGTGGTATATCAAAATTTGATCCTGCGAAAGAGGAGTTTTATAATTTTGGAATATCTGATGGGCTACAAAACTATGAGTTTAATATCGGCGCATACTTTAAATCTGGCGATGATGAGATGTTTTTTGGTGGTATTTCAGGATTAAATAGTTTTTATCCCGATTCGGTAAAGAAAAAACAAGTTGTACCTAATGTTGAAATAACATCTATTGAGTTATTAAGCGAAGAAACAAACAGATTCGTAACTATCGGTAAGGATAAAACAATTAATGTACCTTATGATAATAATCTTATTACAATAGAGTTTTCTGTACTTGATTTTTCTATGCCCGAAAAAAATAGTTATGCCTATAAATTAGAAGGAATAGAAGATGAGTGGATTAGTCTTGGTAATCGAAGGTATGCCACTTTTTCAAACTTACCTTCAGGGAAATATATTTTTAGGGTAAAAGGATCTAATAGTGATTTTGTTTGGAACGAAAATGGTGCTGAGCTACAGATAATTGTCGAAACGCCCATTTGGAAGCATCCTATCTCATATGCGCTTTACATAATTCTGGCTATATTCTCTGTTTTTAGCCTTATTCAGTATAGAACCAGGAACTTACGTCAGACCAACTATGAATTAAAAGAAAAAGAACTAGTTGCTGAGCAAATAGCCGTTCAAAAAGAGGAACTTACTCTAAAAAATAAAAACATAACCGATAGTATAATTTATGCAAAAAGAATTCAGGAAGCATTAATGCCATCAATGAATCTGTTTAGTCGGTTATTGCCCGATTCATTTTTGCTTCACAAAGCTAAAGATATAGTAAGTGGTGATTTTTATTGGGTTAACGAAAAGAATAATAAAACATTTTTAGCTATTGTTGACTGTACAGGGCACGGAGTTCCCGGAGCATTTATGTCGATAATTGGATTCGAACTGCTACGTAAAATTACCGATGATCAGGGAATTGAAAATGCTGATCAGATCTTACATGACCTTAATAAAGGAATTGAGCTTACTTTTGGAAAGGATAGCAGTAATATAAGGCTAAAAGATGGGATGGATGTTGCTATGTGTGTGGTTGATAAAGAAAAAAATGAACTTGAGTTCGCTGGTGCATTCAGGCCGATGTATTTTGTAAGAGATAATAAAATCGAAGAAATTCGTGGCGATCGTTTTTCTGTTGGTCTTTTAAATGAGGGCGATGGTATTGAAATTACAAAGACAACTATTAAGCTTCAAAGGAACGATATCTTTTATTTCTTTTCTGATGGGTATGCTGATCAATTTGGTGGCCCCGAAGGTAAAAAGTTTAAATATCGTCGATTCCGACACTTACTCTTAACAATTCATAAACTACCCCTTGATCAGCAAAAAGTGATTCTTGAAAAAAGTATCTATGAATTGCGGGGTAATTTCGAACAATATTATTATTTTCTGAATTTTTTATTAAGACCCGGATTAGGACAATAAAATTGGATTACACATTTCCTTTCGATAGCTGCTGCTCCATTTTTTTAATTAATGTTTCAATCTGAAAAGGTTTACTAATATAATCATCCATTCCAGCAGCTAAACATTCTTCTTTGTCACCAAGCAAGGCATTTGCTGTAATCGCAATTATAGGAGTGTGAGTATTGGTGCTTTTTTCAATACTTCTAATTTTCTTTGTAGTAACAATACCGTTCATTATAGGCATTTGTATATCCATCAAAATAAGATCATATTTTACAAGTCCAAACTTGTCTAAGGCTTCTTTACCATTATTGGCAATATCAACACTTTTAACCGATTTTTTAAGGCTTAATAGCACGATCTTCTGGTTTATTAAGTTATCCTCAACCAACAAAACATTTGCATCTTTTAAATCGATTTTATTGCCGAAATCAACAATGGGAACGATAGCATCTGATTCATTAATTGTTGCTGAATCAATTATCTCGTCACCTTTTTTAAAGTTAAGAACAAAAACAAATTCGAACTTTTCGGATGTAAAATCAATATCAATTGTACCGCCAATTGACTCTATTATTCGGTGAGCAATATTTAAATCTAATAATTTAATAAAAGCAGTATTACGGAGCTTCTTGTTTTTTTCGATTCCGATAATTCTTTGAGCTTCAGGAATATGTACAAAGTCTTTGGTGGTAACTTTAAAAGCAATATCAACATCGTCGATGTTTTCGATATGTTTTTTTACTTCAATGGCAATGGTTTTCTTACCACTTTTTGAGTTTTTTAAAATATTCTCAATCAGGTTTAAAAAAACCTGTTTAACCTTAACCGGATCACCATAAAGCTGATAACTTAACTCATCTTTAATGTCAACAGGAAAAGCAATGTCATTAGCATCTTCTCCAGCAAAAAGGTTTAGTGTATTTTTGATTATAGAGCTTAAATTAAAATTCTGATTAAATACCTGGCTTTGCAAAATATCAACCTTTGATAATTCGGCAATATTATTTACCAGATTTACAAGGTTATTGGTCGATGCCTGAATAGTATCAACATAATCCTTTTGTTTTTCATCGAGTTGTGAATTACTAATCATGTTAGTTACTACAACAATATTATTTAGCGGAGTTCTTATCTGATGCGAAATTTTCGAAATAAATTCTTCTTTCGATTGAATCTCAGTTTCGGCTTGCTTTAATTCAGTTTCGTAAACAGCTATTTTGTTATATCGTAGTTTCTCGAAAATATTCATAAAAACGTAGAAACCAATGTAAAACATAACAAATAATAACTGTGAAGACAAACTAAAGGTTGTTTTTAAACCTAATATCTCAAAAAAGAATAGGGGAATTACCGTTGCAAAAAAGAATACAATGCTTCCGATTCTTCCTTTCTCAAGTCCTAATAGAAGAATGAGCAAAACCGGATAGGCTGCATAAATTAAAATACCCTGATCGGAAGTTGATCCAAAAATAATGAGCACAAGTAAAAAAACTGAAAACAAAATACTTAAGACAAATGATGATTTATTAAAATCGCCCGAATTCCTTAAAAATAAATAGTTAATTAAGATTAATACAGCTAATATAAAAAGTACACCACCATAAATAGGCTGATCTTTTATTATTAATACAACTGAGGAAATAATTAAAACAGCTATAAAAAAAACACTCAGAAAACTGAGTAATATAGCTTTGGAATAAAACTTATTTTTAAGTTCTATTTTTTCTGTACTTATTGAGCAGATTGAAATTATTTTATCAATAAAATTCATAATTATTCAAGATTTAAGTTGGTTGAATAAAAATGGAAAATAGCCATTTACTTTGTAAATTTACTAAATATAACCTTTTTATTTCCATATAAGATAAAAATTATACACTTTTTGCGGTTTTATATGGTTTGATTTTTGATTGGCATAATAGCTGAATAGTTACTTAATGAATTACTTGATTATAATTTTAATTTTATAACAGGGATTTATTATCTTAGGTACAAATTTTAATGATTAATTTAAAACAAATCACATGAAAAAAATACTCATTGTTTTAGCTTTTGTTTGTTCATTTACAAACATTTACAGTCAGAACTATGTTCCTACTGAAGCCGATTTAAACCAGTTTTTAAATTCGAAGCTATATGTAGTTTTAGAATCGAATCCAATTGCTGAGTATAATTTTAAGATTCAGGAATCGATAAAGAATGAATGGACACTAACACCTTATGAGTTTATATCTGTAGCTGATTTTGAAAAAATGTTTACAGATCCCGGCAAATCTTTTTTAATGATGACCCAGGTAGTTTTTGAGAACGATCCAACCAAAGTGAGGTATAATTTTTTAAGTATGTTTTTAGGTAAACAAGATGCCAAACTGATCAGAGAGTTGCATGATATTGCCGCCATTCCATTATCATACACCGAGGTTGACGAAGAATTCTGGGTGTATAAAATGGATGCTCTTGTTCGTTTTATGCAAAATCACATTATCAATATGCGCGATAATCCTGATATGATAAAAAAGAATATTTTGCAGCATTATAATGCAAACATGAAGGATATAAAACAAAAAACACTTTATTTAATTAAGGAAGAAGTTGCTCCCTCATTAAATACCGAAGATAAGCTTAGAAAAATTTATCCATTTAGTGTAAAGTTCGTTACTTCCGAAGAAGTGGAAAAAGCGATTTATGATCGTGATCCGAATGTTGTTTTTTTGCATAAAGTTGGTCCACAAGGTACAAGACTTAAAGCACGATGCTACAAAATTATAGTGGGTGCTGCCGATGCAAATTTTTATTACTTTGATTATCATTGGGTTGAGAAAGATAAAAAAATTGATGGTTTGCTCGATAAAGACTTTAAGAAAATGGCCAAGAAAAAGTAATTAGCCATTTAAAATTCTAAAAATAAACCCTACATGAGTTTTAAACTCTCGTAGGGTTTGTTTTTTGTTCTATATTTGCAAAAACAATTAATCGATAGTTCAGAAATGGCCGCACAAAAACCATCTGTTCCGAAAGGTACGCGAGATTTTTCACCTGTTGAAATGGTGAAACGTAATTTTATTTTTGATTCGATCAAAGATGTTTTTAAGAGATATGGCTATTTGCCAATCGAAACTCCATCTATGGAGAATTTGTCTACACTATTAGGCAAATATGGTGATGAAGGTGATAAGCTAATTTTTAAAATTCTTAATTCAGGCGATTTTCTGGAAGGAGTTGATAAAAACAGCGATTCAAAGAAAATGGTAACTCAAATTTGTGAAAAAGGACT
>JAVEZW010000273.1:0-4903 GCA_034002805.1 Bacteroidales bacterium | reverse complement strand
GACTTTTTGGTTTATCAGGAAGATGATGAAACTTTTAGCGCTTATGTAACTAAAACAAAATCAAACAAATATTTATTAATTGGATCGAGCAGTACAATGGCCGATGAATACAGGTTTTTAGATGCAACTAATCCTACAGGTGAATTTAAAATCATTCAACCCAGAGAACGTGGCCTTGAGTATAGCGTTTCGCATTTTGGCGATTACTTTTTTATACGTACTAACTTGCAGGCCAAAAACTTTAAACTTGCTAAAACTCCGATTAAGAAAACAACCAAAGAAAACTGGGTCGATGTAATTCCTCATGCTGAAGATGCCTACATCGAAAATTTTGAGATTTTTAGGGATTTTTTGGTACTTGAAGAACGAAAAGATGGTTTGAATAAAGTACGAATTATCAAATGGAACGATCTTTCGGAACATTACCTCGATTTTGGCGAAGAAACATATTCAGCCTATATTTCAACTAATCCTGATTTTGACAGTGAGCTATTGCGTTTTGGATATTCATCCCTAACAACTCCCAGCTCAACTATCGACTATAATATGAATACCCGCGAAAAAACAGTTAAAAAAGAGCAGGTTGTTTTGGGTGGATTTGATAAATCAAACTACGAATCGAAACGCATTTTTGCAACTGCTGCTGATGGTAAAAAGATAGCTATGTCAATCGTTTATAAAAAAGGATTAAAGCTTGATGGAACAAACCCTGCGCTTATTTACGGATATGGATCATATGGTGCAACTATGGATCCTTACTTTAGCTCAACACGATTAAGCTTACTCGATCGCGGATTTGTTTATGCTATTGCTCATGTTCGTGGCGAACAATACTACGGGCGTCAATGGTACGAAGATGGTAAGCTTTTAAACAAGATAAATACCTTTACCGATTTTAATTCGTGTTCCGAATATCTAATTGAACAAGGCTACACCAGCAACGAAAAGCTTTTTGCAATGGGTGGAAGTGCCGGAGGATTGCTAATGGGTGCTATAGCAAATATGCGTCCCGATTTATACAAAGGTATTGTTGCTCAGGTTCCTTTTGTTGATGTGGTAACCACCATGCTCGATGAAAGCATACCGTTAACAACCAGCGAATTTGATGAATGGGGTAATCCAAAGGATTCGGTTTATTACGAGTACATGCTTTCATATTCACCTTACGATCAGGTAAAAGCACAGGATTATCCTGCTATGCTTGTAACAACTGGATTACACGATTCGCAGGTACAATACTTTGAACCCGCTAAGTGGGTTGCCAAACTACGTGATATGAAAACAGACAACCATGTTTTGTTGCTCTATACAAATATGGAAGCAGGTCATGGTGGTGCATCGGGTCGTTTTCAGGCACTTAAAGAATATGCATTGGAATATGCGTTTATTTTCCAGCAACTGGGAATAAAGGAATAGTTTAAATATCACTTTATTGATAAGGAGCTATAGCCCTTGATTTAATAATAATTCAATAACCCCAGCTTAAAGGCTGGGGTTACTTATTTGGTTGTATTTTAGATTCATTGTTTATTTAAGAAGACTTAGTGTTTCTTCTGCTAATAAATATAATCCCGGTTAAAATAATTGAAGCTCCCAAGATAAAAATCAACCAGGGAAATCGAACAGGAATATACTGAAAAGACAGGTTATAAATTCTTTCCGAAAATGACTGCTCTCTATATGCTATTCTATCAAGATTTTGAATAATAAACCTACAGTAGTCCCATATAAACGAAATAAAAACAACGAATGAACCACTAATCAAAAGAATCCATTCTAGTTTAGATATTATTAATTTATTGTCTGTTTTTATATTGCCTGTATAGATTATCATGGCAAGCAATATCATTAATAAAGAAATAATTACCGGTGTAATCACAGGGCCTGTCCATGTAACAGGCAATAAGAATAACACATCCCAAGTTAAAAGGCTCGAGGGCCATGTAAGTATGAGGTACAAAAAAACGTAGTAAATAATATCCCACACAGCAAATGAATAAATAAACCAGGCAAATCGTTGCGAAAAATTTTTACCGGCAATAACACCAACCGAAAGCAACATTAGTAATGAAGCTAACTCACGAATTACTTCGGTTATTGCCACCTGATTGCTCATTAGTCTTAGAGGAAAATCAAATCCTTCGGGGTAATACAACGCTCTGATATAAACTACCACTGCACCTTCGAAAATACCCATTGCAATTGCAAAAAGGGTAATCCATATTAAAACATGATGTTTTTTCATGGTTGGTGAATTTTAGAATGGAAAATCATCTTCAATTTTCACGTTTTGCTTTTCTTTATCAGGCTCAGCAGCAAGCTGATGTATTGAGTTTCCATTAACATAAATTGCTTTATAAGGAGTTGTTGGACAAGCATATTCGCAAGCACCACAGCCAATACAAATTTCTGGAGTTACTTCGGGAATAACCAATCCATGCTTCCAGGGAACCATGGTTACTGCTTTAGTAGGACAATGCTCAGCACAGGCTCCACAATCAGTTTTTTCGGTTCGAACAATACAATTTCTCCGAACGAAATGTGCAATACCAATCTGAGTTACTTTTTTATTTTCGAGAAGTATTGGTCTTATAGCACCTGTAGGACAAACCTCGCTGCATTTAGTACATTCAAAATTACAGAATCCTGCTCTATAATCCATTACAGGTTGCATAAATCCTATTAAGCCATAATCGGTATATGAGGGTTGCAATACATGAGTAGGACAAGCGCTAATACACAAATGACAAGCAGTACACGAAACATTGAATTTCTCAACAGATTCTGACCCAGGTGGAGAAACAGGAATATCTCGACCTGTTGGTTTTGTCGCAGTATCTTTAACAACCTGCTGAGCTTTTGAGCTTTTTATAGTCGCAGCCAAAATGAGAGCCGAAATTGCAAAAAAACTGCGTCGTGAATTATCGACCTTATTTTCATTTGGTAGCTCAACCTTATTTTCTTTTTTCCAGATTGGCTTATAATCTATTCCGTTTTCTCTGCAAACACCCAGACAATTAAAGCAAACAACACATCGCTCGTTATCAATCTGTTTGTTGTTGCAATCAATACAACCTGCCTTACATGAACGCACACAAAGATTACAACCAGTACAGGTGTTTTTATTAAGTTCAATCTTAAAAATCGAAAACTTTGAAATCAACCCTAGAAATGCACCAACCGGACAAACAGTATTGCAGTATAACCGACCTTTGAATGCTGAGAACAAAACAATTATTACCAATAAAATCAATGATACTAATAAAACTGTCCAGTGTTCAGGTTTTAGATCGACATGAAATAAGGAGTAAACATTTATTTTTTGCAAGCCCGAGGCTAAAAGGTTATTCGTTTCGACAACAGATTTTCTAAAAATACCCGATGCAATGCGCCCATAAATACTGTAGGGATCTAACAATGAAAGGATAATTGTATAACCAGTAATTAAAGCAATTACAAAAACTCCTAAAAAGCTGTATCGAATTATTTTGTAAGACTTTAAATACTTGTATTTATACTGTTTTAATCGTTGTATTTTTTTAGCGAAATAACTAATAATATCTTGCAAAATGCCTAACGGACATATAAAAGAGCAATAAACTCTTCCAAAAAAAAACGTAAATGCAATCACTATAATAAATCCAATAGTTGAGATTGTGAATAAGGCTTTAAACTGCAATAGTGAAGGTAAAAACTGAAGAAAAATTATGGATTTATAAGCGGATGATGGAATTAATCCTGTAAAATCAATAAATAAAATAGTGATCAGCAAAAAATACAGGATTGCAAAAACAACCCGTATCTTTTTTAATATTGTAAGATTCATGATTTTAAACTTTTATTCGGCCAATATTTAATTTCGAAAGGTCCATCTGTCCAACACCCATATCATTTGCTAATTGAATATAATTAACCTGTGAAGGTTCCATTCCAAAAATTTTTGTAGCAGCAGCATCAGCAGCTACCATATCGGTTGATGCAATAAGGTATTTCATGGTTACTACATCAGCTTTTGAAACACCACGAGGACCATTTTTAGTCATCACATTATAAGCATCAACAATATTAAGGTCGGGTTTACGATACGTTGCAAAATCGGCGATACATTGATTCAGGTTATTACGATGCCAGAACCTGCGATCCCAAACAATACCCATGAGGTTTTTCATGGTTATAGTAACTTTTGCAGAGCCATGACTTTTAAGTACAGGGACATTAATAAATACATCGGAACTTAAAATCAATTCATGAACTTTAGCATCCTTTAGATTTTTCCCACCCGGAACACTAACCTGCTGGTAATAGCTTTCGCTATGGCCCGGAGCAACTTTTGCCCCAGCATCTTTTGCTGCCTTTTCTATTCCGCTGTTTTTATAACATGCAGTCCAGTTATCGCAGGTATTATCGAAAACATAAACTTCTTTAGCCCCAGCCGTTATACAATGTGTTACCAAACGTTTTATCAAAATTGGATTTGTATTGGCAGCTTTCTCAGGTTCAACATCCCATCCTATGTTTGGTTTAATAACTACTGTCTGACCTTTTTTTACAAACTTTTGAATACCACCCAAAGCTTCCAGCGCTTTATCGAGCATCAGGTCGGGTTCTCCATCGCGCACAGCAACAAGATCATATGGGATTTCTGGATTGTTAACAGTACTGGCAAATATTTTACCAAAACCGCCAAAACTCAATGCTGTTCCGGCAAATATTCCTGCACCAACAGATTTCCGAATAAAGTCTCTGCGTTTCATAAGCATATGTTTTAAACTCAAGTTATAAATTTACAAAAAATCGGGCAGCATTGAAAATTATTCCTTAAATTTGATTGATAGATAATTAAGCTATAGTTTACAATAAATCTTCCAAGCTATGAATACAGCAAGAGTTAATTATTTTAGCA
>JAVEZW010000272.1:0-5012 GCA_034002805.1 Bacteroidales bacterium | reverse complement strand
GTTTCATTAAAAATGCTTCTGATCTTGGTGTTTATATTTTCAAAATCCTGTATGTTATTGATTTTTACAATATAATTCCCCCACAACATATCTTTTGTCCAGTTTAATAATATTAACGGATCAGGATTTTCTTTCATTGATTGGAAATTAAAATCTGAACAAACACCAATAATTTGGGTTTCGATATTTTGTAATGAGCTTTCATCTTTTAAAAATAAAATCTTTCCTAGTGCTTCTGATGGCTTCTGATAACCCAACTTTTTCAAACAGGTTTTATTTATTATGCACCCTGCATTTGCTTTATTTAAATTGTCATAAAAATTTTCACCTGCCAGAAGTTTTATATCAAAAATCTGCAGGAAACTTTGATCTGTAATTAAAATCGCTGCCTTTGTTGAATTAGGAAGTCCTTTTTCTGATACATTATAATTGAAAGAAAGAACATCGCCGGGTACCGAACTGCAACTCGAAATTAATGTAACACCCGATTGTTTGCTCAATTCCTGTTCAAATGCATCAAGATTATTTATTCGGCTTGAATTTTTTCTTAAGTTTTTTGGCACTTTCAGAACTAATTTATCTGAAATATTTATTCCGGAATCCCTCGATAACAAATAATTTACCTGTTTATCTATACCAATAATGAGCGATATTATCGATATTATTATTACAAATTGTATTACTGTAATTAATTGTCTGAATGTAATTTTGTAATTTTTCTGAGTTTTTTTAACCGTTAATAGTTCAAGTGGATTTTTGTTCTGAAGCATTAGTAAAGGAAAAAGAACTGTCAATGATGAGCCCAAAAAATAAATTACAGCAAAAGTAGCCCAGAATCTAAAACTGTTAAACGACAGGCTTATATCAATGCCCAATAAGTTGTACAAAAACTTCTCGATAAATGAACATAGTACAAATGATATAAAAATTGCGATAGCATGAATTAAAAATGATTCGGTAAAAAACTGTTTTGCTAGATGAACTTTTGTCACCCCAAAAACTTTTTTAATTCCAATGTCCTTAACATTACTTAAAATTCGGGTATAGGTAAAGTAAATATAATTAAACCAGGATGCCAGCAATGTTAATAGGCATATGGCAATTAAAATATTTAAATAATCATTTCTTGCATTGATTGTAATTTCTTCTTTAAGATTTGATTTTAAATGGATGTCGCTAAGAGGTTGTAATTGATATTTATTTAATGAATTTGTATTATCAAAATAGCTTTTTTTATTTTCGTAAACTAGTTTATTTATAGTAGTTTCCAGTTCATTAATGTTTGTGTTTTTATTTACTTTAATGTAAGTGTAAAATGATGTTTCGCCCCAATTATCTTTTAATGGAGGAGGTAGATGCATGTTGTCATGAAATGAAAGAAACATTTCAGCACGAAAGTGAGTATTTTTAGGCAAATCAGCAAAAACACCTTCTACTTCATAATCAAATGCAGGATATTTAAATATTTTTTCACCAATAGGATCTTTATCTCCAAAGTATTTTTTTGCCGTACTTTCAGAAATAATGATTTTATATGGTTCGGTTAAGAATACAGTTTTCTTACCATTTATTATTTCAATTGAAAAGATATCTAATAAACCCGATGAAGCGTGATAAACATTCTCTGTTGTAAAAGTGTTTTCGCCTATTTTATATTGATGATTATTTGTTTTACATAAGAAACCCGATGAAAGCACGTCAGGAAATTTATCAACCATCGATTCTCCCAAAATTCTCTCGCATTCAGGTATTCTTGCGGCCAGCTCATTGTTTGAGTAAACTTCAGTAACTATTCTATAAATCTGATTATACTCAGGAATATTTCTGTCAAAAGATTTTTCATAAATAACATAACTCGATATTGCAATATATGCAACAAATCCAACACATAAGGAAAATATTAGTGCTGTGGTTGTTAGTTTGTTTCTAAAAAAAGAACGGAATACTAATCTTAAATAATACATGTGGTTTTATATTTTAAAAAAGAACCTTTATTAGTTCAATTAAAAATAAACTTTTTTTACGAATCTCTTGTCCTTAAATGTTGATTTTTAACTTTTTTGGTAAGATTTGCAATTAAACTTTCCCCGCTTCTGGATTATTATAGGAATTGGAACGAATGTAGGATATTTATTACTTTAATGATATAATTAAAACTTATACCCAAATTCAAAAATAATAAACCGCCCAGGAGAAAGTCTATCTTTTTTGTCGATGAAAACAGTATCAAAAATATTCTGAATATCTAGTGATAAGTAATAATTACGATAAATAGTCTTTGATAAGTTAAGATCAACAGTAACATAATCATCAATGGTGAGAATGTTTTGTTCATCAGAATATTCTTCGCCTATATAATTAGCTGTGATAGTTGTATTTACAAATCTGTTTTTCCAAAATAACCCTGCAAAAGCCTGATGCCAGGGAATATCTATAAGCTGTTTGCCTGATAAGTCATCGCCTGTATAATTTGATAAATCAAAATCTTTAATAATTGAGCTATTATAAGTGTAATTTGTTTTAATTGTCAATTGATTTGTAAAATCGTATTGAAAAGATATTTCTGCACCAATAATTTCAACTTCGGCAATGTTTTCTCTTATCAGCTCAGGTTGTCCATCAATATAATTTCCAGTTCCGACAAAATACTGAAAATCTTTACCTTTTGAATAATAGGCTGCTGTTTTTAATTGTGCCTTTTTAAATGGTTTTGTGTTAAAACCTATCTCGTAATTATACAAAGTTTGAGGTTGCAACTCAGGGTTTGCTTGTTTAAATCCTTTGTTTATTTTTCGTGATGAGATCATATCATCCAGAATTGCCGGCATAAAACCCGACGATGCTGAAATATATGCTTTTATTGATTTAGAGACATCATACTGAACTGCAAGTTTAGGACTCAGTGCTGTCCATTCGGAGTTTTTATAGTTTGCTGAGAATGCTTCTTCAAACCCTGTATTTGCTGATGGATCACCAACATGTATCGAGCCAGAATAAAACCGGGTAAAATCAAATCGCAAACCACCAATTATCTTCAGTTTATCATTAAAGAAACGATGTTCATCTTGTATAAATGCAGCATAGGTTTGGATTTTACCATCTCTGATTACCGTATCTGTTGATGTAAGATAAATGTCAGATGCATCCATGTATCCCTGCTTAAAATCAACTCCCAAAGTAAGCCAGTTGTGTTCGCCAAAAGTTTTTGTAGCGTTGGCCCAGATTCCATAATCTCTCGAAATTTGATCTTTATAGGACAGCTTATAATTGCCATCATCATTTATCGATTCGGTAAACTGGTAAAAATCTTCGTTCTGAAAATATGCATTAGCTTCAATCTTAAATGAAGCAATCTGTGTGTTGTATTTTGCGCGCACAAAGTTTGTTGTGTACTTAACATAACCACCATCATCAAAATGAACCTGTTTGCCGTCGCCTCGTTTATCGTCATAAAAGCTATATTCAACTTCAAGTTTATTGGTTTGATTAAACTCATAACCAACCATTGCTCCAAAGCGGTTTTCTTTAAGGTAAACCTTAACATCTGTAGAGTCTCTAATAGCCGTGGGTTCAATAATGTATCCGTTGCCTTGTCGATAAAAACCATTAACACCCCAATAAAACTTTTTTCCAAATAACTTTTGATTCCCATCAAAATTAATTTTTCCACCATAAGTGCCATAGGTACCACCAAATGCTCTTATATCACCCGATATTTTTTCGTTTGTTTTTTTCGTGATGATATTAATAACCCCGCCCATGGCATTATTTCCATATAGTGCAGAGCTGGGGCCTTTTATTACTTCAATTCGTTCAATACGGTCAGGCGAAATCATGTGCCAGTTAATTGATCCGCCAGCAGTTTTATTCAACGGAACACCATTATAAAGAATCAAAGTTCCCTGAGCCGATTCCAATCCACGCATAGTTACCGATGAATTTTTAGAAAAAATCCCCCAGCTACGGTTAACATTTATATTTGAGATTGATTGAAGGAGCTCATCTGTATTGGAAACGGGATAACCTTCTATCGTATTTTTTTCGAGAATCTCATTTTGTCCGGGTAAATCCTCTATTTTTCGTTCTGTTAAAGTTGCAGTAATTATTACTTTTTCCATTTCAATGGCAGTTGGAATGAGTAGTATTTTAGTGAAATTCGGACCTGGCAAAACGGTTACTTTCTGATCATGATATCCAACAAATGACACCAACAAAGTATATGTACCCGGAGTAATTTCTTTAATTACAAATTCGCCTTGTTCGTTGGTCGATGTTCCTTTTTGTATTTCCTGAACTACAATATTTGCACCCGATAATGGCTCATTGTTTTGTGAATCAACAACCTTCCCCTTAATCTCATTTTGTGCGAGTAAGCTTAAAGGGAATAAAGCAATAATCAGAAACAGTATATATTTATTAAAACGCATGGTTCTCTTTATTTTTGAACTTTAATATCAACTACAATATAACCGCTGTTTGATTCAGAAGTGCTAACAACTTTAAAAATTCCAGTTTTGTTATCTCTTACAAAAGCAAACATATCACCAGCTTGTAATAATTTAGCTTTACGACCACCCGTTTCGAAAGCGAAAGTGTTTGCAATAAGAATGCTGTCGTTTAGAGCGTTGTCAAACTCTTCTGCCAAAATTGTAAGTTTTTCTTTACTGTATCGGGTTGTATTGATTGTTTCCCAATTAGCTATGGCAAATTCGCCAGGAAAGGCTGTTTCTCCTATATTAGCCCCGGGTGATGCCATAATGCATTTTTCGAGTTTGTCGAAATCATCGTAATAGTAGGCAATATCTATTAATGCTGAATTATTAAAAGCTTCCTGTAAATTATAAGTTAATCCATTACTAAGTGATAAAAAGCTACCATAAGTTGCATTGTTTTGAGCTCCTAAATAAACATTTGTATAAGTATCAATCTCACCAAAAGCAATACTTCCTCCTTTGGTAATGGTTAAAGTCTTGCTGCTAAAATTTCCCTCAATATCCCGTATAATAAATTCC
>JAVEZW010000271.1:0-5021 GCA_034002805.1 Bacteroidales bacterium | reverse complement strand
CGAATGCCAGATATATTCATATTATAAGGCATCCTTACAGTGTTGTGCCATCAACCCAGCGGATGTGGGATATTGTTGGTACACAAAATTCGATGAATACTCATTGGCAAAAGCCAACAATTTTAGAAGTATCCGAAGTATTAAATGATATGCTTAATACTATTGAGAAGGATCTTAATAAACTTACCGTTAACCGAAAGTACGAGATTAAATTTGAGGAGTTTGAGAAAAATCCAAAAGAAACAATAAAATCGATGTACAACCATTTTAATATCGAATATTCTACGGAATTTGATTTGAAACTAAATGAATTTCTTTTAAGTATAAGTGATTATCAAAAAAATAAATATACATTACCCGAGGAAAACAAAACGATAATTAACAGCGTTCTAAAACCTTGGATGAACAGAAATAAATACGAATAACTTGTAATAAAATCAAAATAAATAATATATGAAATTTCAATTAGTATTTCCTAAATGGAGAAAGCTCGAAGGGCAAACAACTTTTAATCTTCCACCTCATGGTGCAATTGTTTTTGCAGCTACTATTCCTAACGATTTTGAGGTGGAGTTTATTGATGAGAACTTAGAAGAAATGCGCTATGACGATAATGTTGATTTTGTCGGAATTTCAATGCTACTCACTACACAGGTAAAACGTGGATGGGCTATTGCAGACGAATATAGAAAACGTGGAAAAAAAGTTATTTTCGGTGGAATATCAACTATGTTGCATGCCGAAGAAACCATGTTACATGCCGATTCGGTTTTCTTGGGCGAAGCCGAAGGTCATATGGATCAGGTTTTTAATGATTTCAGAAAAGGTGAACTTAAAAAAGTTTACAATTTTATGAATGATTTACCTCCAATCGAAATCGTTGGTCCTGCCCGTCGTGAGTTATATAAGCGCGATTTATATTACCACAAAGGAGTACAGATGGTTGATACATTTCATGCATCACGTGGATGTAAATATAGTTGCTATCCATGCGCTGTTTCATATCTTGGTGGCCGCAATTTCAGACCTCGTCCTGTACATAAAGTAGTTGAAGAGCTTGCTACAATTGATAATAACAGATTATTTATTGTTGATAACTCATTGGCTCAGGATACTGAGTGGGAAAAGGAACTTTTTAAAGCCATGATCCCATTTAAAAAGAAATGGTGTAGTCATACCATCGAAGATAAACCCGAAGTGCTTGATTTGGCTGCACAAGCAGGTGCTTGGTATGTTTATCAGGCGGTATTCGATACTTCTGATTATATTAAAGAACGTGTTAAGCGATATCACGATTATGGAATTGGTGTCGAAGGTACAATTTTACTAGGTCTTGATGACCAAACAGAAGATGATATTAAACGATTAATTGATTTCTTATTAGAAATTAATCTTGATTTGGCTGAATTTACTGTCTTAGCTCCATTTCCTCATACCAAAGCTTATGTTGACTTGGTTAAACAAAAACGTATTTTTAATAATAACTGGGATGATTATAATGCTGGTCAGGTAGTTTATCATCCTAAACACATGAGTGCTGAACGTTTGCAGGAATTATATCAGTATGCGTGGGATACTTTCTACAAAGACGAAACACAGGAAGAAAAAATGTTTAAACTTCTTAAACAGGTTGTTTCAAGAGAAATAGAAGATGGTACCTATAAAAAGAGACGTCAGGATTTGTCTAAAGTAAGTTTTGGTAAATCTGTTAACTCAAAAATTGTTTAAAATCAGATTGCAACATGGAGAATAAGTATCAAGATCAAGTATATAATTTTAAAGGCCTTTGGGATTTACCATCATTTTGTGGATTGAAAATGGTTAAGAAGGTTGATAAAACAATTGTTATTGCAACCGATTTGTATGATAAAAATCCCGGAACATCAATTACCGAATGGAATACAAAGCTCGCGATGGAATTGTGCAATAAATTTGAAATCAATCCTAAGAATATAATTTTTATTGAACATACTCCCGAAAAGGATACCAAGCTTGAATTTAATCGTGAAACGTTTTTCAGAGTCGATTTTACACTCGAAAACAACCAGTTTATTAATCCTGATTGGAACCAATTAACAAAAGAAGAAGTAGATAAATTAATCAGCGAATAAATAATTTTAAAATGGCTCAAATTACAGATAAAATAAAAGAAGAGGTAAAAACAATCGTTTACGAATTTTTTGCCGAAGAATGTGAAACCCCAGTTGAAGATATATCCGATAAAACAAATATTATTAGCGATCTAGACGGCGATTCTCTGATGTTTCTTGAACTTATTGAGATCTTCAAAAAGAAATATAACCTCAATATCGAATTAAAAACAATTGGTAAATACGCAGTTAAGCATCCGGTAAAAACGGTTGGTGAACTTATTAATATGCAATTATTAATAATTGAACACGAAAATAATATATTAAATTTTGAATAAATTCATGTCGGATGGTACTCTCATGTGGTATCGATATTGAAGAAATACAGCGATTCGATAAACATTATTTCCAAAACGGAATACTGTCTGATTTGATTTACGATATTTTTACAACCCGTGAGATTGAAAATTTATCGTACTGTGGTAAAAAAGCCTTTTTAAAAGGCTTTTGTTTTAAGGAGGCGTTTTATAAAGCAATTAATTCGCAAAATGTAAACTGGTTCGATATTGAGATTCTTTTTGCTGAAAATGATTATAAAATTGAAACGTCCGAATTATTAACCAGTGAATTAGAAAGAAAAGAGGTAACTAAAATAGATGTTAAGTTTAACGAAACTAATCTATATATAACTTGTAAAGTAGTATTGTTAAAGTAAATGGATTCATGATTCAAAAACAGGCATTTATATTTCCTGCATTCATTACAGATTTTACCCAAAAGGAACTTGAAACGTTTGCAGGTAATGGAATTGATTTTAAAACTTATCTAAAAATTGCATCTGATAAACTTGGCATTGTTTTGCCCGAATTTTCATATCATTCTGAAGATTATAAAAACGACGAATTACTTGCCCAGATTATTGCCTACTTATTTAGTTGTGCTTTTGCTGATTTGTTGAAGAAAAAAGGCGTAAAACCTGATTTTGGCGCCGGTTATAGCATGGGGATTTATGCTAATCTTTATGCTGCCGGATCTATTAAATTGGAAGATGGAATTCAAATCATATTTAATGCCTTTAAACTGGTTAACGAGCTTTCTTGCTCCGGACAATATGGAATGGGTGGAATAATTGGTTTGAGTAGTGATGATATAAGCCAGTTGATAAATCAATCAAATTCTGAAATAGAGATAATTAACTCAAATAGTGAGTTTTCGCATGTAATTGCCGGTAAAAAACATGATGTAAATAATGTTCTTGAATTGGCCAAAACAGAAGGAGCCCTTAATGTTGTCGGTCTTAATGTTAAAACTCCATATCATTCTAAATTTTTAAATCGTTTTGCTGATAGATTTGAAGATTATATTAATAGCTTAGACATAAGTAAACCGCAATTTTCAATAATTTCTACCTATGATCAACGAACTATAAATTCGGTCGAGGAAATTAAAAAAGAGCTGGTTTATAACCTTACATCGAAGATAAATTGGTATAAAACTATGCAGGTTCTTTTAAGTAGTGGTGTTAATCTGTTTTATGAATGCGGAGCAGGTAAAGACCTTTCTAAGATTGCGAGGTTTATAGATGGAGATTTTAAGTTTATTTCGATAAACAAAATATAAAATGAAAAAGGGAAATCAATTATAGATTTCCCTTTTTTTTATTTAGTATAAAAACTATTTAAATGCTTTTTTAACTAAAAATGCGCCAGTTTCTTTACCGCATTTTGCGTAAGCTTCTTGAATTCTAAAACCGGTATCATAATCATTACCCATAGCACCACGTCCAGGAACACCTGTCATAGTTATTACAGCTAATTTACTATCATGATTTACTGTTTCAACAAAGATGATTTCTACGTTAATAGATGCATCCATTCTTGAAATTCCAATATTCCAACCTGGTTCGGTAAAGGTTGTTTTTAAAATCATGGTATATTTTGCATTAACATTGGTTTGATTAAAACTGCAATTAACTTTTGAAGTGTAGCTGTTAAGCAATTCTTCAAATTTTGGGTGATAACGACCTTCTCTGTCTGCTTCCCATTTTACTTTCCACTCATCACCTGTACCAGGATTTTTTGCATTGTATTCTGATACTTTTTTGGCAATATAATCTTCTTCTTTATCGAATTTGCCAACAGCCAACTGGCTATAATCATACTCAACAAGAACTTCGGTTTGTCCTGCTAAAAAAGCAAGATCACCTTCCGTAACTTTTATTTTCTGTGCCTGAACAGAAGTAACACTTAAAAAAATAAGTGATACAAGAATCAATTTTAAACTTTTCATAACTAATTTTAATTAAGGTTTAATTTTAAATATAATTTAATACTAATGCATAAATTCCGTGTGTAAATGCAGTAAAGAAAAATACAATACCCATCGTTTTGTGCAGCCTGTATTTAACTTTTATATAACGTAAGCCGCTTAGCAATTGGAATAAAGCCAACAAAAGATTAATTATTCCAAGCCATAAAATAATATTGATATCGAAAAGCATGTTATTCAACTTTAATGGTTACTTTATTTTCTCCTTTAGACCCATGCTTGTTGCAGTTTCCTTCTGCAATAATTTCCAGGTTTTCTTCTGCTTTTATCGTAAACTCTACAACAAAGTTCTGATTCTCGGGCAAACTGCTAGGGTTATATTCCCATTTTTTGAATTCTTTTCCGTTTACTTTTACCCAAACCCAATCAGTATAATGGCCTTTGGTGTTTCCCATGTGTGTAACTTCAATCTTAATGGTAATTTCAGTTCCTTTGGTTGCTTTTTCGGGGGCAATTATTTTTACCCCGGTTTTATTTGCAAAAGCTCCGGTACTGAAAACTAAAAAAAATACCAATGTTGTAATGGTGTAAATTGCATTTTTCATTTTATAATTCCCTCCATTTTTAATTGTTAAGCTAAGGTAATAAAATTTTAAATATAAT
>JAVEZW010000270.1:0-5022 GCA_034002805.1 Bacteroidales bacterium | reverse complement strand
CTTGTAAAGTGATTCCGGGTGATGAGGCGAGTAGTTTTTTAACTTCATCCAAATCAAAATCTTTCTCGAATTCAATATTAACAGCTTCAGAGTGGCCACCATAAACTGGAATTCGGACAACAGTAGCAGTAACCTGAATACTTTGATCTCCAATTATTTTGCGGGTTTCATTTACTAATTTGGTTTCTTCGGTGGTATATCCGTTTTCTTCGAACGAACCACCATGAGGAAAACAGTTCATATCAATAGGATGTGGATAAGCCATTTCGCCAAATATTCCATTTCTTTCGTTCTCAAGCTGTTTTACTGCTTTTACACCTGTCCCGGTCACCGATTGGTATGTCGAGACTACCAATCTTTTTATTTTATACTTTTTATGCAAAGGAGCCAATGCAACTACCATCTGAATGGTAGAGCAATTCGGGTTTGCAATTATTTTATCGTTTTTAGTTAATAAGTGAGCATTTATCTCAGGAACAACAAGTTTAATGTTGTCATGCATTCGCCAGGCCGATGAATTATCGATAACCGTTGTGCCTGCTTTTGCAAACTCAGGAGCCCATTGTAAAGATGTTGATCCACCTGCCGAAAATAGAGCAATTTCAGGTTTAAGAGATATGGCTTGTTTCATACCAATAACCTCAAGCTTAGAGCCCTTAAAATCAATTTTTTTACCAATTGATTTTTCGGAAGCTACAACAAGTACTTCTGTATAAGGTAAATTGCGTTCTGAAAGAACTTTTAACATAACGTTGCCAACCAATCCTGTGGCGCCCACAACTGCGATTTTCATTTCTGGTTTTTAAATTTTAGGTTAAACAATGGTTCTCAAAATCATTTTGTATCTTTCAAAAATAAATATTTAATCTTTATCCCGATGATTAAAAGGATATTATTTGTTTTTTTTCTTACCCCACTTTTTGCAGCAGGTCAAATTACCGATAATTTTGAGAATGGTAGTATTTCTGGATGGATTCAGAGTGCACCAAATCGATGGAGCGCATCCACAATGAGTCCGATTGATGGAATTTACTCACTTAAGCATATTTTTGATACTACTGCTGCATCAAATGATCAGATTTCAATTACATTACCTGTTATTGATTTCGCCACAAATAATATTAGCTGGCGTTTTAGAATTCGACATTCTTATGCGCCTTCATCATCAAATAACTGGACAGTATTTCTTGCTGCTGATACTGCAGCAGATCAAATGATTCCGGGAGGTTTGGTAAACGGATATGCTATAGGTGTTAATTTTACAGGTTCTGATGATTTATTAAAATTGTTTTCATTAACAAATGGGGTGGCTACAGTAATATCGACGACTACTTTAAATTGGGAGCTTCAGGTAGGAACTAGTTTTGCTCCGGCTATCGAAGTTGTAAGATTGATGAATGGGAACTGGGAGGTAAGATTTAATAAAGAGGGTGATTTTGAGAACCTTTCGGTTATTGGTTCAGGCAATGATTTAGCTTATACAACAGCGGACTTTTTTGGAGTCTTTTATAAGTATTCTTCAAGCAACGACACCAAACTTTGGCTTGATAATTTCTATTTTGGCAAAGAAATAGTTGATACGATTAAACCAACCATCTCTAATTTTAGTGTAGAATCATCAAAGGTTCTGAGTATAGATTTTAGCGAAAAGATCGATTCTGTTTCAGCAATTAATAAACTTAATTTTACCGTGTCCGGAGGATTTGGCAATCCCGATTCTATCATTTATGATTTGTTAAACAAAAGAAGTATTCGGTTAATGTTTACCAGCAAATTCCAAAACAACCAGGAGTACACAATTGACATTCTGAATATTAAGGATATTAATAATAATAGCATAAATGATACAAGTATTATTTTCGAGTATGAATATATAAAACCACTAAATGTAAGCTCAATTGCTCCTGATCATTTGGAGGTTAGGTTTTCGAGAGATATTGATACTTTAAGTGGAAATGATGTGGCAAATTATTTTTTAGATAATGGCCTAGGAAATCCCGAAACAGTAATAATTAAGGAAAATGATTCATCGGTCGTTTGGTTAAAATTTGCCGATAACTTTGTAAATAAAACACAATATTCATTGGCGATACAGCATGTTGCTGATCGAGAGCTGGATTCCATGCTGACTGCTGAAATTTCATTTTTATATTATGTTCCCGAACCAAACGATATTGTTATAAATGAATTTATGGCCGATCCTACACCCGAAGTTAATCTGCCTAATTTCGAATATGTGGAGATCTTTAATACAACTCCTTATTCAATTGATATTTCAAATTGGATTATAACAATGGGTACTACTGAAAGGGTTATTCCTGCCTACATGCTTAATTCCGATTCGTATCTTATATTATGTTCCCCAACTGCCACTGCCGATTTGGAATTCTATGGTGAAACCCTTGGTGTTAATTCTTTTCCAACCATTACTAATTCAGGTTCTACGATTAGTTTGTTAAGTCCTGATAGTTTAGTTATTTCAAAAATATCGTTTACCACCGACTGGTATAATGATAATTCCAAAATTGATGGAGGCTGGTCTATCGAAAGAATCGACCCGCTAAATACCTGCTCACAAAAATCAAATTGGAAAGCCTCTGTGCATCCAAATGGAGGTACGCCGGGTGTTGAAAATTCAGTTTTTGCTCAATATATCGATTCAGTTGCTCCTTATGTCGAAAACATTGAAATTATATCCTCAAACCAGCTGAGAATTAAGTTTAGCGAGGTTGTTGATTCGGTACCTGCAATGATAAAAGAGAATTATTTTGTGAATGAATCTATTGGTTCACCTTTTTCTTTATTGTTAAGTGATGATCAACAACAGGTTGATGTCCTGTTTGTTAATTCTTTTCCGCGATCTTCAAATTTAGTGCTAACTGTCAGAAATCTTGAGGATGAATGCCAGAATAAACTTGATTCACAAACTATAGATTTTTCGTATTATATTGCTCAATCACATGATGTTGTGATAAACGAAATAATGGCAGATCCTGATCCTGCGGTTTATTTACCTGCTTATGAATATATTGAGATATACAATAAAACGGATTTTAATGTAAGCCTATCAGGCTGGTCTTTAATTGCTGGTACAACCATTAGAACCATATCTGCTTATACACTTAAACCCAAATCGTATCTTATTTTATGCAGTGAGGCAGCTTTTCCATACTTAAAAGATTATGGATATACTCATATTGTTTCAGGATTTCCATCATTATCTAATTCTGGTCAGTCACTGATTCTAAAAAGCAAGCAGGGAAGCATCATTTCAACTGTGACTTATCAGGATTCTTGGTATAAAAACAATCTGAAATCAGAAGGCGGTTGGTCGCTGGAGCAGATTGACCCTGAAAATCCTTGTGGGGGAGAAAGTAACTGGATCGCTTCAGTGAATTCAGATGGAGGAACTCCAGGTAAAGAAAACTCGGTATTGGCAAGTAATCCAGATCTGGCTGCACCTGAACTTATACGAGCTACAGTAATAAATAACACTAATATCAGGTTGTACTTCAATGAAACCATCGATAGCATTTCAGCCACAAATCTTTCGAATTATATAGTTGATAACGAGATAGGAAGTCCGGATTCTATTACACTTGTTTCGCCCGATTATCTTTCACTCATTTTAACTTTTAATCAACCATTCGCGGATAATATAATTTATACCATTGAAATTTTAAGTGGAATTACCGATTGTTCCGGAAATGAAATAGGCGAGTTTAACACTGCCCGTTTTGCAATTCCAGCTGTTTGTGAGTTTAATGACCTTGTGATAAACGAACTATTGTTTAATCCTAAAACCGGTGGTTATGATTTTGTTGAGTTGTACAATCGGTCGCAAAAAACCATTGACTTAAAGAGCCTCCGATTAGCAGCTTTTGATAATATGGCAAATAATTACACCTCAATAAAAGTAATTTCAGAGGATGGATTTTTAATTTTCCCCGGCGAATATCTTGTTTTAACAGAAAACCCTTCGGTTGTTCGCCAACAGTATTATACTTCGAACGATCGTGGTTTTTTGGCGATGTCGAGCCTTCCTTCGTATAATGATGATGCAGGCAAAGCAATTCTTATGAATCAAAACGAAAATATCATTGATTTGTTAGAGTACAATCAGGATATGCACTTTCCGCTTTTAACAACTACCGATGGTGTTTCTCTTGAAAGAATAAATCCTGAAAGACCAAGTGATGATGCTACAAATTGGCACTCAGCTTCAAAAATTGTTGGGTTTGCAACACCAGCTTACGAAAACTCCCAATTTAAAATTCTTTCTGAAACAGATGACAGGATTACGATTAGCCCTGAAGTTTTTTCTCCCGATAATGATGGTTTTGAAGATGTGGTCGACATTCAGCTTTTATTTGATAATCCAGGTTACGTGGCAAATATTAAGGTGTTTGATTCACGTGGCAGATTGGTTAAATACATTGCCAATAATTTACTTTTAGGTATAGAAAATACGATTACATGGAATGGGCTAGATGATCAAAATCAAAAACCCACCAATGGTATTTATGTAATTTATTTCGAAATAATTGATTTAAAGGGAAATGTGAAAAAATATCGCAAATCAGTTGTTATTGCTGAGAAGTTTTAAGCTTCATTTTGTTCCTGTTTAATCCGTTTTGATCTAACCTGTTTTTTTAGTACAAACACCATGGGTATTGACAGAAAAGCAATTGCTGCGGATATTTTATAAGTATTAACAAGTCCTACCAAATCGCTCAAAACACCAACCAGCAATGCTGTAAGTGATGCTGATACAAAGGAGAGAAACATAAAAATACTACTCAGAAAAACGGAGTGTTTTGAGTCAATATCCATTACCATTGCAAGGATTACTGGTGTAACCGAAAGGAGAAAAAGCCCAAGCAGAGCAAGAGATGGAAACATCAAAACCTGGTTTGAGAAAAGAAAAAGTACCATAAAAATAGGTGCAAGACAAACAATGGTAACCAGCATTTTTATCCTTCCTGTTTTATCAGAGAAAGTTCCCGAAAGGTAAATTCCAAT
>JAVEZW010000269.1:0-5023 GCA_034002805.1 Bacteroidales bacterium | reverse complement strand
AATTACTAATAATTGGAAATCCACCTTGGGTAACAAACTCAAAATTAGGTAGCCTTAATTCTTCAAATCTTCCCAAAAAATCAAATTTCAAGAATCAAAACGGCTTAGATGCAATGACAGGCAAAGGCAATTTTGATATTGCCGAATATATTACTTTAATGCTTTTGGATGCTTTTCAAACACATAACGGATATTTAGCACTATTGGTCAAAAACTCAGTTGTAAAAAACATTGTTTTTGACCAAAAAGACAAAAAGTATAGAGTTGGTGAAATTGAAAAATATTGCATTGATAGTAAAAAGGAGTTTAATGTTTCAGTTGAAGCGTCTTTGTTTTATTGTCAACTCAATTCACCCCCAAGTTTTGAATGCAATGAATTTGATTTTTATAGGTTAGAGCAAAGATTAAGTTTTGGTTGGCTTAATTCTAAGTTTGTCTCGAATCTTGTTGATTATAATGTAACAAAAGAGATTGATGGCGTATGTCCTTTTGAGTGGAGACAAGGCATAAAGCACGATTGTAGTGCTATTATGGAATTAGAAAGAGTAAACGGGCATTTTGTGAATAATCAATCTGAGGAAATTAAACTCGAAGAAGATTTGGTTTATGGCTTATTAAAAAGTTCTGATTTAAAAAATACAGTTATAAAAAGTACAAGAAAACATACTATTGTCACACAAACAAAAGTTGGACAAGAAACTTCATATATTCAACATCTATACCCCGAAACATATTCTTATTTAAAAAAGAATATTTCTAATTTTCAAGCAAGAAAATCAAGTATTTATAATGGGAAACCATTATTTTCAATATTTGGAATCGGGGATTATTCATTTAAACCATTTAAGGTTGCAATTTCAGGGTTATATAAAACATATCATTTCACATTAGTGTTGCCACAAAACGACAAACCTGTTATGTTGGATGATACTTGTTATTTCATTGGTTTTGACAGAATTGAATATGCTGTATATGCTATTATTCTATTAAATTCTAAAACGACTGAAGCATTTTTAAAATCAATTACTTTTTCTGATGCAAAGAGAGTCTTTACCAAAGACCTTTTAATGCGTTTAGATTTATTAAATCTTGCTAATTTAATTTCACGAACTGAAATTGAAGAGCAAATAATTTTTTTAAACGACAAGTATAGTTTGAATATTAATTTATCACATTGGGAAAGTTTCATAAACGAAATGACACCTAAGAAAGACAAACAGTTGACAAT
Source organism: Bacteroidales bacterium (assembly GCA_034002805.1). GTDB lineage: Bacteria > Bacteroidota > Bacteroidia > Bacteroidales > UBA12077 > UBA12077. Next base: position 3,795 of record JAVEZW010000269.1, on the reverse strand, counting down.
ATTTGGATGAAAACAAAGCACGAAGGCATAACAAGCGGTATAGTTAATTGCCGGTGCAGTGCGTATTCGAACGGCACAGCTCGTATCAAAAGTAGTTGTAACTTGATAGGAAATCGCTTCGTAATCCCGCACGACACCATACCATCAACCGTTAGCGCCAAGCCTGAACCACATCGAGGATAATTTACAACCCGATTGAAAAGAAGAAAGACAAAATACTCCCACCCACAAAGCAACAGTTTGGCAGCCCTTCCCTGCAAGCCTCGCTTCGCAGCCAAACACTTGCTTTCATGCCACCGCACTAACTTCGTCGATTAGTTTATGGTTAATTTAATGACCTATATTCATTTGGAGTATAACCTACTTCCTTTTTAAACATCCGGGTAAAATGTTGTGGATACTTAAAGCCTAATTCATAAGCAATATCGCTGATGGATTTACTGGTGTCAAAGATTTTTTCTTTGGCAACATTAATCATTTTTAATTGGATATGTTCCAAAGCTGATTTACCAGTCTCTTTTTTTAATAAATCTCCTAAATAATTGGGAGATAAGAATAATTTTTCGGCACAATAACTTACTGTTGGAGAGCCATTTTCAAGGGGTTTCTCTGAGGAAAAGTATTCATCCAGTACTTTTTCAAACCGTGTGAGCAAATCTTTATTAACATGGTTCCGTGTGTTGAACTGGCGTTCGTAAAAGCGTTTGCTATAATTCAGGAAAAGCTCAATATACGATACAATTAGTGTTTTGCTGTGTGCATCAATTGGATGTTCTAATTCATACCTTATTTTTTCAATAGTATCATTAATTACGTCCCGTTCCCTTGCTGAAAGATGGAGAGCTTCATTTACTTCATAGGAAAAAAATGTGTAATCCTTAATATATTTACCTAATGAAGTGCCATGTATCAGGTCTGGATGAAATATAATAGCATTACCAGCGGCCTGTCTTTTTTCGCCATTGCTGTCGATACCATAAACCTGACCCGGAGAGATGAAAATCAAAGTGCCTTCTTCGTAATCGTAGTTATTTATCCCGTAAGTTATATTACCACATTTGATGTCTTTAAGAAAAATAGCATAAAGGTTAATTTGAGTTTTTTTGAATGCAAATGGTTTAACCTTGGCAAAATCTATAATACTTACTAAAGGATGCAAGGTCTCCTGTCCTGCCATATTGTTGTATTCGGTAACCGAATTTATTTTAATAATGTCACTCATAACACGCTCACTTTATAATTTTTCATACAAAAGTAATCATCTAATACTTAAAAAAATAGTCATCAAAAACAATTCTGTAAAAATGGTAAGTGCCTCCGTAATTTGGGTATTTTTTCTTTAACCTTTCTATCGATTTTTGTACCATGAAATAATGACACAACGATGATTAAAAGAAAAAAAGTACTGATTATATATTTTTCTTGGAGCGGAAACACCAGAGAAATAGCCAAACAAATACATCAATTAGTTGGTGGAGATATTTTTGAAATACAACGTGCTGAAAAATATCCTGTCAGCTATAATGCTGTTTTGGACATAGCAAAAAAAGAGATACGTACTGGTGATAAACCCGAACTTAAAAATAAGCCAGTTACAATTGACGAGTATGATACCATTTTTATCGGTTATCCCAACTGGTGGAATACATTTCCGGCACCTGTATTGAGCTTTTTATCTGAATTTGATTTTTCAGGGAAAACAATTATCCCTTTCTGTACCCACGGTGGCGGAGGAATTGGTAAAAGTGTTTCCAATATTGAAAAACAATGTCCGAAAGCTGAAGTTCTTAATGCTTTTTCTATCAATGGAAATGCTGTTCGGAATAATAATGCAGAAGTCGAGAATTGGTTAAACATGGCATTAAAATCAAGCATCAGTTAAAATGGTAAATAATTCAGTAATTGTGGTTAACACCTCATTGCTTGTACTATTTAATTTTGTAGCGTTAAATCATCAAAAAAGTAATTATGAAATCATTAGAAGAAAAATACACGCTTTTAAATGGTGTTGAGATTCCTAAATTAGGACTTGGTACCTGGTTTATTAGTGATAAAGATGTTGTACTGGCTGTTAAAGAAGCTGCAAAAATTGGTTATCGCCATATTGATACTGCACAGGCTTACCGAAATGAACAAGGAGTTGGTGAAGGACTCAAAATATGTGGCGTTCCAAGAGCCGAAATGTTTGTGACAACTAAACTCGCAGCAGAAGCAAAATCTTACAAAAAGGCAGTTATCGGAATTGATAAGTCTTTAAAAACTTTGGGGCTGGATTTTATTGATATGATGATAATACACAGTCCGCAACCTTGGATGAAGTTCCGTGGAAATGATAGATATTTTGACGGTAACCGTGAAGCATGGAGAGCACTTGAAGAAGCTTATAAAGCTGGTAAACTTCGAGCTATTGGAGTTTCTAATTTTGAAAAAGAAGACCTTGACAATATTCTTGGTTCTTGTACAGTAAAACCAATGGTAAACCAGATATTGGCGCACATTAGTAATACTCCTTTAGAGCTCATTCAGTATTGCAAAGAGAAAGACATTCTTGTTGAAGCATATTCACCTGTGGCTCACGGCGAATTGATGAAAAATCAGGAACTAGTTAAGATGGCTGAAAAATATGGTGTTACTGTTCCTCAATTGTCTATTCGTTACTGTCTTGAACTCGGTTTATTACCATTGCCCAAAACAGCAAACCCGGCACACATGAAGAATAATGTCGATGTGGATTTTTCCATTCCAACAGAAGATATTAATATCTTGAAAAATATTGAGAAAATTAAAGATTATGGCGATGCCAGTATGATGCCTGTTTTCGGTGGAAAACTGAACCTAAAAACGATATTTAAAATGATAATTAGTACGAAAAAGAAATAATAGTAACAATGCAAATTATAAAATCATGAGAAATAGCATATTACTTGCAGTTTTGACCTTTTTGATAATTGGTCAGGCATATTCACAAACAAATAAAGTAGGATTAAAAAAATCAGAAAAAATGAAAAATACAGAACAAGAAGAACATTATACTTTTGAATTAAGTGATAAAGTCACAAGAGAAAAAGTTACTTTTAAAAACCGCTACGGGATAACACTAACAGGCGATTTATATCTTCCCAAAAATCGTGTCAATGAGAAATTACCAGCTCTTGCTATAAGTGGTCCTTATGGTGCTGTAAAAGAACAATCATCGGGTTTGTATGCTAATCAAATGGCCCAACATGGTTTTGCTGTTGTTGCATTCGACCCGTCTTATACCGGAGAAAGTGGTGGAGAGCCAAGAAATGTTGCTTCACCCGATATTTATACCGAAGATTTGAGCGCAGCCATTGATTTTCTTGGAATACAACCTTTTGTTGACAGAGAGAAAGTGGGTATCATCGGTATTTGTGGTTTTGGTGGTTTTGCATTAAATGCAACTGCTGTTGATAAGCGAGTTAAAGCTGTTGCTGTTGCCAGTATGTACGATACGTCGAGAGTAACAGCAAAAGGTTATTTTGATAGCATGACACCAGAACAACGCACGCAGTTGTTAGAACAATTGAGCACACAGCGTTGGATAGATGCAGAAAAAGGAGAACCACAATATAGCAATCAGGGCTTACCAAAGCCTGAACAACTAACTGGCAAAGAACCGGAATTTGTGCAGGGTTATGTAAATTATTAGTAAGCATTCGCTGAACTGCGTCTTTTAATTTTCCATGCCGGTCTTTAAGTTTGCTGTTTACTTCAAAGCAAACGACATGTACAACGAGAAAAAATTCCGGGCCATTTATGACGAGTTTCTGGGCT
>JAVEZW010000268.1:0-5024 GCA_034002805.1 Bacteroidales bacterium | reverse complement strand
CGGTTTTAATGATCCTAATTTTCATAAAAAAATAGTTTAGTGCGGTAAAAATACTACTTTTTTTGAAATAAGTATTGATTATTAGATAATTAGCACCGCACTAAATTTAAAGGGTACAAGTCAGGAAGTATCTAATGTGTAATATTTGCATCATTAGATTTTTTTTTGTAAAAAGATGAACTAATCAGGATAATTGTACTTGCTTTTTAAATAGTTCTGAACTTTTTGGTATACTAGGGCTCTATTAGATTCGATATAATCTAGAAGACCATCAGGGTATTTACAATAAGTATACGTATCAAACTGAATCTGTAAACATCTAAAAAGAGCAATAATCTGATTCTCTTCCAAATACAAAAAAGCTACATCACCTTTTTTAAGGGCATTTTCTTTACTACAAACCCTTTTGCAAATAATATCTTCATTAGATATAAATTTTGATAATGCTATAATATTGCTTTTATTCTTCTTAATATTGTAATAATTGTCATCTCTTATGATAATATTTTCTTTAGAATTCCAATATAATACAAATTGATTTCCAAACTCAATTTTAATTGTATCTTCAGTTATATTTCCAACCTCAATTCTTGATGTATCTTCTGTTGAAGATAAACTTTTTTCAAAAATATCATTTTTATTCTTAGATTTTTGTTCGTTTGAACATTTGCATCCAATTAAAATAAAACAAGTAATAATTAAAAATATTTTTTTCATCGTCTAAAATGTGTTGGTATTTCTTGAGAGTTAACACTTCCATAAGATCCATATCTATGTTGAGCTCCATCTCTATAAAAATTATTATATCCTCTTGCCCTCCAATATAAATTTGACATTTGTATTGCGTCTTTATAATGTTGTGCTTCTGATCTACCATGTGATCTTCCATATCCATGACCTAAGAGTTCATGAGCTAATAATTCTGCTGATGTTGATTTTCTTGAATAATAATTGCCTGTACGAGCTAAAACAAAATCTGAAACTTTCTCTTTTGAATCCATTACAATGATAGTCAATGATCCAAATCCATAAGGCATATTCCCTCCACCACCACCACGTTCATCAATAAATGAACCTTTAGTGTCTGCTGGCAATCCTAAAGCTCTTGTAGTTATTGGATTTAGTGTTTCATAGGACATTGTCATATCAACATAATGAGTTTCAGGTGAATTAATAGTTTCTTTATATGCATTAGCCAAGGCTTTTTGATCATCGTTTAATCCATTTATTGCTTCATTGAATACATTTTCATCAATTGTTTTCATTTGATTACCATCTAATTGAAATAAATTTCTTAAAGCAGCACATTCTTCTCCAGGAAAAGAGTTGAGAATTTCATTCCTAATTCTCAATGCAGATATTTTTGAAACACCCTCAATTTTTTCACCATCCGGATCCACCAAAATCACAGGATTATTTGCGCAATATGTATATGGCGACATGCTGGGGTACTTATCACTCATAGGGTCAACAGAGAGCCAAATGCTCAAACCGCTGTCGTAGTAGCGAGCTCCGAAGTAACCGTAACCGGTTTCCACATCTTTCTCTTTGCCAGAGAAGGTGTAAGGGGCATTCCAGGAGGAGTTGCGTTGGTAATTTTTTCTCTTTAGGTCCATCGTTTTTGAATGTAAAGATGTGCAAAGATAGTAAAATATTTCTTTTTATTTTCCTTTTCTTTTTGCTTGATCAAAAAGAAACAAAAAATCAAGGCCACAAAAATCCGCCCGCTCAGTCTGACCGATTAACGAACGCTACCCACGCTTCAAAAACCGCGGTTATCTTACTCCATTATTTTTCTTTCGTGGTGCGGTTTTTCGAATCGTCTCCCCACAAGCGTTCGTAAACCGCTTCAGACTTTCACGCTATTCCGCCTCGCCTTGTGGCCTCCCAACGCACTTGCTCCGAAACTTCGTTATATGTTGATTGTAAGACGTTCGAATTTCGAGGTTTGATATAAGTATACTGTCTGGGGACTTTTCAACCCCGAAGGGGGTTGCATATGAATAACCGTAGGTTGGCGAAGCTACCTACGGATGAATGAAGCCACCACGACAAATCTCTAACCCCGAACGGGGTTGCATGTGTATTGAAATTTCAATTCAAGAAAAAGCATCCAACACACTGCTGGATGCTACCCTTATTAAACAGTTTAAAGAGATCGAACAACTCCCCGACCATGAACAAAATGTGATCATTGAAGTTGTTACCGCATACCTCAGAGACTTTAAAGCTAAACAAAATTATTTGGTGTAAACTTGTCGTTTACCCTGATCGACGCCTTTATCACCAAAGACAAAATTAAGAAAATGATGCTATAATAAAAAAGAGAGCTACGGGAGCTCTCTTTTATTTATAATGTATTAACAACTATTATCGTTATATAGAAATTAATTTTTAATATTAACATAAAAAATGCAATAGACTTACTCAAGTCTATAACTGTCATCATCTGTTTTAACAACTTTAAAAACTGGGTTAACATTCATATATCCTGAAGTTTCACAAGAATCCCCATCAAAAATCCCCATCTTTTTTACTTCAAAAAAATTATCTGTGAATAAAAATATTAAACTTTGAGAAGGATAATACTTATTTTCATACACAACTTTATTTTTTTTAACTAATATGATGTAATATGAGTCAGGATATTTTCCATCTAAAAGTTTTTCGGATTTTTTGGAATTTTTAAAATCGGGAATTCCAATAATTCTTTGAACACCAGATAAAGGATTTAAAGAAGAAAAAATATACATTGTATCATATTCTACACCTAATGCTTCCTGAATATCAATATAACATGAATCACTATCAACCGACTAAATTGAAAAAAATTGCAAAATATCTTTTAAGTTATTGAATAACAGTAAGTAAAATTTTGTAAATGCAGTTTTTTTAAAACCTACCTCCCTTAAAAAAGGGACATTTGTATATCTGAAGGACTTTTGTTTTTTGTTTTGATCTGCTTGTGATAGCCTCTTCTTGCTTCAGTAATAACCCACATTATGTCTAAGTGACTTATTAAATGGATTCGTATCAATGCTGCGATTGTTGAAAACGCTTTTTCACTTTTTGATTTGACCATTAGTACAGTAAACAATAAATGAGCAATTAAAGTACACCATATTTGTGTTTTGATTCCGTTTTCTGTATCCGAATAGAAAAAGTGAAGTTGAAAGTTTTGTTTTAATTTTTTGAATGTTAGTTCTATTGACCATCTATATTTATAGATTAGAGCAACTTCTTTAGGTGTAATATCCCAATTATTGGTGATAAATTTGTATTTTCTGCCTTGTTCATCCTTATAATACACCAAACGTAAACACAAAGTGTATTCATTTTTATCCTTATTATCTTTCTTGTAATGCAAATGGATATGTTCAACTTGGTAAACGCCAAATTCATCTTTTTCTAACTGTTTTTGAAAAAGTATCTCCTGCAATTGGGCTTTAGCATTGTCTTTCAATCTACATACGAAAAAGATATCTTCTTCAGTCCATTTGGCAAATTGCAGATAATAATTGTAAGCTTTATCAAAAACCAACATACTGCCTTTTGCAGGATTAAGATGTTGCAAAAACTTTTTGTCGTGCATTTTTGCTTCGCTAATTTTTGCAAATACAGCCGTATCAGCATGTACGTCGGTCAGCATGTGGACTTTTAGTCCGCCCTTTTTCTTGCCATCATCCTTTCGGTTGCGTCCAACACCTTTCATTACATCCGAGAATAATGCAATTGTAGTCGAATCAAAAGCATAAAACTCATTAAAACTCACCTTTTCTTTTCGGCTGACCGACAAAACAGGCTTAAAATATTCGATTAAGGCAAAATAATAAAGTTTGAAAAGTTCTTCACTTCGATCACGTAAACCATCTCCTGCTGTACTTTTTGATGGAGAACAATCCATCCCTAAATAATTTAACTTTCCTGATAAAGCTCTCATTCCATCACACACTTCTCCCATAGAATCACAACGTGAAAAGATTCCAAATAGCATCACAATTAACTGATCCCAAGAAAAGAATGTTTTGTAGTAACGATCTGTTTGAAGTTGTTTTACTAACAGATCAAATTGATCTTTTGGTAAAATATTTAAAATTTGTTTAAAAATCGGCTGACCGACTAAATTTTTTGTCGTATTTTTGCTCATAGTTGAAATTATGTTTTTAGCGATACAAAATTACAACTATGGGGCGAGACTTCGGTCAAACCCCTTTTCTATTTTTTACTTTTTTTGTCGGTCAGTAGTGAACATGAATCAAAAATTTCAAAATTACAATTCTTGTTAATATATTTTTCAATTTTTTGATTTGGAGATAAACAACTATTTGTAATCAATATAATAACTGAACCTAATAATAAAAATTTAATATTTTTTTTCATAAAAATCAAGATTATTATTTATCCATTCCATTTTCGTTTTTCCTTAGAATCTCACTTCTTGCAGCTTCATATTGTTCTTTGGTTATTCTTGTTTTTACAATAGATACAGTTTTGTCTTTATTTGTGACAGTTGTCCATAGTCCATCATTATAAAATTGATCAAGAGTTAAAAGTGCTAATTCTTGATTGCTAGCTCCTTTATGTTCTCGCCCAATTTTTCTTCCAATTTGATTATTTTTTAAATCGACTACTTGATCAGCAAGAAGCAAATTTGAAAATTTTCTTTGTGTTAAATCAGCATTAGGGTTGTGTTCATGTGAATTCCCAATCCTTTCAGCTTGACTATTTCCCAGTTCATTAGTTAATATCGCTTGCCATAGGGTATGTCTATATGCATTACCTTGATCTCCTTCTTTTTTCCAAGTTAAACCTGCTTTTTTACAAATATTTACTTGAAAATTAGATGCAATCTCATTATAATTTGTCCTTCCAGGAATATCTGCTATAACTGTTAATGCATTAATTGGATGTTGAATAGCATATCCAATTTGTCTAACATGATAATCAGGAATAACATTTTCCATTATTACTCCGGCACCATAGAGAATAGCTGGCCAAGGAGTTCTCCCATCCGGATCCACCAA
>JAVEZW010000267.1:0-5032 GCA_034002805.1 Bacteroidales bacterium | reverse complement strand
ACTCTTCGTTGTAATTAAAGAAATTTAAATATCTGTGCTCTGAATAAAAATAGGTTTACCTGGTTATTCTCAAGTTTCCTGTTTGTGCTTTTATCTCAATCTATCAAAGAACTTTTTTCCCTTCCCCAATTCCAACTTCTTCTATCTTTTCGGGACTGCAAAGTTAATATTTTTTTCCGCTTATCCTAACAAAAAATCTCTTCTTTTTTCTTTACCCCTCTACCTTTTTTGCTTATCTCTTTTTTTCCCTTTTAGCGGGTGCAAATATACAAATAATGTTTTCTAATTTCCAAATCTTTTTTGAATAAATATTCATTTTTTTCTATTTGCTTTATTTTTCAATACTTTCAAGAACTTATTCCCGTAATGGGATTGCAAAGATAATCACAGTTTTTAATTTTGCAATACTTTTCTAAAAGATTTTTCAATTAAAATTGCAATGTATTCTTTTTCAATTCAATAATTTTCAACTTTCCAATACTGTCTTGCAATTTTCGCGTATAAAAGGCATAACTATATTCTATTAAACGGTAAAAAGGCATCAATAATTAGTAAAATCTATTCAAGAATTATCTTATTTATAACCTTAGAATCATCGCCTTGAAATATTAAATAGTAAACTCCTTTACTAAACACTCCTATATTAATAGTATGATTTGATGTTTGGGGAGCCAATTTGTAACTATAAACCACCTGGCCTGCCGAATTCAGAACCTCCAATCTGGTTTCTTCAATAATAGTTTCGTTCAGTTCTATATTTATCAATCCTTTCGTTGGATTTGGATAGATATTAATCCTATTATTATCATCTTCGAAAATGCCCGTTTCTGCAACATCGGTAACTGTAATGACAAATGCTTTAGCATACGATAAATCATTTATATCCTTTGTTTGAACATAAATGTGGTATTCTTGCTTTGTTTCATAATCGAATACGATTGCAGTTTTGAGCTCGTTGCCATCAATTGTAAATGACATATTATCAGCATCGTTTGTTCCGTTGCCAGGTACCAATGAATAGATATGAGTATCACTAACATCTTCGTCGGTTGTGGAAAATATACCGATCAGTGTTCCTTCATCAGCCTTTTCATCAATAGTATTACTTGATAGATTTATATTCGTTGGGATTTCGTTTTCATCAATTACTCCAATTACAAATGACTTACTAAGAAACTGTCCATTTTGATCTTCTGTTTTTACATAAATTGAATATTGATTTTTATTTTCGAAATTAAACTCTTCATTGTTTCTCAGCTCATTCCCAGAGATTGTAAAAAAGCTATTATCGGCATCGTTTGACCCATTGCCTGTTACTAATGAGTATGAGTGTGTGTCATCAGCGTCTTCATCGGTAGTTGAAAATAAACCAATTACAGTTCCCGAAGCAGTATTTTCATTAATTGTATTGGCAGACAATGTTTGATCTGTTGGAGATTCATTTATATCATTCACATAAATTATAAATTCTTTCCTGAAAGTAGCACCTAAGACATCTTTGGTTTGGATGTAAACAGAATACTGATTTTGAGCTTCAAAATCGAAGTTTGTATTTGTTACTAACTCGCTTCCATTTATAGTAAAACTACCATTGTCGGCATCGTTTGAACCATTGCCTGTTACTAATGAATAAACATAAGATTCTAACACATCTGCATCCGAAGTATTTAATACTCCTATCAAAGTTCCCTGTGGTGTATTTTCGTTGATTGTATTTTGTGATAATGTAATATTCACAGGTAAATGATTTAGCTCTAAAATATCGTTTTGATAAACCGGTGTAAACACTCCATAATACCCCAAACCAAAATATATTGTTGAATCTAACATAAATGCAACCGGATCAAATCGCTTATCAGCTAGGTTTAAAATATCACCATAATTTACCACTTCGTTTGTTACTGGATCGTAACTAACTACTGTTTGTTTATTTCCATAACAAATATATCCTTTATCGCCCATTACAAAACTTGCTGCATCAGAGAATGAAAGATTTATACCATCGGCAAATATTTTCTCTTGCCAGGTATTAGTTGCAGGATTGTATTCCTGAACATCACTTAACTGCACAGAATATCCATCAAAATATTGGCCTCCACTTACATAAGCTTTATTGTTTATAGTAAATGCAACTGCTCCGGCTCGTTTATCTCCACTCATATCTGCAACTTGAGTCCAGCTATTCGTAATTTGATTATATTTCCAAAAATCCCTAAGTTCACCTGCTTCATCTGTTCCTGTTCCAACAAAACCATCTGAATCAATTGCAAATGCTACTGCATTATAACGAGCCGTTCCACTAAAATTAGCTATCTGTGTCCACTGATCTGTTATTGGGTTATATTCGTAAAAATCTTTATAATAAGTATATGGATAATTGCTTCTTCCTAATCCAACATATGCTTTGCCATCTATTACAAATGAAACAGCTTCGGTTCTCGGACCACCGGGGAATGATACAATTTCGTTCCACAAATCAGTTGCCAAATCGTATTTCCAGAAATTACACATAACGCTATCATTATCGTTACCTAATCCAATATAAACACAACTGTCGATAACAAAGCTTACTGCACCTGATCGGTTTAATCCCCAAAAGTGATTTATACCATTATATTTAGAGTATTCATACGCACCAATATCAATACGTCCAAAGTTGATACGATCATTCCCAAGAATATCAACTGATATTTCAATACTATCTATTGTCCATATTGGATTCCCGCCATTTATACATGGTGAAAATGAACTCAAATTAAAAGGATGATTCCCTGATTCTGCAAATTTTGGTTTAATGCTTTTGTTTCCGATGCCCTCGAAAACTTCATTCTGAATATCACAATAACTAAAATCAAAATCCGCACTTGGATCAAAATCTAATTGTCCCCTCCCATTATTATTTCCCCAGATAATGGAATTATGAAACACTGGATGACAATCTGTTCCTACATAAATAACAGATCCATTATCAGCTACAGTGTTATTCACTATAACCGGATATGAGTAATCTCTCATATAAATAGGTAAAGAAATATTATTTATAACAACATTGTTTAATATTAGAGGAGATGATCTTATAAGTGTAATGCCATAAATATTATTTCTAATTATATTATTGGATAAAATAACTTTATCAAAATCATTTATATATAAGGCTCCGTTAAAATTGTAAAGTAAATTGGTAAATTCTAAAATACAGTAGTTTATTATAGTTGTATCATTAGAATCTTGAATGCCATCAAATCTAATTCCTCCCCAACCTCCTGTTTTGCTAACTAAATTACATGTAGTATCTTTTGCAGTAAAAGTAATTAAACTATCCACTTTGCCGTTTGCAATTAATCTCCCACGAACATTTAAGGAATATTCACCTTGAAATTCGATAAATGTCCTTGGTTTTATAGTCAGAGTTTTTTCATTATTAACAACCAAGTCATTATATATTTTTACAGTATCATAATCCCAAACAACATCAGAGTCATCTAAATGAAAGAACTCATTATTTCCCAACACGTGTATTTTGAAACTTAATGTATCTTGAATGATGGTATTTTCAATTAAAATAGTAATGTTATAAACTTTCGCTGCATGATTAAAGCTTGGAGTCCATTCTAGTGTATCACTATTAATTGACATTCCATCAGGTTTTTCAAGTAAAGTTAAACTATAATCTTCAGGTATTGATATTAAATCTATAACCTTAATATAAGTATTGTCATATCTAACATAATCAATAAAATTGTTTTCAAAAACAAAAATTCTATTATCTGGAATTTCTGCAAACTCAAATGCTCCAATATCAATTCTACTATGATTTATTCTAGGATTACCCAAAATATCTTCTGAAATTTTTAAGTCACTCATATTCATGTCTTTTACTCCAGCATTAATGCATAAAGATGAACTTTTAATGTTATATGGTAAAATTCCAGGCATATTAAACTTGGGATCTTGGTTGATATTGTTGTTGCTGTTTGCAGAAAAATTTTCAATATTACAATTTTTAATAACTGGGTCTAAAACCTCCCATTTAATATTATAATTTCCATTTCCCCTTATAATATTATTTATAATTTCAGGATTCGAAGCATAACAAAATATTCCTCCAACATAACCATAATTGTTTACAATTGTATTATTGATAATTTTAGGTTTAGCACCATAATAAGAACAAATTCCTCCTCCGTAGTTTGCAGTTTTATTATTATAAATGAGGTTATTTACAATAACGGGAGAAGCATCATAACAGTAAATGCCTGCACCTCTGTAATTAGCATAATTTCTTCTTATGATATTGTTTGAAATTACTACTTTATTGTATTTTTGTACAAATATAGCTCCTCCGCAAAAACGATCAATCCCATAACCAGTTCTACTATTTGCATTACCATATTCCAAAATACAATGATTAATAATTGATGTGTCATTTCCAATTCCTGTTTGATCAAATCTAATCCCAAACCATCCTCCAGAACTATCTGTTAATAAGGTATCTTTTGATGTAAATATAATAACATCCTCAATTGTTCCCTTTGCAAGAACTGTCCCCTTAACATTTATTCCATAGTGCCCCTGAAACTCTACATATACACCAGGGTTAATTATTAAAGTTATTCCATTATTAATTGTAATGTTGCCTGTAATTTTTATAGTATCGGCACTCCATATTTCATTAGTAGAAATTATTCCTGATTTTTCTATTTGAGCAGATGAGATTAGGGATATGCATATTAATACCAAAAGAAGAGCATTTTTTTTTGACATGATTTCATAGTTGTTTTTAACGTAATTTTTATTAAGATGTGCAAAAATAAAAAAATAATAAAGAAATCCAGATGATTTTTATTAGGACAACTTTAATTTATTAAAAGGTATAAAAACAAGAAAGCCTCACTCTAAAAAGAATGAGGCTTTCGTAAAGTCGGCGACGACCTACTCTCCCACAAATGCAGTACCATCGGCTCTAGCAGGCTTAACTTCTCTGTTCGGAATGGGAAGAGGTGGGACCCTGCTGATATAGTCACCTTAAGAT
>JAVEZW010000266.1:0-5059 GCA_034002805.1 Bacteroidales bacterium | reverse complement strand
AGAGCCAAAATCTTTCCAGGCAATTCCCTTTTCTTTCAAATATTTCAGAATTACCTGCTTCTTGTCGTAACCAGCATGATCGCTGGCAACTGCAATTATTTTTCCTTTTAAATCTTTCACCTGAAATTTTTTTTTCAAAATAACTAATAATCAATTTCTTACTATAAAGCCTGCCTAAAGCCAGGTAAGCTTGTTATAAAATCGGTAATCGCTTAATTCCGACAAAATTAATACTTTTTAGTACTTATTTCTTTTTACTGAATTTAAATAAGGCAACCAATTCCCTTTTTTCCAACATAAAAACCGAAAATATAAAGGACACTAAAAAAATGCCATGTAACAAAAATTTTGACCAGCCTGGTTGTAAAGATATTATGAGAGAAATGCCATAAACAACCAGAGCAACCAGAAAATAGAAGAAAATTCTTTTTAAATTGTAGGGAACCGGATAATATTTTTCTCCCTGAAAATAAGAAATAATGAGAACAAGGATGTAGCTAAAAAGCAGTGTTGCAGCCGAACCTACATAACCAAATATTGGAATTAACAGAAAATTCAATGTAATTGAAACAATTGAAGCAATCACGTTTTGCCAGGCACCGTAACGGGTTTTATCGGTGACTTTGTACCAAAGCGACTGCGTGTAATAAATTCCGTAAACCAGGTTGGCCATTAATACAATGGGCAAAACTTTTAACCCTGAATGGTATTTCTGATCAATTAAAAATTTCAGAAGATCAACATAAAGTGTCATTCCGAGGAAGATGAGCAACCCGAAAATGACAAAGTATTTCATGATATTGGCATAAACAAGAGGGTCTTCTTTTGAATTGCCACGGGCAAAGAAAAACGGTTCGAAAGCGTACCTGAATGCCTGTATAAACATATTCATTAAAACCGCCATTTTAAAGCTTGCGCCGTAAATTCCCAGTTGTTCCATAGGTTGCTGCGATTCGGGAACTAAAAAAGGGATCAGAATTTTGTCTATTCCCATTGTCAGTTGTCCGGCAATGCCGACAATCAGGATTGGAAAACCATAATTGAGCAGCTTTCTCAAAATTTCTCTGTCAAACTGCAGGCGAACCTTTAATATTTCAGGCAACAACATCAGCAGCATAACTACAGATGCCAGCAGATTTGAAATAAAAATATAACCTACGCCTATTTCAGGCGAATAAATGTAAGAAATCCACGAACCTGGATTTTTTTCAAGTACCCACGGGCAAAGTGTTAAAAAAAACAAGTTGAACCCTATATTGAAAGCAATGTTCACCAGTCTAATTCCCGCGAATTTCAACGCTTTTTTTTCAATTCTGATCCACGCAAACGGAATTGCAGTAAATGCATCGATGGTCAGGATAATGGCAAACCAAACAATGTATTCCGGATGTTGTGGAAACTGAATAAGAGCAGCAAACTGGTTTTTTAGCAAAATAAAAATCAATAAAAACAACATTGATGTGCTAAAAACGGAAATCAGTGCTGTAGAATATACTCTGGCCGGATTCCCGCTTTTTGAGGCGTACCTGAAAAAGGAAGTTTCCATTCCGTAGGTGAGAATTACAAGCAAAATGGCAGCGTAAGAATAGAGATTGGTCTGTACTCCGAACTCGCCCGTAAGAAAAATAAATGAATAATAAGGCGTCAGCGCCCAGTTAAGCGCCCTGCCCAAAATACTGCTTAACCCGTAAATTGCTGTGTCGCCAGCCAGTTTTTTGTAGGTATTCAAAACGATTGTATTTTTAAACAAAGATATAATTCATTTATATTACGCAAGTTTAATTCTAACCAACGTTCGCGTATAAATTTTATCTTTGAATTCAAAAATATTTTATAAAGAATGAAAAAACTGGTATTCCCTTTGGTTGTTGTTTTGAGCCTTTTTATTGTTTTTTTATCGTGTTCAAACAAACCAAAACGTTCGCGTAAACCGGTAATTACCATCAACGTTTTACCCTCAAAAAAGAATTATAATTTTAGTGAGGAAGTTGCTGTAAAAGTTGAAACCAAAGTAAAAGACGGCGAAATTCAAAATATCAGGCTTTTTTATAAAAATGAATTGATAAAGGAAAGTAACGAACCCGATTTTACTGTTGAGAACATTAAACTGAACGAGTTGGGTTCCAGTAATTTTAAAGTTGTTGCCACAAAAACCGATGGTGTTGAAAATTCGAAAATTAAATCGATTCCGGTATTTTCCGATATTTCTCCCAAAAAATATTCCTATCAAACCGTTCATAATTACCCCCATTCCAAAAAGTTTTACACACAGGGGCTCGAATTTTACAACGGTTTTTTTTATGAAGGAACCGGTGAAAATGGCAAATCGGGTTTGTATAAAGTTAATCCGGCTACCGGAAACCCGGTTCAATCGGTTCTTTTGGATGAAGTTTATTTTGGAGAGGGAATTACCATCTTAAACAACAAAATCTACCAGATAACTTACCGCAACCAAAAAGGTTTTATTTATAATCTTTCCGATTTTGCCCTGATCGACAGTTTTCAGTATAAATCAAAAGAAGGCTGGGGACTTACAAATGATGGTAAAAACCTGATAATGAGTGACGGGACCAATGTACTAACCTGGCTGAATCCGGAAACCTTTTCAGTAGTAAAAACTGTTCAGGTAACAAATAATCAAGGATTTACCAACAATCTGAACGAGTTGGAGTACATCGACGGGACTATTTATGCCAATGTCTATACTACGGATGTTATCGTTCAGATTGAACCTGAAACCGGCAGAATATTATCTGAAATTAACCTCAGTGGAATATTAAATATGTTCAAAAACCCGAAAGACACTATCGATTATCTCAACGGGATTGCCTACGATAAAGAAAATGACCGGCTCTTTGTAACCGGAAAATGGTGGCCGCGTTTGTTCGAAATCGAATTAAAACCACTGAATTAAAAAAGAGTAGGAGAGTCGCCGTATTTTATTCTTCCGAGGTGTTTGTAAGCCAGTTCGGTAGCTTCTCTTCCGCGCGGTGTACGTTTTATAAATCCTTCTTTTATTAAAAAAGGTTCATACACTTCTTCAATAGTTCCGGCATCTTCTCCAACCGCAGTTGCAATGGTAGAAATACCCACCGGCCCTCCTTTAAATTTGTCGATAATACAATACAGAATCCGGTTATCCATTTCATCAAGCCCGTATTCATCAATATTTAAAGCTTTTAAGGCATGTTTGGTAATTTTCATATCTATTTCGCCTGTGCCTTTTACCTGGGCAAAATCGCGGACACGCCGTAAAAGCGAATTAACAATCCTTGGAGTACCACGGCTGCGGAAAGCGATTTCTCCCGCTGCTTCGTCACTGATTTTGACATCGAGTATTTTTGCCGACCTTTTTACAATTCCGGTAAGGACAACTGCATCGTAATATTCAAGGTGCGAATTGATACCAAACCGGGCCCGCAGCGGCGAAGTCAGCAACCCAGAACGAGTAGTCGCCCCAATCAGCGTAAACGGGTTTAATTCCAACTGAATGGAACGCGCGCTTGGACCTTTGTCAATCATGATATCAATCCTGAAATCTTCCATTGCCGAATACAAATATTCTTCAACAACAGGAGATAACCGGTGAATTTCATCGATAAAAAGTACATCTCTGAATTCGAGGTTGGTAAGCAGTCCGGCAAGGTCGCCGGGTTTATCCAGAACCGGCCCCGACGTAATTTTAATACTCACTCCAAGTTCGTTGGCAATAATATTTGAAAGGGTTGTTTTTCCCAGTCCGGGCGGGCCGTGCAAAAGCACATGATCCAGTGATTCGCCCCGCATTTTGGCTGCCTGTACAAAAATCTTCAGGTTATCAACAATCTGTTTTTGCCCGCTAAAATCATCGAATTGCAGAGGACGCAACTTTTGATCAAATTCCAGTTCATTTTCAGAAAGCGATCCTCCTCTAATATCCAAAGTTTCGTCCATAATCAATGATTTTCAAGGCTGGTATTTTTTAATAATGTCATTAAGTTCGATCGACGTAAAAGGTTTTGAAAGATAATCGGTCATACCTGCCTGTAAACATTTTTCTTTGTCATTATCCAATGCATTGGCTGTTAATGCGATAATGGGTATTGGTTTGGTCGCACCTGATTCTTTTTCCAGATTGCGGATAAAAATTGTGATTTCGTAACCATCCATTTCAGGAAGCATAATATCCATTAATATCAAATCAAATTTGTTTTCCTTAAATTTGGTAATTGCATCCCGGCCGTTGGTAACAGCAGTAACCGTATAATTTTGTTTCCGCAAATTAAACATGACCACTTTCTGGTTTAACAAATTATCTTCTACAAGAAGAATTTCCATAATTTCATATTATTAATAATATCTTCTAACAAATATAGAAATCTAATTTAGTTAATTATTACCTGTTGGTAACTGTTAATTTCTATTTATCAGTTTTTGTTAATAGGATTTAAACCCTATTTTACTTCTTTTTTAAACATCTTTTAAGCCAATTAAGTTGTTATAATAAAGTATTTTAAATAACAATATTAACAACTGTTAATTTAAACTGAATTGGTTTTGTAAAGGATGTAAACAGGTTGATTTATTGTGGAAAGTTTGAGTTAAAATACCTCTATTATTTTATCGTTATTCAAAAATGAGATCATAGTATATAAATATTGAAAAAATGCAAGTTTTATTTTAAAAGATTATTTTTGTTTTTTTACCGGTAAGGAGCGTTGTTATTAACAATACTGGTTTTTGTAATTTTTTGGATGATAAAGGATTATAATTAATGACTGAAAATTTCAACATACTTGTTAATAAACTTAATTCTTTTAAGCTCAGGTACTATTTATACCGGCTTTTAAAAGGATTGATTATAACCCTTTTTAGTTTATTGATGATTTATGTGTTGTTTTCGGTGATGGAATATTTTATTTATTTTTCGTCAGGTTACCGTAAAATACTTTTTTTCGGGTTCACTATTTTCGGGGGATTGTTGTTTATTCAGTTTACCGGAATACCACTGTTAAAATTATTACACATTTTAAAACCGATCGATACCAGATCGGCATCGGTGATGATTCAGAATAATTTT
>JAVEZW010000265.1:0-5067 GCA_034002805.1 Bacteroidales bacterium | reverse complement strand
TGATAATTATTAACTAAAACTCAAATGACTTTTTAAAGGAAAGCCGGCCTCATTTATTATCATTAAAAAAGTTCTTTACACTTTTACCAAACTCAGCAAAATCGTACTTTAATTCATGCTTTAATTCTACAAGATGATCCTCCGTTTTATCTTCCAATTGATCGAGTTTTGTTTCAAGATTATTACTTGTTGTTTTAAGTTGATTTATCGTGTTTTTTGTTCTCTGATCAATCACCTGACCTTTTTCATTCATACGGATCTCAAAATCTTCAATTTTTTGGTTAAACTTTTCGAGCACTAAATATGCTGCAGTATTAAAGTCTTCAATATCATCAGCTGTTATCCTATCAATTTCGGAGTTAACTTCTTTCAATTCGCTCCTGAGTTCATTTATACTTTCTTCGGTAATCTCTGCATTCTTCGAATCATGATTGCAAGCTGTAAAGAAAGAAGCAGTAATTACCAACAGGATGATTCCGGTATTTTTTATTATTGTTTTCATGGTTTTAGAATTTGCTGGTTATTGATTTATTTATCTCCAATTAAGCTAATTTGGTTATATTAATTAGCTGTTTCAACTACCACATATCTTGTAAGCTTCCAAAACTCTTTAGAATCCTTTATTTCGAGATATGCAACAAGGCTATCGTTTTTAACAAATTCGTAAGAACTAACAGGATGATCGGAGATTAATTCAGCTTTTTTGGAGTTTAGTTTAATTTTATTGGTCTCAATAATATCTATGGCATTAAAATCCTTTTCTGAAATAACAGTAGAAACCTCTTTGTTTCTTCCGATTAATCCTAGGAATCCACCTTTCTTTTCTACCAAGCCTTTCTGTTTTAATTCTTTCGAACTGCCGATTGCTACATAGGCGGTGTTCATTTTTGCTGTTTGTTGAGCTATTTCCTTATTTTTATTTATAACTACATAATCCAGACTATCAATTAGCATATTCAGATCCTCGAGTATAAATTTATTTTTCACAAGTTCAGTTTTTAGATCAGCTATACTATTATCTCTTTCAGCGATAGCATTTTCAAGATCAACCATTTTCTCCTTTAAAGCCGCTATTTCCATTCCTGATTGCTTTAGTTTATAATTAAGAGATGCGATTTTGGCTTTGTTTTCTTTCATCAACGAATTTAGGTATCTTATCTCGCTAAGTATTCGCTCCTTTATATCTTCTGCAATTTCAGGATCAGAACTACTAAATTTCAAGAGATTCTCCTTTTCACGTATGGTAATTAAATCTCTTTCGATTTCATTGAATGCCTGCATCCATTCATTGATTAACGAATCCCTGGTTGTAAGTTCAGTTGATAATCCGGAGTTTACTTCCTGAAGGGCTGCATAATTCTTTTTATGATTATTCTCGGTATAGAGATATAATAAACCAACAGCAACTAAGAGCAAGACAATAGCAGATATTGCTGACCAAAAACCTTTGTTTTTTTGTTGTTCGGTTTTCTCTACTTTTTTACCTTCGTTTTTTTGATTAGAATCGTTGTTCGATTTTTGAATTTCATTGTTTTTCATAGTTGTATTTTTTAGTGTTTGTTTATTGGTAATGCCAAATGCAGTACCAAAGCCAATTAAAAAATACAAACAAATGATTATCTGATGATTAAGAATCGGTATGAATTAAAAAAAGAGATCAAAATGATGATGAATTATCAAAATGAGACAAATTAACTTTGTTTCATTTCTTTTAACATGCGGTAAATTGTGGCGGTGCCAATATCAAGTTTTTTGGCTACAAGGCGAACATCGTTATTGTATTTTTGCAGGTAGGATTTAACAATTTTCATTTCGTACTCACGCAGTGTAAGATCGTTGAACGATTGGTTTTTGATAATTTCACTACTACTAAATAATATATCATGTTCTGTAATTTCGCTAGTAGAACTAAGTGTTACAGCCAGCTCAATTATAGACTTTAACTCTCTGATATTACCCGGGAATGAATAATTTTTAATTTTATTTATTGCAGCAGTGGTAAGTTTCTTTTCTGCCATATTATTTTCAGAACAAAAAGATTTTACAAAATGCTTTGCTAAAATAAGTACATCATTATTTCTCTCTCTTAAAGGAGGCAATTCAATAGGAAAACCCAGCAAGCGATAAAACAAGTCCTGTCTGAAATTTCCATTTTTTACTTCGAGTGCAAGGTTTTTATGCGTAGCAGTAATAATACGACAATCTACTTTTATTTTTTTATTACTCCCAATCCTTGTAATCTCCTTTTCTTGCAGAGCTCTTAGCAGTTTCGCCTGAAACTGAATATCCATATCACCTATCTCATCAAGAAATAATGTACCACCATCGGCTTCTTCGAATTTGCCCTTACGTAAAAATGAAGCACCAGTAAAAGCTCCTTTTTCGTGACCAAATAATTCACTTTCCACTAGTTCGGATGGAACAGCTGAAACATTTACTGCAACAAAAGCATTCGATTTACGGTTAGAATTGTAATGTATTGCCTTGGCAACTAACTCCTTACCTGTACCAGTTTCACCGAATACAGATACATTAATATTGGTTGTAATGGCTTTAGAAATCAACTCGTGAACACCTTTAACTGCATCACTTTCGCCGATAATTAGATTGTTGTATGTATATTTCTTTTGTACTTCTTTTTTTAACTCAGTGATTTCTTTTTTTAGCCCAACATTTTTTCTAATGTTTAAGATTGTATTGTGCAATCGCTCTTTTATGTCATTCGATTTAACTATATAATCATAAGCACCTTCCTTAAGAAGTTCTACCACTACTTCAATATCATCCTGCTCAGAAATTAAAATAACCTGTGTATCGTAGTTTTGCTGTTTAATTTTTTTTAACACTTCGATACCACTAATATCGGGTAATCTGAAATCCAACGTAACAAGATCAGGGTTTTGGTCAAGATTATTTATGCAATCCCAACCATTTAAAAAACTAATAACTTCAAAGTCGGGATTTAAGGATAGATTATGAACAAGCAAGCGGTTATACCAATCATTATCTTCGACAACAAAAATTTTAAAAGGTACACTGCTCATGAGTAATTCTCTATTTTTTATTTTTTAATTCGCTAAATTGATCTTCGAGACTAATAATTGCTTTTGCCAAGCTTTCTTTTGCTTTGAGCACTAATTCCAAAATTACATTTTTATTTTCATTTTTTGCATTCTCTTCAATGTCTTTAAACTCCATAACCAGCTTAATAATTCCAAGATGGCGACTTGCAGGAGTTAGTTTATGTGCTATATCGGCGATTAGATTATACTGATTATTTTCCAATGCAGCTTCAATTTCCTTAATTCCGTTATCAGTAGATTGCTTAAATTTTTGAATCATCTCTTCAATAAATCCAAGATCATTAGCCGCTGTTCGGATAAGGTTTGACAAATCTGCTTCTTTTAAGTTTTCTTTCTGATAATCACTGGTCATTTTATTCATATTATCAGTGTAATCATCCTGTGTGCTCTTCAATATATCATATAATTGATCTTCGGTAAAAGGTTTGGTAAGAATTGCATTGAACAGATTTTTAGTTTCCTCAGCTAGATTTTTTGATATGTCGGCTGTTATTCCTATTACTCTGGTTTGTTTACTCGAAAGACTTAATGTTTCTCTAATAAATTTTGTAGCCATAACGCCATTAATTATTGGCATTCGTATATCCATAAAAACAAAATTATAGGCAGTTTTCTTTATAAGTTCAATTGCCTCTAACCCATTTTTAGCGATATCATAGTTAATTTTCCATTTATCTAAAATAGAGGTTATCAACAACCGGTTATACTCTTCATCATCGGCTAAAAGTACTCTTAGATTATTCGGGAAAACGTATTTAGCTCCTTCTACCTTTCGTTCGATAATATCTTCTCGACTTCCACGTTCGAATCTAAGATTGCATATTACTTTGGTTCCAGAACCCTTTTTACTTTCTAGCCTGATATCTCCATTAAAAAGCTCCACAATTCGCTTTACAATTGTTAATCCCAAGCCACTACCTCCGTATTTAATTGCAACCTCCTGGTCTTCCTGAGTATATTCCTGAAATACTGCATCAATCATTGCTGAATCGATTCCTGAACCAGAATCAGTTACAATTAACTGAAACAAAACAGATTTTTGATTTTCAGTTGTTACCTTGGTAAAAACATCAATGGTTCCATGCTCGGTAAACTTAACTGCATTGCTTAACAAATTGTAAATAATTTGTTGTAAACGATGTACATCTCCAAAGAGAACAATGTTTTCGTCGTTTTCAATACGAAAAATAATGCTATTTCCATTTTTCTTGGCCAGATCATAAAATAAATCGCAAACATTCTTAACCACAAAATTGGGGTCAAAATGTGATTTATAGAGCATAAGTTGGTCTGATCGCAATTTAGTAAAATCAAGTACATCGTTAATAAGCCTGATTAAATGATCACTAGCCTGATCAACAATTTTAATCTTTTCTTTTATTGGCTGCTCCATGGGCATTGAAAGAGCCTGCTTTATAAAGCCAGAGATTGCATTAAGCGGAGTTCTTATCTCGTGACTAACCTTTGCCATAAATAACTCTTTGGATTTTGCCAGATTTTCTGCTTCTATTTTTGAATTAATAAGTATTTCGTTGTACTCTTTACTTTTACGTATATATTTAATTATAACAAACAAAACAAATACCGACAAAATCAAACCAATTAAAGAGAATAACGCCAGGCGATTATAGGCAATTTCTGCAAGTTTTTCGGCATTTTTATAATGTTCATGAGCTTTCTCACGTTCATAACTCTCCAGTTGCTCCATTAATGAAATAAAGGCCTCGTTTAATAAGTGACTTGTGGCTGTTAACTCTGTTTCTTTCATTAACAAACTTTGTTCTATAACCTTTTCACTTCGTTCTATTTTATTTAATTTCTCCAGAATTTCACTACTGCTAATTAATTGATCTGTTCTTCGAGATTTAAAGATTCGTTCAAATAATTTTCTGTCTTTTCCTAAATCATCCTCTTTGATTTTTAATTCAGCCGTAAGTTCTGAAAACACCTCATCAGTACTATCAGTTCTCGATAAAAGAATCAT
>JAVEZW010000264.1:0-5067 GCA_034002805.1 Bacteroidales bacterium | reverse complement strand
TATTTTGTATTATCGCCAGAAAGTGTCTTTTTTATGAGATGCTCTCCTTTAATCCATTTTACAACAACTTTGTTATTCTCGTAAAAAATATAGGGGCCATCCGTAATGTTTTTATTACGAAAAAAATTAGGATGTTGAGTTCCTGTATTTTTAGGTTCTGTAGTTTTTTTAGGTGGATTAATAATGGAAAATGACGAGGCAAGTACAAATAGCAAAATACCTGCAAAAATTCTGAGGCTACTATGCATGAATGATTTTATCATTTAACAAACTCCAAGTTATTAAGTCTCAACCTGATTAAAAATATTTGCAAATAAATGAAATTCAATTTACAAATGGATAGATTTATGTCAAAAAAGTTCAAATTTTTCTTACCAGGCTCCAATAATCAAACCCATAATACCCAGTAAAAGAACCTGATATCCAGAATCAATTAGCCACAATTTAAACGATTTTCGCTGATAAAGAATATTTACACCGTATGATGTTGCAATAAAAAACAAACCAACGAATAAGCCATTTTTTAATCCCGTTAGCCAGTTAAGTCCGTTAGGATTTAAAGCATTTAAAAGAACAGATAATCCAATTGCCATTACGAGCATTAACAAAAAGCTGGTTCCGAAGATTACAAACATATTGGCTTCTTTTATATCTTTATCAGATAAGCCTAATGCATTTTGCCATGCTTTACTAAACATAAGCGGGCTGTACCAAAAAGATCCGATTGCAAATGCCGAAAGAGCCGCAGCCAGTATTGCTAAATAATTAATTGATGCTAATTCCATAGTTGTATGTTTTAGTTACATGGAATTAAACAATAATTGATCGAAAATGTTTGCTAAAATACTTAAGGAATGATTTTTACAGCGGTTGATTTGAATGAAACCCATGTTTCCGAATGCTCCTTTAAATTAAATCTCAAAAAAGACTCTTCAGAAATTACAACCGATAGTTCGATTCCTATATCAACTATTAATTCGTAATTCGAGAAATAAGGGATAATCTGGAGTATTTTACCTTTAAAATTATTTGTTGCACTTGACTGTAAGCATTTTTCTGAAACTATTATTTCTTCACCACGAATAATTATTTTGCCATTTTTTAATTGCTCATGATTGCTTACATGAATTTCAACCTTTTCGTTTATTTTGGCTGTATTAACAGGTGAAAACTCAGCATAGAAAAAGTTTTTTATTCCGGTAAAATTGGCAACAAATTCGTTGGCAGGTTTTTGAAGTACTTCTTTTGTCGATCCTTTCTGAATAATCTCACCTTCGTGCATTACAGCAATTTTATTCGATAGGGCAATCGCTTCCTCGTAATCATGAGTGACATGAAGTATGGTTGTTCCCGACTGGTTTATTTTGCGAAGCAGGTTTCGTAAATCTCCTTTTAACTGAATATCAAGCGATGCCAGTGGTTCATCCAATAAAAGACAATCGGGTTTGGTAATTAGTGTTCGGGCCAGCGCTACTCGTTGTAGTTCGCCTCCTGATAACTTTGTGGTTGAGCGGTTTAGCAAATGAGTAACATTAGTTAATTCAGCAAATTCATTTATGAGTTTTTCAGTCTGTTGATTGCTTAAGCTTTTTCCTTTTAACGGATAAGCTATGTTTTGTTTTACTGATAAATGAGGGAAAATTGAATAATCCTGAAATACAATTCCTACTTTTCTTTTCTGAATTTTTTCGTGGGTAATATCAATATCATTTAAAAATATCTGCCCTGATTCCGGGTTTAATAGTCCGGCAATTATTTCGAGCAGAACTGTTTTGCCAACGCCCGATTTACCAAGCAACACATAATAATCGCCTTTTTCGAGCTCAATATTAATTTTCGAAAGCTGAAAATCACCCAGTTTAACTGATATGTCTTTTAATTTAAGCATCGTTTGATTTCCTTTCTTTGGCAAGGCTTCTTAACAGAACAAAAAATACCAGGCAAACAATAATAAATACGACAGAAACAGGTCGTGCATATTTTAAGCCGAAAGCACCGAAACGTTCGAAAATAAGTACCGGTGTAATCATTGGATGATATGCAATGATGATTACTGCTCCAAATTCGCTTAATCCGCGGGCAAACATCATGATTAATCCCGACAACACATTTTTCCATGCCAGGGGCAACGAAATGGTAAAGAAAACACGAATCGGAGATGCGCCCAGATTAAGAGCTGTCTTTTCGAGTCGAACTGGTACATTTTCAAATCCATCGCGGGCAGCGTTAATTAAAAATGGAATGCTTACAAAAGCCATTGCAACGGCTATTCCGGCCGGATGTCCAACAAAATCAATTCCAAGAGATGATCCAATTTTACCAAGTGCCGAATCGCGCGATACAAATCCGAGTATAGCAATACCAGCTGCCGAATGCGGAATAACTACGGGTAAATCGACAATGCCATTTATTAATCCTTTGAACTTAAATTGGGTTCGGGCCAAAAAATACGATAAAGGAATAGCTCCAAAAGCAAAAATAACAGTAGCAGCAAACGAAACCCAAAGTGTTAACCAAATACTGTTAAGCACTTCGGGATCTTTTGTTGTTTCAAATAACTGGTTGGGAGTAGTGGCCAAAAACATGCCAAGCAGCGGACTAATAATGAAAAGTAATACTAGTCCTCCGAGGACCATAAAAAGAATATCTAATCTGCTTAGCTTGTTTTTACTCATTTTTTACTGTTCGTTTGCCGAAAAATATATAGCATTAATGCCTTTTACTGCTCTATCAGAAAAGAAATCGCATGCAGGAAATAATTTAAAAATTCCATTATCAGTTGTTTCCGGACGACAAACCAAAAGAACCTCTGCCTGATCGTTTCTGTTCATTATTTCGCTGTAGGTAAATACAGTTCTGTATCCATCTTTTGCAACAACTACAAAAATACCTTCGCGTATGTTTTTCTGGTTAAAAGTAGTGTTTTTTGCTAAAATATCTTTTAACAAAACACCCGTAAATGGAGTTACAGAATGTATTCCTCTTCCACGACCATAAAAAATAGTATTAAATTTTTCAATCTGCATCCCCTTAGGATAGCCAGTTAGAGTTTCTACTTTTTCGTTCTCGTTATAAATATCAATAGTTGGTGAGAACAGAGGTTTTAATCCTTTTACTGTTTCAAAAGATTTTGGGTATGATTTTACGGTAATTTTTACTGGTGATGAGATATTTCTTTCTGTTATCAGATCTCTGGAAACAACAAGTTTGCTTTCTGCTGGCAAAGGCCATAGATCATTCGTTTTTGATGGTACAATTCGCATAACCTGTGTAGCAATAAGTATCTCCTGTAAATGGTTGGGGTAATAAATCTCGCCCCAGCTTAAATTCACTTTTTCGCCTTTGCTATTCTCTATCTGAACATATAAATCAATGATTGGGTTAAATTCTTCTTTATTCTTTTTATTCAGTTTTACCATATTTAGAATATCGTAAAGTGCATAACCATCGTAGCGATAAGCTCCAACAAATTTATCACTGCTGTCGGATAAAAGAGTTTCTTTAACAATTATACTTCGAAGTGGAAGTTTTGAACAATCGACCACTCCTGGATTACTAATTTCTCCCTCAATAGTAAGAGTCTGAACGGGCAGTTGGTGAGTTTCTGCATTGTCGTAAAAATCGTTGGTAGCATCGGTTGTATCTGCAGCTAATTGTCGTTGATAAATATTCTTTTCAGTGTTTTCTGATGTTTGCATCTTACAGGCAACAAAGCCTAAGCCAATTAAAAGAACAGTAAATAGTTTTTTCATAGGTTGTTATTTTTAGTTTAAAATTTAATTCCTAACTCGAGTGTAATAAATCTGCCGGGACACACAGCCCCTTTGCTATCGTAAAACTTGGTATCTAAAATATTCTGAATACTCAAAGTCGTAAAAATCATTTTGAATGATCTTGATAACTTTAAATCAATCGTGGTATAGGATGGATATTTATCATCCAGAATGATTTCGTCAACCTGATTTAGATCGTTTACCCATCGGTTACCAGTATATTTTAGATTTAGGCTTGTATTTATTATTTTATTTCGCCAACTGATCGATGCTGAGGCCGAATGTAAAGGTACATCTGACAATGCTTTTCCTGTTAAATCAACCGGATCAGTTACATTCAGAGGTGTGAATTTTTTTATTTGCGAATGCGAGTAAGCATAATTTGTATTAAACACAATTTGTTCGGTTAATAGGTAATTTGCCTCAAACTCAAAACCATAAATCTCAACTTCCGAAATGTTTGATGCTTTAATAATTGGTCGTAAACCAAAGCCCAGATCAATCGAATCGCCGGTATTTACGTAGTACATAAAATCATCACCCAATGAGTAATAAGCAGAAACCGAGGTTCTTAATCGCTGAAAGAACCGAGCATCTGCGCCAAGCTCAAAATTACTGAGATATTCTGGCTGAATGCCAGGATCGGCAACTTTAAACCCTCCTTTTATTCTTCCTGAGCGACACATATCATCAAGCACAGCAGGTCTGAATCCCTTGGCATAGCTGGCATAAATGCGGTAATCTTTCGAAAACTCATATTGAACTGATAATTTTGGGCTAAAGGCATCCCAGCTATTCTTACTAAGATTATCATTCTGATAGGAAAGCATAAAAGTAGTTTCGGCAGTTGGATTCTCTATTTCAAAACCTCCATCAAAGAAATTTGCGTAATCGAATCTTAATCCGGCAATTACTTTAAGTTTTTCATTAAGTAATTTTATCTCATCCTGAACAAATAATCCTAACGTGTTCATTTTACCTCTGTTATAAACAATGTCGGTTGAGGTGTAATAAACATCTTTTGCATCAACGCTGCCCTGTTTAAGGTCAATACCACCTGTTATTACCTGGTTTTTTAAATCGTACGAAACCGATGATAAAGCACCTAAATCAACTCGTTCAGAAAGTACTTTATAAAATGTATAATCATCCTTATAATATTCGCTGATTCTTTTATAATCTTCGTTCAGGTAAAAAAGATTTATATTCCAGCTAAGGTTGTTTTTTTGGCCATTATATTTAGCTCTAACCTGATAAGTATCGTGTTCGCGATTGTTTCCTTCAGGTTGAAACA
>JAVEZW010000263.1:0-5139 GCA_034002805.1 Bacteroidales bacterium | reverse complement strand
TTAGCCTTTGTTAAAAACTGGGTGTCTTTTTCTCCGTCAGTGCGAGCGATGCCCTGGATTTCCTGACCGGACTTCAGGTCAGATCATGGCAGGCGGTGCAGGCGGATCTTTATGGCAGGAAACTAGTATCAGCAATGAAAACAAAACGGCAAAAAGATTTTTCATAGAAGTGTGGAATTTTGGGGTGTTAGATTTAAGTAGTTTTATATTGGCGTGTGCGGATTGGTTTGACATGGTGGTTAATTGAAGGCTTTCTTCCTTTCTGTTTGGTCTACAAATCTAATAAATGTAAAAGCTTTTCTGAACTATTCTTTAAGCACGAGGTTTGATCGTTTAAAATAAGAGTACCAACCCGATGCCGTTAGCGGATGCCGATATTTTTAATTCATTTTTTTTTCGGGAAGCACTTGTCTGTAACCCGCTGTTATAGGTACCAATAGCCTGTCTGGCTTTTGTATTGAAACCCTGGCTGATTGGAATTGAAAAAACAATCAGACCTGCCCCCAGCCCAGCCATTCTCCAGTTAACTTTGCTGCTCCATAACGCGCTTCCAAGCTGATAACCAATGATAAAACCTCCTGCATAACCCAACACCTGCCCCATTGTGTAGCTTGCCTGCGCTGATTTAATCTGTTTGTATGCCAGCTCATTTGGTTTAATGGTTATAATTAGTTGGCTTATGGTCAATCTGCTCTCCCCCATATAAAACTGATAACCGCCCTGGCCTTTCTTCATCGAAATCGTATCGGTGTTATTCTGCCCTAAGGAAAAGTTTGAGATTATTGTTATAAGGGAGAGGATAAGGGTGAGTTTTTTCATGGGGGGGGATTAAGCTTTGTTAAAAACCGGGTGTCTTTTTTCATTCTGTTTGAGCGATGCTATGATTCTTCCTACTAGTTGCCAAGTCTTGTTTCGATCATCAAAGTGCAGTTTTGGAGATTTTCAAATACCTTAAAATTTCTTTTTAATTCTGTTTGGGCTACTGCTCAGCTACTTTATTCGATTATTGCATATATTTTAGTGTAGGAGAATTGGCTTTATCACTATTCATAGTTGCAAAAACCGATGCACGGCAGATAGGTTGAACTAAACACATCGTCTTGTATTCATTGTAGTTTTTAAACTTGATTAAATAAAAGGATTGTCCCCAATAGCAACAAACTAAATACGACTTCAATCCAAGTCATGTTTCTATTTTCTTCATCCTCCCACATTGTCATTCGTCCTTGACTCAACGTTACTATCATCTCTTGTCCACGTAGATTAAAGAAAACTAACCTGAAAATCTGATACACTAACAATGTTGGTAACAATGCTTTTAGTCCAGAAAATGATGTCCCCATCAAAAATTGAAAATCAGGAATATCTTTAACTGAATTATAAATTATCAATTGAATTACTCCAATCACAATCCAAATCAAGTATAATTTGAAGTTTCTCAAGTTTCTGAAAAATAGCCCAACAAGCGCTAATGGTACAAGGAAATAATAAACAAAAACCCAATACTTGATATTTGTCCCTGAAGTCAAGTCCAGGTTGTAGATAGTCCAGAAAGCCAGTCCAACAAATAAATGAATTGAAACTAATATGAAGTCGGTTACCCCAAGTTTCAATTTGAAATCATTTGAAATCTTATTTAATAGTCTACTCATAATTAGAATTATTGTCCCACAACACCTGGTTTTTAACGGACAGCGGTATGTTTTTGTTGCCGATTTCGGAGCACATCACTGTCAAGCAACGATGAAGTTTGAAGCGTGCCACAGCCGTTGATTTCAGCACTATCTCGGCAATAAAATATACCGCATGTTACCAACTGGGCGTTCTTGTTTGTCAATGGTTTGAGATGATTTTTCAATTTATACATTTCGTTTTTCTTGTTTAAAATATTTCCTATTTTAGTGCCTATAGAAAAGAGTTGAAAAAAGTTGGTTTTTGATTTTTCAACGTCATATTAGCCTAAACTTTTAGCTATAATTTTATTCATGTAGCAACGATACTTTAATAATTTTTACTATCAATGCATTTTTTTGATGTCCTTTAATTTTGAAAATCTTAGTAAAAGATGATTTAGAATCTATTTCAGCATCATATACCCCAAAAGGTGTTGTATAATTTACTTTTAAAGCTTTATCAGAACTATTTGTTAATTTTATTTCTACTTCGCTATCAAAATCTGGGTCAAAAGTCAAATCATTTAGCGGCTTTATTGCCCCTTTTATGAAGGGTAAATATTTTATGTTTATTTCATTAGCCATCTTTTCTTCAATTCTTTGTTTATTTGTAAGTATTTTCGCATACCAATACGAAGCATTAACATCATTTAAGTATTTATTTACAATATCCAAATTGTTTGATTTTAATGCGATTTCCAATTCATCAACCCATGTTTTTGTAACAACCACAACATCTCCTACCATAATAGTAAAATCATTGGGTTCATTCTCTCCAACTATTTCTTGGTCTTTTATTGCTTCTTTAGGACCAATTAAATATGTTTCTTTTTTAAGTATAGGTTTTATGTCGGATTGTGTTTTATAGTCATTGCTACTCCAAAAACTATTATCGACAATTGTTTTTGAAAATTTGCAAGTTGCAGTGATTTCTATTGGAATAATATAATACTTATCTGTATTGTTAATTAATTGATAAACTGCCGTATATCCTTGTTTGTTTTGGCTATATCCTCCTATTGAATATTTATCATACTGCGATATTTCAACCTTTTCACTGTTAACGTAATAACTTTCAACTACCTTTCTCTTTGATTTTTCAATTAATGGAACATAATCAGTACCAATAATACCGTATTTAAAAGTATGTCTTAAAAGAATATCGTATTCTGCTGCTCTTGCAATTGCTTTTTGCACCTTATTTTCAGACTCAACTTTAATCAATTCAGCAAGTTCCTTTTCCTTTATTGAAATATAATTGGCAACAGGTTGTATTATATTTGAACTATAATAACAAAGACAACTTAGATCTATATTTTTTAAAATTGATAAATAAATTTCAAGCGATTTGCTATCTGTAAATTTAGGTTCAGAGTTAATAATTGTTGGAAAATATGTGTCAAACTGGCTTCTTAATCGCTTTGTATTAGACTGGTTATAATATTTATAGTCATAATTATTCATTTTCAGATGAGCATTCATATAATAAATAAAGTATATAGGTTTAAGATATTGTAAGGTATTTGAATTTACTATACTAAGAATGTCGTTAATTGCATCTTTATCTGCATTTTGATAATTAGGCAAAGCCGGATAGTATTTAACCTTTACTCCATTTATAATCGGTTGAACTCTCCGAGATGTTACTTCAATTCTATTTTTTATATCTATTACCCAATCCTTAGTTTCACCAAAAATCATGTATTTTACATTAAATTTTTCGTCATAAAGAATTGCAAGACCTTTACCATCTTTTTGGCCTTCAAAAAGTTCATTTTTTTTGAAAAAAAGTTTTGTTTGATCATTTTGAGCAAAAAGACTAACACTCAAAATAAAGAATCCTAAGAATAAATTAATTTTCATATCATTTCAATTATTAAATTTACCTACTCTGTTAAAGGTTTTTCGGAAACCACCTGAAATACACATCTGTATTATTTTCATTTAAAAAAAATTAGACTTTCATTTTCAAACCATTTTCTCAGTCATTTTCAGTGTCGCTGTCTTTTCTTCGCCTTGTTGGTAACGTTGGCAATATGGCATGAAGCGGATTGCGAGCGATTCACTATCAAACCGAGATGAAGTTGAAACGGTCTAAAATCGCCCCAATTAAGCACTTCACCGCTTTTTGCTATATTGCGTGTTAGGCTGCGTTATTCTTTAATTAATTTACCTGTCTGGGAATTATCATTTTGTGAATATATCTTATAAAAATAAATACCTGTTTCAAGACCTGATACATTTACCTCATTTTTATCTGTAATTCTTATTATCAATTTCCCAGACGTATTATAAATATCTACACTTCGAACTACCGCGCCGTTGTTGTTGATATGCAGAATATCAGTTACTGGATTTGGATATAATTGAATATTGTTAGATATTGTTTTATTATCATAAATGTTGGTTGGTGTATTAGAAAGTACAAAAACTCCTTCAGATGTTCCTGCTATTAGTTTACCATCTACTTTTAGCAGAGAAAGAACATATTTATTCATATTCAGATTTGTCCAATTTGAACCAATATTATTAGAGCAATACAATCCCGAACTAGATGTTGCCACATAAAATGTGTCATTTAGAAAATGAACAGTTCCAGCACTAATCCCAGAAAGCTCCTGTCCTGAAACACCATTGTCAGAAGAGCTATAAATTCCCATATCATCGCCATATATTAATGAATCATTACCGATAAAATTTACTGTCCGAACAGTACTACCAAATCCAGTTGTCTTTACCCATGTTGACTGATTATCCGAAAAATAGGCTCCAAAGGGTGTCGCAACATAAGCTCTTCCTTGTGAATTAAAATCAATATCCAAGTATGCATATGGAGGTGTTGTTGCAAACTGAGCCCATGTTGCTCCTGTATCTGCTGAAAAATATATTGCTCCTGGTCCGGATAAACCGTAAGTACATGCAAAAAGAGTATCATTGTGTAGGGTAAGTTTATTAATTACTAAATCATCAATTGTGATATTCTCCCATTGTACATTAGTTAATGTAGATTTATATAAATCATTACCATATGTCCCTGCAATAATATTACTGTCTACTTTAATCAATGAGTAAATTGACTCTCCATTTAACGCAAATTGTTCCCAGTTTGTACCATTATCATAAGAAATGTAAATACCTTCATTATCAACACCTGCTAATAAGGTGTCAGAATTATAAATTATCATTGTTCTTACAATTTTTTCAGAAATGCCACTTGATTGTATCCAGTTTTGAGCATTTAATACTGTTCCAAGCAAACAAATAATGATGCAATTTAATATTCTTTTCATATTTTATAATTTTAGATGTGTTACTGTTTTCTTTGTCATAATGCAGCCTAACGGTTTGCAGCTACCCACAGTAGGCGGCTTAGAATTGCAAATCTGTCTTGGGAGCAGTATTATGAAAAGCAATACTGAGCGTCCCATTTGTACAATCCAGCCTATTGTGGGTAGGTGCTGTTATG
>JAVEZW010000262.1:0-5147 GCA_034002805.1 Bacteroidales bacterium | reverse complement strand
GGCTATTTTGCAATTACCTAACCAGGACAACCCATTGATGGACATATCACCCAAAAAAGGAACTCCCATTTTGGCCATAGACGTTTGGGAACATGCGTATTACCTCAAATATCAGAATAAGCGGGCCGATTATATCTCTAATTTCTGGAATGTGATAAACTGGGCAAAAGTGAACGAATTATATTCAGAAGCGTTGAAAAAATAAGGTTTTTGAAAGCTTCCAAACAAAGGATTAATTAGTATAAGCTCTACGAGGGTTCAAAACTCTCGTAGTGCTTGCTTTTACTATGTAAAACAATTAAAATACTTATTGAAGATCGGTGCTCATTATTTCATAATTGATCTCTGATAATCTGCTTTCACCAGACAAGTTGTTTATTGAGATTTAAACTATCTTTACTTTTTATTGTCAGATTAACAAGTTAAAAACAAATGAAAATTTCGGCTATTGCAATTTTTTTAACCATTGTATTAAGCGTTTACGGATTAACAAACTGGTATATTTATTCGCGCACATCTCCGCTTTTAGAAGGATCTTCGATACTAAAAATCAGTATTCGTATCTTGTTCTGGATCATTATCCTGGCCTATCCTATAGCCAGAATAACCGAACGATTTATCAATAACGATATCATAGTATTTTTTGTTAAGATTGGATCTTTCTGGATGGGAGCAATGTTATACCTTTTCCTGATATTTTTTATTGTTGATATATTCAGATTGATAAATTACAGCATTCCAGTAATCGGCATCCTGGATTACAAATCTAATCCGGCAAATAAGGAACTGATAGCAAAAGTTGTTTATGTAGTAACAATGGTAGTTTTGATTGTTGCAACCATTAACGCCCGTAATCCGAGGATAAACCATCAATCACTAATTGTTAACAAACAAATAAATGAAAAGCTCAGAATTGCTACTGTTTCGGATATTCATCTGGGAACACTTATTTCGCACAGGAGTCTAAAACAGCTGGTGAATAAACTAAATGAACAAAATCCGGATATCGTCTTATTTGCAGGCGATGTTTTTGATGAGGATATCTCGCATGTAATAAATAATGGATTGGGAAATTACTTTACCCAGATTAAAGCTCCGTTGGGTGTTTTCGCTATACCGGGCAATCATGAGTATTTTGGAGGAGTTGAACACAAGCTTCAATATTTAAAGGATCACGGGGTGCAGGTTTTGAGAGATTCGACAATTCTGATCAACGGAAAGTTTTATATAATTGGTCGCGATGATAGATCAAATACCCGACGAAAATCAGTTTCGGAATTAATAGAGGGTACCAACACCTCAAAAACGTTAATTCTGCTCGATCACCAGCCTTTCGATCTTGCTCAGTCAGCTCAAAATGGTATCGATCTGCAGATTTCAGGTCATACTCACCACGGTCAGCTTTGGCCATTTAATTATATTACCAATGCTATTTACGAAGTTAGCAGCGGATATAAAAAGATTGGTGATACACATGTTGTCGTTTCAAATGGTTTTGGTACCTGGGGACCACCCATGCGACTGGGAAACCGACCGGAAATTCTCGTTATCGATCTGGTAAATAATCAGTGATTAGTGAATGGTGAATAGTGAGCTGGAAAAAAGCAGCGTAGCTGCGAAAGTATGGTAAAGAATAAGCAAAATGATACATAATCTACATACTCGCCATAGAAGAGCAAGGTAAAGCCCTACGAGGGTTTTAAACCCTCGTAGGGCTAGATTAGCCATAATTAAGCTGAAAGTTCACAGCTCGTAGCTCAAAGCTCATAACTCACAGCTCGTAGCTTTCCCCCAAACCATAAACTGATTACAATACAATCTTTTCAGTAAATTATTCTAACTTTGTTTAATTGAATCATTTCGAAAAAAGATCAGCATGATTAAAATAGTTACTATCATTGGTGCCCGTCCACAAATTATTAAAGCAGCAGCCATAAGCAGGGCTATTCGTAATCATTTCAGCAATCAGATTAACGAAATCATTGTCCATACGGGTCAACATTATGACGAAAATATGTCGGCTGTATTTTTTAGCGAACTGGAGATTCCAAAAGAAAACTATAATTTAAGTATTGGATCGGGCAATCATGGATGGCAAACAGCACGTATGATTGAAGGAATTGAGGAAATCATTTTAAAAGAAAAGCCTCAATATTTAATTATTTACGGAGACACGAACTCTACTCTTGCCGGAGCAATTGCTGCATCGAAGCTTGGTGTTAAGATTGTTCATATAGAAGCAGGTTTACGTTCTTTTAATCGATCAATGCCCGAAGAAACCAACCGCATATTGGCCGATCATACTTCCAGCATGTTATTTTCTCCTACAAAAACAGGATTTAACAACCTGCTTAAAGAAGGATTTTCATCTTCAAACAAATCACCGTACACCTCTGAGAATCCAGGTATTTTCCATTGTGGCGATATTATGTATGACAATTCGATCTATTTTTCAACGCTGGCGAGCAAGAAAAGTACGATTCTTAAAGAGCTAGGACTGGAAAATAAGAAATTTGCTCTGGCAACCATACATCGTAATACAAATACTGATAATGCAGAAAATCTTTATTCGATTTTTAAATCGTTTATATCCATCGCCGAAAAAAATATGTTGCCTATAGTTGTTCCGTTGCATCCTCGTACAAAAAAAATTGCAGAAAGTATTAAAGACGAAAAGTTTCAGAATCTATTTACTGGTAATTCAAACATCATTATTACACCACCACTTTCGTTTTTCGATATTATGGTACTCGAAATGAATACCGAAATTGTTTTTACCGATTCGGGCGGTGTGCAGAAAGAAGCGTATTTCTTTAAGAAACCATGTATTATCCTTCGTAACGAAACCGAATGGATCGAAATAGTCGAAAATAAATGCGCCATTTTATGCGGATCGGATAGCCACAAGATAGAAAACGCTTTTAATAAGTTTAGAGAAGAGAAAGATCTAAAATACCCGACTCTATTTGGCGATGGCAAAGCAGCTGAGTTTATTTGTAATCAGATTAATAATAACTCATAACAAAACAGCAAGGAGTAATGAATATTTTTATTGATACAGGGCATCCTGTTCATATTCATTTTTTTAATCCTATTGCGAAAAAGCTTGAAAAGAATGGGCATGCTGTTTTTTTTGCTATTCGCGAAAAAGACTGTTCACTGCAGCTGGCTAAATCATATCAGTTAAATTTTATAAGCAAAGGCAAAGGGAGTTACTCGCTGTTTCTAAAACCAATTTATCTAGTTTGGTCTGTTTATAAACTTTATGCTGCAGCAAGAAGAGTTAATGCTGATATTTTTTTAAGCTTTGCATCTCCTTATGCAGGTATTGTTTCACGGATAATGAACAAACCACATATTGTTTTCGACGATACCGAGCCCGATCCAATTGTACAATGGGTTTACAGAAAACTATCAGATACCATAATTACACCTTCCTGTTTTCAGAAAAACTTTGGTGAAAAACACATAAAAATCAATGGATATAAGGAGCTAGCTTATCTGAATTCCAAAATTTTTTCCGTTAACCCGCAATTTAAAAAACAGCTGGGATTTGAAAACCAGCAGGATTATATTCTAATTCGTTTGGTAAATCATGGAGCCATGCATGATAAATTTTCACCGCACTGGAATACTGAAGAGAAATTAAAGTTCATACAAAAACTTGCAGAAAAATTTGCTGTGGTGATCTCTTCGGAAACTACGCTTCCAGAAACATTGGAAAAATATAGATTCAGATTGCCGGAAACTCATTTTCACCAGGCTATTGCTAATGCAAAAATGGTTGTTGGCGAGAGCGCAACAGTAGCAGCCGAAAGCGCTGTGTTGGGCATTCCTTCTGTTTTTATTGATTTTAATACACGCGGATATATCGACGAGATAGAAAAGAACTACTATCTTATAAGACATTATAAACCAACAAGTGTTGGATTAAAATTGGCCGAAGATTTTATTCAGTCTGTAATGCAAAACAAATCCGCAGAAGATTACCAGGATTACAAAGAAAATCTGACATCCGAAAAAACAACCATCGGGGATTCTTTTATTGAAATTATAGAGAAAAATTTTTAAAGTAGAGTGACTATAACAAAAGCAAAATTTTCTGTCATTGCGATCCTGATGGCTATCGGGAGAAGCAATCTTTAAAGACTGCCACAGTAGACCTTTCAGGCCTCCTTCGCAGTGACTTTTTCCTAGGGTTGTCATATCTTTATTATGCCCAAAAAATTTGGGTAAACTCTCTCAATGACTTTTTAAGTTGTTTTAATACAATCTCTTTTTATTTGCTTCCTAATCTTCAACTGAATACAAGAACCGTTTGATGCTTTTCTTGGGTGTTTTCTCGAACTCTTCGGGATGAATCTTTATTTTTGAGATCTGCATATATTTTGCCAGTGTTTTATTCACCTCTTTTTTCGTTTCCTCCATCTTTTCGAGCAATCCCTGTTCGTCTAATTTTTCTGCATCAACCAAATCGTAGTCGGGATAAACCAAAGCAACAAGCTTGTTTTTATGATCCAGCACAACCGATTCCATTACATAAGGCATGTTGTTCAGCTTTGCTTCGACCTCTTCGGGATAAATATTTTCGCCCGATGGTCCTAATACCATGCTTTTGCTTCGTCCTCTGATATACACATAATTGTCTTTATCAATCACACCTAAATCTCCAGTGTGTAACCAGCCTTCTTTATCAAGGGCTTGTTTTGTTGCTTCGGGGTTTTTATAATATCCAAGCATCACATTTTCTCCTCGAACCATTATTTCACCAACCACATGGTAAGGATCTTCAGAGTCAATTTTTATCTCCAGCGCATCAACCAGCTTACCCGCAGATCCGAGTTTCGCTTTATCCCAGTTAGCATAACTAATTAATGGGCCGCACTCTGTCATTCCGTAACCAATCGTAAACTTGAATCCGATTTTCTTTAAAAACAACTCTACTTCCTGGTTTAAAGCAGCACCACCAATAACAACCTCTTTAAAGTTGCCTCCGAAAACATCGGTAAGCTTGGCATTGATCTTATTAAATATAGCCTTATCAACCAACGGTATGTTCATTAGCATTTTCATCGAGAACTTACCAATAACGGGCATAAGTTGTTTTTTATAGATCTTTTCGATGATTAAAGGAACAGCAATTACTA
>JAVEZW010000261.1:0-5268 GCA_034002805.1 Bacteroidales bacterium | reverse complement strand
TATTGACAATTAAGTCGTTCGTTTGCTGAAATAGAGAAATCGATATCCTGAGCTGAAACATTTAGCTGATTGCCTTTAAGCTCTAGTTTTACCAGATTACTTGCCTGATTAGAAAACAATGCAACGCGTTTTAATGCATTGAAAAGTTCTAATCTGTCTATTGTTAATTTGTTTGGATTATTGGTTGGAATTACCGAATTATAACTTGGGTAATTACCTTCAACCAGTCTCGAAACTAATTTGTACTCAGCCAACGTAAAGAAAGCGTTTTTATCATCAAATTCGATAAGAACATCATTCTGTTCTTTTGGAAGTATCGTTTTAAGTAATGAAGCAGGTTTTTTAGGAAGAATAAACGAAGCTTCATTTTCGGCTTTTACATCTAATCGTTTGTAACGCACTAACTTATGAGCATCGGATGCTACAAAAGTCATATTATCGGCAAAAAGCTCAATATAAATACCATTCATTACCGGGCGTAATTCATCATCGGCAGTAGCAAATAATGTTTTGGTAATACCACTTAACAATACATTTGCTGGCAACTGAATTGAGTTTTTCTGATCTTTTTTAATTGTTGGAAGCTGTGGAAAATCATCGCCATTCTGACCAACAATATTATACTTACCATTCTCAGTGGTAATGGTAACACCAAAAGTATCAGAATTGATATCAAAAGTAAGAGGTTGATCGGGGAACTCCTTAAGAGTATCGGTTAAAATACGTGCAGGAATTGCGATACTACCTTCGTCGGTAACATTTTCCAACTGAATGGTGGTTATTAAAGTCGTTTCAAGGTCTGAAGCAGTGATTTTCAGTTCCTTTTTACCTAATTTAAAAAGAAAATTATCGAGTATTGGCAATGTATTTTTATTGCTAATAACTCTGCTAATTGCCTGTAAATGACTTAATAATGCTGTACTCGAAATAACAAATTTCATCGGGTTTTATTTTTTAAGTTTTATTAATATTCTATTGTAAATCGTTCTGAATTAATTATCAATAATACAAAAAAAAACTCAAGTAGCCAATAAGCATACTCGATTTTTGTGTTAGCGAAAATAATCAATTTCTTTTAATAATGGATCAAAATTATAATACTGAATTAGTAACAATTCGTTGTTATTATTTAACAATGCATACGCTTTATTCAAATCAAATTTAGTTTTTTCTCCGAATTCATCTGTTTCGCCATCAGATGGCTTTCTGAAAATTTTAATATTATTTTCAATGTTGTTAAAATCCTTAACTGTAATTTGAACATAAGGAGTGCTGGCAAAAACGGAGTCTTTTTTTATCTGAGACTCGTCAGTTAAAACATCTTCGAATTGAATGTTCTGAAAATAAGTAAAATAGCGTGCCGCAATTTCGACATTAAAATCAGGCTCGGGTTGATTGTTCCTATTTATAAGCGCAAATGATCCATCGTTAAAATTTTTTAACGAAAACGATTTTTCAGGAGTTAACAGATATTCGACCGTGATAGTCTGTATATTTTGTGGCAAATAGTTAAATATTAAATTATTGCGCCAGGCATTTTCGCTAGTAGGAAACAATTCAGCTACATTACCCTTGAAACCGGGTATTTTTACTACATATGGTTCTGCGGAATTAGCCATCATCATATAGGTTTTTTCTTTATTCATTGATGGTTTACTAACCAAAAACCGATGACTCTTAAACCTGTTTATTTTAATTTCTACTTTTATACCATCATTTTTCAGCAACAGGGCAATCTGCTCTCTTTCGGCTTTTGAAACCGGATAATGAACCTGTAACCGATTAACAGCAAGCAATAAATTACTCATGCTTTGTTCTTTTGCCTGAAATTTATTGTTTACCATCCATTGATTATTAATCTTATCAAGAACGATTGCATTTGAATTATCCGAAAGGTAAATCGAAGATACCTTGTCAATATTATCGATAGAAAAATTACTATTTCGGAGGCTTAAAATCCCTGATGAGTTTGAGAAAAAGAAAATCCATCCAGACAAAAGCAATAAAACCAATACAAATGAATAAAGTAAATACTTACGCATAACTAATTTATGGATTAAACGATTTGATATCAGCTATATTTTTTACGTCTCAGGTATGTCCAGATCAAGCCAAATAATACAACCAGCAATAAAGGCACCAAGGTATTTATTATCTGCCACGATAAGCGTTGATTCAGAATTTTACTTTTATCAAGCAGTCTCAGTTTTATTTCGCGGGAACGAAGATTTATAATACCATCCTTATCAATCAGATAATGAACCATATTCATTATCAATTCTTTATTGCCATAAGTTTGTTTTGTGTACCTGTCGTAACCAAGCGGAGACAAAAATATTCCATCGGCACGGTTACGAACCTCATTACGAATAATGTCAGCATCGGAGACAACAATCATCTGCGTTGAAATGCTTTTTTCAAGATATTCAAACTCCTGACCTTCGGTGTACTCTTTTATGATCCTATTTTTAAATACAGATTCGAACTCACCCGAAAGAACGACAGCAATTGGCTGGTAAGGTTGGTTAAAGGAATATGGATCCATTTTTTCGCGAACCTGCTCCAGACTAACCATTGCTGGAATATTAACAACTCTCGAATTCTGGGATGAATACAAAATAAATTCTTTTTTTATTGCTGGGTTTTGTCCAACCGTATCGATAACACTGGGAAACTCGGATTTAATCATATTAAGATTACGTGTTATCGGATGATTAACTGTAGCACTTAATAGCGGATTGAAAATCCATGGTGCTGGTGAAAACTTAGGCTGAGCACCCGAAACAGCTGTATTAACCGGAATTATTGCACATTGCACATCCTGAATAATATTGGGATTAATGCGTACTCCATATTTAAACAGCTGGTCATCAAGATTCACATCATTATACAGAGCAAAAGTGGTACTTCCGGCCGACAAGCTATCCACATCAACTTTAACCTCATCGATTAACCAGAGAATCTTTCCACCACGCATAAGGTATTGATCGATAATAAATTTGCTTTTTTCTGTATATGTTTCTGTTGGTCCGGCAATAATTACAGCATCGTAAGAATCGAGAATGGTAACAAATTCCTTAATGGTAACTCTATCAATATCATAATATCCAGATAATTCGCGGGTAATATCGCCTGTCTGATATTCATCAAGCTCCCCCTGCCCTTCGATAAATGCAATTTTTTTACGTTCCTTTGCAGTAATCTTGCGGATTGCATCAACAAAGCTAAACTCTAATGCCTGAATTGAATTGTTAAGATTAACCTCAGGTGAAAAGCCCGGATTATTTATTAACAGATTTAAAGGAACTTCGTTTCCCTGATACGACACGATAGCTCCAGGAAATAGGATTTTCTCAGCAATTCCGCCCTCATTGTCGCGATCTTTAACATTTGTAGGAACTAATCCACGATCGTATAACTCCTGATAAATAGCATTTCGTTTTGATTGATCAGAAGATTTGGAGGGATTAATAAAGATATATTTGATATTATCACCATCAACTACCCTGAATTCGTCCATTAATTCGGCGATAGATCTTCGCATTCGTTGAAAAGCGATAGGCATATCGCCATCAAGATATATCTCAATGTAAACAATATCATTTAGTTGACTAATCGCTTTTTTAGATTGCTCAGAAAGGGTATATCTTTTATCGGTAGTTAAATCAATGCGGAAATAAAAAAATCCTGCAACATAATTTACAAGGAGAATTATTGCAATAGCCAGGAAAAGCTGAATAACATTTTGTTTTTTATAGTTCTTACTCATGGATGTTTTAATAAAAAATTACCATTTTCTACTTTGTAGAATAAGCTTGGTAAACAAAGTAAAAATAACCACTACACTTATAAAATAGATTATATCACGGCTATCGATAACTCCCCTGCTTAACGATTTATAATGTTCATTTATACCCATGTTTATAACAAAACTATCTATTTTGCTGAGAAAAGCGAGTTCGCTCAAATAATCAAAACCCATAAACATGAGAAAACATAAAAACATACCTATTATAAATGCTACAATCTGATTTTCGGTGATTGATGAAGCAAAGATTCCAATCGCAACATAAATGGCCGAAAGAAAGAATAATCCGATATATGATCCCCAGGTTCCACCCGAGTCGATGCTCCCTACAGGATTACCCAGTTTATAAACCGAATAAAAATAAATTAGCGTAGGAATT
Organism: Bacteroidales bacterium; assembly: GCA_034002805.1. Taxonomy (GTDB): domain Bacteria; phylum Bacteroidota; class Bacteroidia; order Bacteroidales; family UBA12077; genus UBA12077. Next base: position 1,081 of record JAVEZW010000261.1, on the reverse strand, counting down.
AACGAAAACAATACCAGAATAAATGCGGCCAGGCTTTTTGCCGAGATAATTTTAAGATCAGTTAATGGCCGTGTAAATAGTGTTTCGATAGTACCAGACTTTCTTTCGTCGGTAAACATGCGCATGGTAATTGCCGGAACAAGAAATAAGAATATCCATGGTGCAATTATAAACAAGGCTTCTAGCGATGCATAGCCACTATCGAGCAAATTGTTTGAACCCGGAAAAATCCATAAAAACATACTGTTAATCAGTAAAAAAACAATAATTACTACATATCCGGTTATTGAGCTAAAAAAACTGCTGATCTCTTTTTTTAGAAGTGTAAACATGAATTGCTTTAATTTATTCGAATCACAAATTTATATTTTAATATCAACATTCAAAATTACCTGTAATGAATAACTATAATTATCGGTTTTAATCTTTATAGTTATTCATAAATCTGCATGGATATTATAAATCATTCTTTATTTTTGTCTCACTTTTACAAAAAATAATGATTAGTAAACGAAAAATTATATTCATAACTGCACTGATTTTTCCTATAATGGCTATCGGGCAGAAGATTAATTTTTCGGAGAATACTTATGTTGAGTTAGATTATGGATATGGTTTTTTAATGCCTCATCACAGTTCGTTGAACTATTTACTTGAAGATCATATTCGTACGCTTGATATAAAACTTACAAAATCAACAAAAGGAAATAGCTACTGGAATCAATTGTACAGATATCCTGATTATGGATTGGCTTTTTATCATTCGAACCTGGGAAACGATGAGGTTTTTGGCCATGCTTATTCACTTTACGGGTTTACTAAAATTCCTTTACTCCGATTCCGGAATGGATCAAACATAAGTTACCAGATTGGCATTGGGGCTGCCTATGTAACAAATCCATTCGATATTAATTCGAATTACAAAAACCTGGCAATAGGAACATATTTAAACGTTTACATTGATTTTAGTTTAAACTCCTATATCGCACTATCCAAAAAGCTTGGTTTAACGAATAACCTGCGGTTTAATCATGTTTCGAACGGCAATTTTAAAAACCCAAACTACGGACTCAATGTTTTA
>JAVEZW010000260.1:0-5341 GCA_034002805.1 Bacteroidales bacterium | reverse complement strand
GCACCTTTTTAAAAAGTAATTCAGCTGATTCATCCGACTGCATCCGGTAAACATCGGGTCTTAATTTATCTATTTCATCAAACGAAAGATCTGAGGAGGATAATCCGGTATAGTCGTCGAAAATTTTACGTGAGCTCGATATCGATGTTTCTGTTAAATCATTGATATGTGCAGGTTCGGTTTTTTCGTTCAGTAAATTAGTTAAAAAAACCCTGAACCAGGTATTGCCTGATTTTGGATAACTCGCGAGCCAAACAATGTTTTTCTTACTCATTCGGAGTTAATTTTTCGATAATAAAATCGGCAAGCTCATTTAATAAAACCGGCGATTGTGGTCGTAGAACCGCGTATACCTTTATATTGGGCAGAATCTTATTGATAAGCTGGAAGTGCGTAGTCTGTTGCTGAAGGCCATCTACAAACCTGAACCGATAGGTATTGGCTTTAAGCGCTTCGAACTTCTGGATTCCTTTTAGCTCAGTACACTCGAACCCGGGAGTGTTTTTCGGATTAATGATGAAAATTTTACTTAATGGTAATGGATTTTCGAAAAACATGGAGTGCAATGAAAAATGATATTTCTTGATTTCAGGTCTTACTTTAGTTAAGGATGCTTTATCCAAATTAAGTTTTCTTAGGATATCTTTCCATAGTTTAAGTTTAGGAAAACTTGGTACCACGCAGAAGTTTTCGTCAATAATACTTATGTCATCAGATAAAAATGGATACCCTTTTTGTATAAAACATGCTGCTAATGATGATTTGCCCACACCACTTGCTCCGGAAAATATTATGGCCGAATTGCCAATTTTTATTGAACTGCCATGAATTGGGATTAGCCCGCGCTGGATGAATAATGCCCCAAATACCGAGCCCAATAAAAAAAGTCTGACTTTTTTGTTTATTCTGCCAAAGATAGGCTCAACAATAATTTCGTTACCGTTTTTTACATAAAACCAAGCAATTTGATCAACATGGAGTAAAAACTCATTCTTATTCGCTTCATACCGTACTCCTTTTTTTGAATCAGCAAGTAATCTGGCGGGAACGTTGCTCTTTTTGATTTGTATTTGAGGTAATCCAGTGCTTTCAACAAACTCAGGAATAGCAAATTCAGATTGTATAATTAAACCAAAGGCCTTGTATGTATAAAATTTCTTCATTACATCCATTAATTATACAAATTTAACCAAATAACTTAAAACCATTTCTTTTCAATCGAAAGTAGCTGTCAAATAATTATCTTTGTTAAAGTTACTGTTTATTGATCGATTTTATTCTGATTAAAGGTTTTGATGTATAAGTTTATAAATTATATTGATCGGGAGTATTCTAAAGAGTTTAAACTGCTTATTCTTCTTTCGCAGGATGAATTAGAACCTGAGAAGTTATTACAACATTTTTCAGATATAAATTGGAACACCTTTTTGGAATTGGTAATTAAACACAAGTTAGTTTCACAGATCCATAAAAACATCCATATTTTAGAAAAAATGGCACCATACGAGGTGCTTGAGAGAATAAAACAGTACAAAATCCAGCAGACACAAAAGGCTCTGAATTATATGAGTTTTGCGATTAATATTCATCAGTGTTTTGCTAAAAAATCTATTCCGCATTGTTTTTTTAAAGGATTATTATTGTCTCATGAGATTTATGGAGATATTGGTTTTCGGAGTTTTAGTGATCTCGATTTGCTGGTAGATATCAGGCATATTGAAGAGGCAAGGAGAATAATCGAAGAGTTGGGTTTTACATCTATTAATCCTGATCATGATTTTTCAGCCAAACAGCGAAAGATCAACTATAGCTTAAGCCATCATTATTTTTTTCGAAATGAAACAAAGAATATAAATGTTGAATTGCATTGGAATATTTCTAATCCGCAATCATTTTTTAATGTTTCTACAAACGAAATTCTGTCAAGTGCTGAATCAATATTCATCTCTGGTCTACAAATTCCTTACTTATCAAGAGGTATAAATCTTGTTTATCTCGCCTCACATGGTTCTGTTCATCAATGGTACCGGCTTTTTTGGTTAAAAGACTTTTCAGTATTGCTGTCACAGACAAATGTTGAGGATTTAAAGATTGCTCTTGAATTATCACAAAAACTAAAACTGGAAACTTGTTTTCATCAGGCTTGCCTTTTGGCTAATTTTTTCTACAAAGCTAAAACGCCTGATTTTTTTCAAAACAAATCAATATCGGATATTTTTATTCGCGTACCGGTAAAATCAATTCAAACTAACGAATTAAAGTTTCGTGGTTCGTTAAATAAGGTTGGATTTGTGGTTTATAAACTTTTATTAAAGAGAAGTGCGGTTTATTACTGGGATCTGTTGTTTCGGTTACGAACACATCCTACCGATTGGGCGATAGTTAGATTGCCGGATAAGCTTTTCCCTTTGTACTATGTATTTAGGCCTTTTTTATTGATTTATAGGAATATCTTAAAAAAGAGAGTTCGACATAAACCTTAATTATTTCCATATTTTTTTATGCTCCAGCGGAGCAAAATCTTTATAGTAAAATATTAATGCAATAATCAGCGCGTCAGAACAATGTCGTTCAATGGGCTTCTGTCTTTTCGACGCGCAATGAAACAAAGACAGAATAATACATAATCACAATTTTTAATGTGCTTTGCGCACCACATGGCTGATTTGCATATAAGGGACTAGGTAATTGGTGCGCTTTCCTTCAATAACTATATCTGCTATAAAGATTTAGCTCCGCTGGAGCTTTTTATGATTCATTCTATCTGATTATTAAAATATATTGAAAAGGGTTAGTATTAAAAAAGGGTATAATTTAATTTTTTGCATCAAACTCAAATTAAAAAAATAAACGATTCTAACTAATCTTTGCTAAAATCAATTGCCTTAAAGGTAAATCCGTTTTCAGAATAATGCTCGAGTACACGTGGCAGCACAAACCGAAGGTTTTTTATCGCTTTAAGTGTGTCGTGGAAAAGGATTATGGATCCTCCTTCTGAATGATTGATTACATATTGAAGGCATTTTTCAGGATTTACATCTTCGTCGTAATCGCGGGTTAAAACATCCCACATAATGATATAATAATCCTTTTTAAGTTCAAAAGATTGCGAAGGTTTGATTTTTCCGTATGGAGGCCTGAATAAGTCTGAATCGATGAATTCGGAGGCCTTTTTTACATCGTCAATGTAATCTTTATTGCTAGTAATCCATCCTTTGAGATGCGAAAAAGAATGGTTTCCCACAGAATGTCCTTCGTCAATAGCTCTGCCGTATATATCCTGGTTATTCATTACATTTTCGCCAGTACAAAAAAAGGTAGCTTTTGCGTTGTATTTTGCAAGAGTTTCGAGAACCCAGGGTGTTACATCAGCATTGGGGCCATCATCAAAAGTAAGAAATAGTTCTTTTTCGTGTCCGGCAAAATGCCAGATAAAATCTTTAAAAATGCGAGCTGCTATACGTTCTTTTCTGATCACTTAGGTGTTTGTGTATTATATAAGGCCATATACTTCATAAACTGTTCTTCAATCTGTTTCATTAAAACATCTTGTTTATGAGTCATGGTTATTCTGTAAACTTCCTGTAAAGTATATAGGTTAATCTGTTTTTCATTCGAGATATCTCCTGCAACTTTTGGATCAAGGCCAAAATAATAATCTAACTCAAGATACATTCTTTCTGTCAGATTTTCAACTAATTCGGTGGCTTTTTCAATTGCCCCTGCGTTATAATAGGATGATATTACCGGGAGCATTGTGTTGTTGAGAGGAACTATATTCTCTGGGAATAACTCTAGGCAACGGTTTAAAACCATTAATGCAGAATCTTTTTTACCTTCCTCGATCAGTTTATCGGCTAACCGGCCAAAATTGCTTCTTAAATTTGAAAATAAACGGATATTATTTTCGTCCAGGTAAATACCATTTTCAATACCGCCCCATTTAAATTTATTCATCATATTATCAAACATAACCTCAGAATCAACTTCTCCATCGTAATACCGGTCTTGTTTTGCTTCAATTGGTACCAATTGGTATGTGAGTCCATCAAGTTTAAAGTATTTCTGCAAATTATAATATTTTGAACTCGAAACGGTCATAGCCCAATAAACAGGTCGGTTCCAGTTGTTTGTGGCAACTATATCAAGCAGCATTAAACCGTCTTTGTACAAATAATTTTGTCCGAGACTCCATTGCATTTCGGGTACAATTCTCGATTGGTTATCCTTGGTTATTATTCCTTTCTGAATAATTTCGTTGGCATCGATACTAAGCTTAAACTGTTTTGCAGGGATGTAATTAGTAAGTTCATTGGCTTTAAAAGGAGAATTTACTTTAGCTTTTGCATCGTCCATAGCAACAAATGCCATAACCTGTTTTACATCAACAGGTTTTCCAAATCGGTCGATCATTGGAAGTACTTCCCGATTACCTCGATAAATGTGATCGTGCGTTAGTGAAAACGGCAGAGGTTCTGATTCGTATGCTTTACGACTCATCTGATCAATATACCATGAAGCACGAAGATAACTCAAATTACAAACGCGTATATCCGTTCTAATACCTTCAACTTCCTGGGCATACCATAACGGAAATGTATCGTTGTCGCCATTTGAAAACAAAATAGCGTTTTCTTTACATGAGTTTAGGTAGTTGTATGCCAAGTCACGAGCCGTATATCTGTTAGAGCGATCATGGTCGACCCAGTTTTCTTTGGCCATAATACCTGGAACTAAAACAAGCGTTAAAAGTACCACAAATATTGCAGACACTACAGAAGGTATTTTTTTGCTAATCAGTTCATAAAGCCAGGCAACACCTAATCCAATCCAGATGGTAAATGCATAAAATGATCCTGCATAAGCATAATCTCTTTCTCTGGGTTGCAGCGGGTATTGGTTAAGATAAACCACAATTGCTATTCCTGTCAAAATAAATAGCATCATTACAACAGTAAAATCTTTCTTTGATTTTTTATAGTGATAAAATAATCCAGCCAATCCTAAAAACAAAGGAAGCATGTAATAGGTGTTTCGGGCTGGATTTTTTTTCAAATGATCCGGAACCAAATCCTGATCACCAAGACGAGCATTATCGATAAACGAAATTCCACTTAACCAGTTGCCTTTAAGCGCATTACCGTGTCCCTGAATATCATTTTGACGCCCGGCGAAATTCCACATAAAATACCTGAAATACATATGCGATATCTGATATTTAAAGAAAAACTCGAGATTATCGCCGAATGTTACAGTCGTTTTTTTCTCTTTTTTAACCATATAATTTAAAGAAATATAGCGCCCACTAATATTTACCCATTTTTTATATTCTTTAATATTA
>JAVEZW010000259.1:0-5364 GCA_034002805.1 Bacteroidales bacterium | reverse complement strand
TCGGATAACTGACCGATAGAATAAATTGCTGTATCATCGTCAAGGTAATTATAAATCTCGAATGCCGGAGTTTTGTAAACATCAAAATCAAAGCGTTCGTACATAACCTTGTTCTGTCCAAACTGGGCATAAGAAATACCTGAGAAAACAAGATAGAATAAAGCAAGCAGAAAGGCTCTTTTCATAAGCTACGATTAAATTTCGGTTTACAACAGCAGAATTAAATCAGGCCTAAAGAACTCCACAAATATTGTGCAATATAAAATAATTTGAATGTATTTCTTATAAACTGAAATAAAAAATATCGGGAGATTTCATGAACCTTCTAAATCAATCCCAAATCAAGAAGGGCTTCTTCGCTCATCAAACTTCGATCCCAGGGTGGATCGAAAACCAGGTTTACCTTAGCAGACTTAACCCCTTTTATTTCGTTTGTTTTTTGATGTACCTCGTTTAACAAATCGTCGGCCATTGGGCAGTTAGGTGCTGTGAGAGTCATTTTTACGGTTACATTAAAATCATCATCAACATCAACTGCATAAATTAAACCCAGGTCGTAAATGTTTACGGGGATCTCAGGATCGAAAATTGTTTTAAGCACCTTAACAATCTCAGCCTGTAATGAAAGTATATTATTCTGTTCGTCCATTTTTATCCATTGTTTTTTGCGTGAAAAGCCATTGCATAAAGCCTCATTTGTTTTATCATCGCGAGTAATCCATTTGAGCGCGTGGGAGATAGATTTTGTTGTAGTCCTATTTTATCGATAAAATACAAATCGATATTCATAATATCTTCGGGTTTTTGGTTATTCATCACCCTGATTAGTAATGCCACAATGCCCTTTGTAATTATAGCGTCGCTGTCGGCTGTAAACTTAATTAATCCATTTTCGAGTTCAGCATTTAGCCATACTTTGGATTGACAACCTTCGATTAAAAACTGGTTTGTTTTGTATTTTGCATCAATTGCAGGCAATTCACGACTTAGCTCGATTAAGTAATTGTACTTATCCATCCAGTCATCAAAAATCGAAAACTCTTCAATAATTTCGTCTTGCTTTGTATTGATATCCATAAATAATAAGTTTAAAGTGAGCTAAAGTAAATTAAAGTGAGCTAAAGTAAATTAAAGTGAGCTAAAGTAAATTAAAGTGAGCTAATATTAATGGCCCTCTCGTTATCATTTTTTAGGCACTTTAAGTACTTATAACTTTAGGCACTTATTTAACCAAACATCTGCTTTACTTTTAAAATAGCATTATATAGCTGATCAATTTCTTCTTTCGTATTGTAGAATGCAAAAGAAGCTCTCAGTGTGCCTTCGATACTAAATCGCTGCATTACAGGCTCTGCGCAATGATGGCCTGTTCTTACTGCTATACCCATTTTGTCTATTACCATTCCAACATCATAATGATGAATATTTTCAAGGACGAAGGAAACCAGGCTCACTTTATTTTCTGATGTACCAATAATTTTCAACCCAGGAATTGATTTAAGCTTTTCGGTTGCATAGTTAAGCAGCTCTTTTTCGTAGGCGGCAATATTTTCAAGACCAAAAGATTGCAGATATTCAATTGCCTTTGCCATTCCAATTGCTCCAACATAATTTGGTGTGCCTGCTTCGAATTTAAATGGCAATTCGTTAAAACTTGTTTTTTCGAAACTAACCTTTTTAATCATTTCGCCACCCGATAAAAAAGGAGGCATTCTATTCAGCCACTTTTCTTTACCATAAAGCACTCCAATACCTGTAGGGCCATATAACTTATGTCCCGAAAAAGCAAAGAAATCACAATCCAATGATTGTACATCTGTTTGTCCATGTTGAATGCTTTGAGCTCCATCAATTAGAACCGGTATATTATGAGCATGCGATATGTCGATGATTTTTTTAACATCGTTAACAGTACCCAGCGCATTTGATACTTGATTTACAGCAACAATTTTAGTTTTGCTGGTTATAAGTTTTTCAAACTCATCAATTAAAAGCTCTCCATCATCGTTTATGGGTATTACTTTTAGTCTGGCCTTTTTACGCTCACAAAGCAACTGCCATGGAACAATATTCGAATGATGCTCTAGTGTTGATATGATTATCTCATCTTCTTCGTTTACAAATCGTTCGCCAAAGGAATAAGCAACTGTATTTATCGATTGTGTTGTGCCGCTGGTAAAAATTATCTCATGATCAAATTTGGCATTAATAAACTTTTGAATCACTTTTCTGGCTTCTTCAAATCGTTGGGTAAGCTGCTCGCTTAAATAATGAACGCCGCGATGTATATTACTGTTTTCGTGAGAATAAATTTTATTTATTTCATCAATAACTACTTGTGGTTTTTGAGTAGTTGCCCCATTATCGAAGTAAACAAGAGGTTTGCCATAGATCTCCTGTTTAAGGATCGGGAAGTCGTTTCGTATTTTTTGTATATCTAAGCCCACGGATTTTCTATTAAGGATTACAACAATGCATCTGACATGAATTACAACGCGACAATTCACCTCGCAATCGTTTCTCAACCAAATCGGTAATTCGATCTTTCAGTGCAGGAACCTTAATTTTTTGAATTACCTCGTGAGCAAAAGCATACATCAGCAGTAGTTTCGCTTCCTTTTTATGAATACCACGTGCACGCATATAAAACATTGCATTTTCGTCAAGTTGTCCAACAGTAGCACCATGACTGCATTTTACATCATCGGCATAAATCTCTAACTGAGGACGAGTTTTTATATCTGCATCATCAGTAAGTAAAATATTGTTATTTGCTTGAAAAGCCTGAGTTTTTTGAGCATCCTTGCGAACAAGTATTCGACCATTAAAAGCGCCTGTAGCAAAATCATCCAAAACTCCTTTAAAAAGCTGGTTACTAACACAGTTAGGCTTTGCATGATCGATATAAATATAATTATCTATATGCTGCCCTTTATCAGTCAGATATAAGCCATAGGTATTATTTTCGCATCCTTCGCCATTTAACAAAGCGGAGATATTATTCCTTATTAGCCCACCGTGCAGTGATATTGTACTATCAGTAACACGGCTGTTGCGCTCCTGATGAAAAAACAAATGCGATACCTGCTTTGAACCGTTATGTTCGTTTTGTATTCTTGAGTAATCGAATTGTGCATTTTCTCCGACATAAAACTCTGCTACAGAGTTGGTTAAAAAATTCTTTGCCGACAATGTATGATCACAAACCACAACCGAAGCCTGACTATTTTCTTCGAGAATATAAAGATTTCGATGAGAAGTCAAACCTTCTTCTTCATCCATCAACACATTAATGATTTGTATCGGCTTTTCAACAACTACCCCTTTTGGAACATATAGAAAAATACCATCTTTTACGAAGGCCGTATTTAAAGCCACTAAGCCATCTTTTTCACAATCAGCATACTTGGCAAAATGTTTTTTAACCAATTCGGGGTATTTCTCAGAGGCTTTTTGAAAACTACCTATAATTGCTCCACCAGGAAGTTCTTGCAACAGGTTTTCGCGATCATAGTACCAGCCATTAAGCAACAAAATCACTTTGGTATTTAAATCGGGCACATCGCAACTAAAAATATCATTTATCTCAAACTTAATATTTTTGGGTGACAGATAGGTTTTATATCCATTTTCGAATTCCTTTTTTAAATCGGTGTATTTATAATTCTCGTTTTTCTTATCAGGAAATCCGATCTCCTCAAACTGTTTAATTGCTTTCTCCCGAATCTGATTGATATAATCCGGTGAACCATTTTTAATGATATCACAATTCTCTTTATACAAATCGAGAAACTTTGTTTTGATATCAGTTTTTATAACTTCTATACTCATTATTTGCTTTTTAAATTCCGGTAATACTATTTAACTAATTAAACAGTAGCTCCTTTCTTTAACCAATCGTAACCCTTTTCTTCGAGCTCCAGAGCCAGTTCTTTACCTCCTGATTTAATAATTTTACCATTATATAAAACATGAACATAATCAGGAACTATATAATCGAGCAATCGTTGATAGTGAGTAATTACTATCGTTGCATTCTTAGGTGATTTAAGTTTATTAACTCCATTGGCGACAATTCGCAATGCATCAATATCGAGTCCAGAGTCGGTTTCGTCTAAGATAGCGAGTTTAGGTTCGAGCATGGCCATCTGAAAAATCTCGTTACGTTTTTTCTCTCCACCCGAAAAACCTTCGTTTACCGAACGGTTTGTTAAATTAGAGTCCAGCTCAACCAATTCTTTCTTTTCGCGCATAAGCTTTAAAAAGTCTGATGATGAAATTGGTTCTAATCCTTTATGCTTTCGTTGTTCGTTTATGGCTGTTTTCATGAAGTTAACCATACTTACCCCTGGTATTTCAATCGGATATTGAAACCCTAAAAATATTCCTTCGCTCGCTCTTTCTTCGGGTGATAGTTCAAGCAAATCATGACCCATATAGGTAACTTTGCCATCGGTTACGGTAAACATTTCTCTTCCGGCTAAAACCGATGCCAGCGTGCTTTTACCCGATCCGTTTGGGCCCATAATAGCATGAACCTCTCCTTCTTTAACTTCAAGATTTATCCCTTTAAGGATTTCTTTATCTTCGATATTCGCGTGTAAATTCTTTATACTTAACATAATTCAATATTTTTTATCTAGCCTAATATTTATCTTTCAACTTTTTACTTGTATCTTATTACTTGTATCTTTTATCTTTAAACTTATTAACCTACACTACCCTCCAGGCTTATCTGAAGCAGTTTTTGCGCTTCAACAGCAAACTCCATTGGTAATTTATTTAACACCTCTTTAGCGTATCCATTAACTATTAATCCAATTGCGTCCTCGGTTTTTATGCCTCGCTGGTTACAATAAAAAATCTGATCTTCACCAATTTTAGAGGTTGTAGCTTCGTGTTCAACAATCGAATCTTTATTATCTACCTCAATATAAGGAAATGTATGAGCTCCGCACTTATCACCAAGAAGCAGACTATCGCACTGCGAAAAGTTACGTGCATTTATAGCATTTTTTGTAACCTTAACTAATCCACGGTAGCTGTTATTGCTAAACCCTGCCGATATCCCTTTCGAAACGATAGTACTTTTTGTGTTTTTACCAATATGAATCATTTTTGTACCTGTATCAGCCTGTTGATGATTATTGGTTACAGCGACAGAATAAAACTCGCCAACCGAATTATCGCCTAACAAAATACAACTTGGATATTTCCAGGTAACTGCTGATCCTGTTTCAACCTGTGTCCAAGATATTTTTGAATTTTCACCTGCACATTTACCTCGTTTGGTAACGAAATTGTAAATACCTCCATTACCATTTTTATCGCCTGGATACCAATTCTGTACAGTTGAATATTTTA
>JAVEZW010000258.1:0-5379 GCA_034002805.1 Bacteroidales bacterium | reverse complement strand
TCGACGAATTAACTGTTTATCAGAATTTCTACTATAATGCCAAACTCTGTTTTAGTAATTTTAGTGAAACCCAGATTATAGAAAAAGTAAATTCTGTTTTAATAGATCTCGATCTTTATGATGCACGTGATTTACAGGTAGGTAATCCGCTAAAAAAATTCATTAGCGGAGGTCAGCGTAAACGATTAAACATAGGTTTGGAGCTGATGCGTGAGCCTAAGATTCTTTTTGTTGATGAACCAACTTCAGGCTTATCGTCGATGGATTCGGAAAACATTATGAATCTGCTAAAAGAACAAGCTCTTAAGGGACGACTCGTAATTGCAAATATCCATCAGCCTTCATCTGATAACTTTAAACTGCTTGATAACCTATGGGTACTCGATAAAGGAGGTTATCCGATTTATCAGGGCAACCCGATTGACGCCATCGTATATTTTAAAACAATTACTTCGTTGGTAAATGCAGCAGAAAGCGAATGTGCATGCTGTGGAACCATTAATCCGGAACAGTTGCTACAGATTGTCGAAGCCAAAGAAATTGATGAGTACGGAAAAGAAACAAGAACACGAAAAACAAGTCCTGAAGCTTGGTACTACAGATATATAGAAAATATTGAGAAAAAATTACCATTAAGTCATTCTGAAGAGAAACTGCCCGATTCAGAGTTTAAAATACCTGATTTTTTGAGACAGTTTAAGGTTTTTTGTATGCGTAATATTATCTCGAAACTTGAAAACAAACAATATCTACTCATAAACCTTTTAGAAGCTCCATTACTGGCTGTTATACTCGGATTTTTCACAAAATATATTACTACCAGCGGATATGTTTTCGCCGAAAATAAAAACTTACCTGTGTTTTTATTTATGTCGGTTGTGGTGGCAATTTTTCTTGGATTAACTGTTAGTGCTGAAGAAATTATAAAAGATCGAAAGATCCTTGAACGTGAATCATTTTTACAGTTAAGCTGGTTCAGCTATATCAACTCTAAGATAGCGTTTTTATTTGCCCTATCGGCCATACAAACCTTTTTGTACACATTAATCGGAAACAGTATACTCGAAATACATGGTATGCTTATCCCATTCTGGTTAATACTTTTCTCCGCTTCGTGTATTGGTAATATTATAGGCCTAAATATTTCATCTGGACTCGATTCGGTAATTGCAATTTATGTTCTTATTCCACTTATTCTTGTTCCACAGCTTTTATTGGGTGGAGCAATGATTCCATTCGATGATCTTCACAAAAGCTTAACTTCGCGGATATATGTACCTGTCATCGGAAACCTAATGCCTACCCGCTGGGCCTATGAAGCCCTTGCGGTTGATCAGTTCAAGAACAATGACTTTGAGAAAAACTTTTTTAAAGATGAACAACTCATCAGCAACAATGAGTATCGTACAGGATTTCTTATTCCTCAGATGGAGACAAAGCTTGAAGCTATCGTTAATAAAAGATTTTCAGACACGGATTCTGTTTCGGTAAGTAAAGATATTCAATTACTTAAGAATGAATTTGAATACCTGGCTAAAAGCACAGGTGTTGCTCCTTTCGAATTTATTGATCTGTTAGATTATCAAACATTTACAGAGGATATAGCTGAAGGCGTTTACGGTTATTTATATTACCTTAAAATGACTTTTGCCGAGGAACATAAACTTGCAACCGATCGAAAAGAAAAAATATATAACGAGTTAGTTAGCCAAATGGGTAACAGTGAATTTGTTAAGTATCGCCAGCGTTATTACAACAAAAAACTAGCTGACCTGGTATTAAACAGAAACGAACTCTTTAAAGTGTATCAGACCGAAACACAATTTATACAAAAAAAAGATCCTGTGTTTATGGAGCCAACATCAAACTATGGTCAGGCTCATTTTTATTCGCCTGTAAAAATTATTAGGGGAATAAAAATCGATACAAAATGGTTTAATATTATTATGATGTGGATAGGTGTTGGAGTTTTATATTCAACATTATTTCTTGATTTATTGCGAGTATCAATTAAATATTTTCAGAATTTAAACCTCAAGGAGAAATTCAGGAAAAATAATACGCGTTAAAAAAATCGAATCAATTGACGAATACTAAATATTATGTTAATTTTAGGGTGATAAAATCAATATCAGATAAATACAAAAAAAGTTAACCGATTTTACCATAAAATATGGGATTAAAAAACATGGAAATAGAGAAAACCAATGATACTCCCTATGTATTGTTGGAACCAGGAAATATAAAACTATACGGCAGATCAATGCCCGAAAACGTACTGATATTTTTTGATCCTATTACTGAATGGATGAGGACGTATTGCGAAAATCCGGCTTCTTTTACCAATATTGATTTAAACCTGACATATACAAATAGCTGCTCAATTAAGATTATAAGTGATTTGTTGCGAATGCTCGATGGCAAATACCAGAAAGGCTTTGATATGAAAATACATTGGACATACGAACAAAACGATGAGTCGGCAAAAGAAACAGGTCATGAGCTGGAATCAATGTTAAAAATTCCGTTTGAGTATAACGAAATAGAAACAGAAACTAAAAATAAAAAACGTATTCTGGTAAAGAATCTGCTAACCGGTAAAACAGGTGAAATTTCTCAACGATATTGGGAAACAATAAAAGGAAACGGACATGATAAGGATTTTGAAATTCTCGAATCCTAATTTTTCCATAAACACCCAATCTTTATAAACACTCAGATTGTTTTAAAGATTTTTAGTACAAAGTATTTTCGCTATTTTAACTGTTGTCTCAAAAACCCACTATGCTCTCAATCTGTATTCCTGTTTATAATTTTAATGTAGTAAAGTTGGTAACTGAATTGCATAATCAGGCAACTCAGTTACAAATCAATTTTGAAATAATATGTATTGATGATTGTTCGGATTCAAATTTTAAAAATCAAAATAAATTAATTACAGGTTTAAGCTATGTAAAGTATATTGAATTGATTGAAAATATTGGTCGCTCAAAAATCCGTAATTTGTTTCTTAAGCACGTATCGTATAGTTATTTGTTATTTCTCGACTGTGATGCTTTAATCAGTTCGCCATTTTTTATTCAAAATTATATTGATGCAATACATGCTGATACACAGGTTGTTTGTGGTGGATTAACCTATAACAAAAAGAAACCAGCCAGAAAATACCAAATGAGATGGAAATACGGGATAAAAAAAGAAGTTATTCCTTTCGAAAAAAGAATGAGCAATCCATATAAGTCCTTTAATACAATTAATTTTTTAATCAGCAAAAACACTTTTGAGCAAATTCAATTTGATGAACGGATTACTGGTTACGGACACGAAGACACCTTGTTTGGGTATCAGTTAAAAACACAAAAGATAACCATTCAACATATTAATAATCCGGCAATTAACGAATCAATTGAAACAAACGAGGAATTCCTTTACAAAACAGAACAGGCTATTCGAAACCTGGTTTATATTCAAAATAATATAATCCTTAGTTCTGATTTAACAGAAGAAATAAGTTTGCTGGCCATATTTAATTGGGTGCAAAAGAAAAAGATGTTGTTTGCAGTTCGTACTTTTTGGTTCACTTTTGGACCGATAATTAAAAAAATGCTCATATCTGGATTTGCAATTATTCCTTTATTTAGTTTTTATAAGTTGGGTTATTTAATCTATTATAAAAATAAACTGAGCTAGGTTAATCCTATTTGGTAAGCGATTGTCAAAAGATAAATCTTGTTGCCATGAAAAAATTCTTATCACTACTTTTTATTCCTTGTATTCTTTTGTCGTGCACACAACAGAAACAAATTGAAAAACTCCCCGACAATGAAGTTATCAGTTTGATCTATGCTGAAGCTGAATCGAATACAATAGCCTACGAAAACCTTCGGTATCTTACAACCAATTTTACAAAACGGCTTGCCTGTTATCCGCAAAGCATAGAAGCCTCGAAATGGACCATGTCGGTTATGGAAGAAATGGATTTCGATACTACATTTTTGCAGGAAGCACAAGTAATGAACTGGAAACGTGGATCACAGGAAATAGGCCTGATAAAAGTAAATGGAGAAAATATTCCCGTAAATGTTTGTGCTTTAGGTCGCGGAATAGCTACTCCCGAAAATGGAATTGAAGCCGAAGTGATCGAGGTAAATGGCTTAGCTGCATTAGCTCAATTGCAACCAAAAGATGTGAAGGGAAAAATAGTGTTTCTTAACCAGATCATGAATCCCAATTACGAAAATCCTTTTCAGGCATATGGTGAAACTGCCGGACAACGATTCATGGGCCCAATTTTGGCAGCCGAAAAAGGAGCGGTTGGAACGATTATTAGATCATTAACAACTTCTGTTGATGAATTTCCACATACCGGTGTTACACGCAAAGTTGAAAACGAACCAACTACTCCGGCAGTTGCCATAGCTACGAAACATGCTAACCAGCTTAGCGATTTGTTAAAGGATAATCCCGACCTTAAGTTTTACTATAAAACAGATTGCAAAAACATGCCCGATACCATTACCTATAATGCAATTGGCGAATTAACTGGTTCGGAATTTCCCAACGAATATATTGTAATTGGCGGTCATCTTGATGCATGGGATAACAGTCCGGGAGCACACGACGATGGTGGTGGCTGTATGCAAGCAATTGAGGTTTTGCGAATTTTTAAGGAACTGGGCTATAAACCCAAACACTCGATTCGTGCCGTAATGTACATGGACGAAGAAATTTCACAAGGTGGTGGTCGGACATATGCCGAGCAAGCTAAACAAAAAGGCGAAATACATATTGCTGCAATCGAAAGCGACCGTGGTGTTCATAAACCTCTTGGTTTTACTATTGATGCAACTCCCGAAAAATTAGCTATGATTGGTTCGTGGAGCGATCTTTTTAAACCATACGATGTGAATGTTTTTATTGCCGGTGGCGGAGGAGTAGATATTGCTCCGCTAAAAGATCAGGGACCAGTATTAATGGGTTTACTAACCGATCCAACACATTATTTTGAATATCATCATTGTGCAAACGATACATTCGATAAAATAAACCGCTCTGAAATGCAAAAAGGTGCTGCCACCATGGCTGCATTGGTTTATCTGATTGACAAATATGGACTATAGGATAAAATAGAAAAGAGACTGTATTAAAAGTCTCTTTTTTCGAATTCACACTTCGACAACCTTCGACAAGCTCAGGCTGACAACCTTCAGTGTGACATGCAGATAATTAGATTGTTGTCATTTTGTCCCGAAAGCTCCTAAAATCCGCATGTCTTTTTAGAAACGGATATATTAATTAAATTTTAATAAGAATTAAGAATAAAGAGGACTAAATTACTTGTTTAAGATATTTTTTGAGTTCTTTCTAAGTTGATTTATG
>JAVEZW010000257.1:0-5381 GCA_034002805.1 Bacteroidales bacterium | reverse complement strand
ATTCGCTTCATTACCTTGCCATTATTTGGATCAAACGCAATAATTTCTTCGGTCTGGTAAATATTTGCATAAATTAGTCCATCAATATATTCGAGCTCGTTGATCATATTTACCGGTCCATGATTATCAAATATTTCGATCTTGCCTGATTGTGTAAAATACTCAGGATCAAGAAAGTATATGAAAGATGAACCATCGCTCATGATTAATTGTTTGCCATCAGTTGTTAATCCCCAGCCTTGAGTATCATATTGGAGTGTATTTATCAGCTTAAAGCTTTTTTTATCATAAACAAATCCAACTCTCGATGTCCAGGTAAGTTGAATAATTTTATCACCGAATGAAGTAATTCCTTCGCCAAAATACTGCGATGGCAGACTAAGTTCGGCCAGAATATTACCTGTTTTAAAATCGGTTTTTCGCAAAACAGATTGACCATATTGTCCGGTTCCTTCGTATAAAATATCATCCTCAAAAATTAAACCCTGAGTATATGATTTAGTATCGTGAGGAAAGGTTTTAATGATTTTACATTCAAGCAATTCGGGAGAAATATCTGATTTTAATTTTAGGTTAAGATTATAGGTTTCGATGCGGGTTCCTTGTGAAAAGGCTGATATTCTTAGCAAATGCTCACCCGTTTTTAATTCAGTTGTTTTCCAGATAAATGATAAATTATCTGGTGTTAATCTTTCTTTTTGATTGGATGTTTCAACCATGATCGAATCGACCTGAGCATTAGTTTGTTTTAAACCAATAATTACGGGGATTTCGTCACCAACAGCAAAAAGATTCTCTGGTTTGGGCGAAACAACTTCGATTACCGAAACCGAAATATTGATTTTTTCTTGAGTACTTTCTGTGTCATTTGATTCTTCTTGTTTTTTAGTATTACAGGATAAAATAAATAACAGTGAAAGTGCAAAGAATATATAATTTGCTTTGATGCGATTCATTTGTAAGTGGTTTATTTGAGTAATTTTTTCCAGAATGATTTTTTTGTTGTGGGGATATTTTTTATTTGCTTTTTTATATCTGTTGAGTATTCATCGGGGTTTAATAGTTGCCAAATTTCACTCCAACCCGGAAATCCACCAACATTTCGATCGTCGATAAAAATATCGGCTTCGATTTTGCGACTTATAGAATCATCGAATACTTCTTCGGGATAATTTTTATTTGCAGCATAAAATTCAACTCCATTCTGCTTGCAAAAATCGATTGCTTCCTGCAGTTCTTTGCCGGTCCTAAATGTCCAGAGAATCAATATATCACCTCTTTTTTGTAATGCTTTAAGTGTTTCGAAGGCAAAAAGTTTAGTTTTACCTATTTTGGGATATTCATGATCTACAATTGTTCCGTCAAAATCTACTGCAATCTTCATTTAAAAAGGTTTAGATTAACAAAAGTAAATAATATTTTCTGAAAATGACTTAATTATTTCTTTTTGAAGGGTTGTTTCGGTCGAATGTATATCTGATGGTAAAAACATTGGAGTATAAAGCCAGCGATTGGTCTCCAATATCTGTTAGCGCATAATCGATTGAAAAACCTTTGTACTGTATTCCAATTCCAAAGTTTGGCTGAAATGTGAGAGATTCTTTATTGTTAAATTCGGTGATTTGCTGAAAATTATTTACTCCAAATCGAATAAATGCGAGTTTGTTATAATCTAATTCTAACCCAAGGTGAGGATCAATACTTATCGGATCGCTTTGGATCAAAACGTGCCGCTGACCGTCAAAAGTAAAATCAAGGCCCAGTTCGACTAGGGCATTAAATTTATTATACATGTTAAACTCTCTCGAAACTCCAGCTAATAATCGGGGCAGGGTTATTTCGAGCGAATTTTCGGGAGCAAAGTTTGATAAGGAGTCATTTACCTCCACAATTAATTCTTCTTCATTAAAAGTCCAAGCATTAAAGGTTGAGGTAATATCGCGTACAAGAACACCATATATCCAATTGTTGTGTGTGTATCTTAAACTTGCATCGAGTCCAAAGCCCCATGCATGGGCAAATTTACCAATATTACGGTAAATGATTTTTACATTGGCTCCATACGATAATCCTTGAATGGCTGATTTGCGGGCATACGAAATTAAAAAAGCATAATCAGCAGCCGAAAATTTTGAAATGCGGTCGTAATCAATGTTCCCTTCTTTATCTATTAAGTCAGTAGTATTTGGGATATCATCAACACCAAAGCGGATTATACTTGCTCCCAGCCATTGTGTCGAATCAAGTTTCATTGTAGCACCCAGATAGTCGTATTTAGCAATACCTGCAAAATATTCGGCATGCATAATACCTGCATCAAAATCAGCTTGTTGTGATGTTAAGGCCGCAGGATTCCAATATCCCGATGTAACATCGTTTGTGCTGGCTATTACCGAACTGCCCATAGACAAAGCTCTTGCGCCTACGCCAACTGACAAAAACTCATTACTGTATTTGGGCGCCTGGCCTTTAGCAATTGAAAATGTTAGTACTAAAATTAATATAACAATTATTTTACGCATTATAATTGGCATCTGGTTTTTCAGAAATCAAACTTAGTAATTAATAAATTATTTATCAAACTCTAAATTTTAACTTATTTTTGTACTAATTATTGTTTGAATTACGGCAAATTTAGATAACACATGGCAATAAAAAAATATATACCGAATACCATAACATCCCTGAACCTCTTATCAGGATGTATTTCGATTCTTTTATCATTTGAAGGATATATGCTAGCGGCTGTTTACCTTATTTTTCTTGCTGCAGTATTTGATTTTCTTGATGGTATGTCGGCACGATTACTCAATGTTTATTCTTTGTTGGGTAAAGAGCTCGATTCATTAGCTGATATTGTTAGTTTTGGTGTTGCTCCTGCGTTTATTGTATTTCAGATGATGAAAATTGCCTTATTTGGTTCAGAAGATATTCCTTTACTTGAGTTTGTTTCTGCATGGAAAGTGTTATTTCTTCTATTGCCTTTCCTGATTTCGGTTCTTTCTGCAATTCGATTAGCTAAATTTAATCTTGATGAACGACAAACTGATTCATTCATAGGATTGCCAACACCGGCAAATGCCTTGTTTTTTGTATCGCTTTATATTGTGACAATAACTACCAAACACGATTTTATTATTTCGCTGATATATAATAAATATTTACTGTCCATACTTATCATCGTATTTTCACTTTTGCTTGTGTCAGAGTTTCCGATGTTTTCGCTAAAACTCAAGAATCTTTCATATGCTGATAATAAAATTCGCTATTTGTTTATTGGCTTATCTGCAATTTTATTAATATTATTGCACTCAATTGCTGTACCGTTAATAATAATTCTTTACCTGGTTTTATCAGCAATTAACAACTGGATTTTTAAACTGAACTAATATAAAACAGAATGAAATTTATTGCCGAAATAAACGTGATGCCACTTAAGGCTCTACTTGATCCTCAGGGAAAAGCTGTTACTCATAGCATGAAAAACATTGGTTTTACAGAAGTTTCGAATGTTCGTATTGGCAAACATATTACTCTCGAGATCGAAGCAAAAAGTAAAGAAGCAGCCATGGAACGAGTAAATGAGGCTTGCAATAAAATACTCTCAAATCCAATTATGGAGGGTTACGATTATACCATTAAAGAGGTTAAATAACTATTTTACTTTTTTAGGATTTGGAGTTTTACTCATTACTTCAGTTTGTCGTTGAATAGATTCTTTATGAACAAGCTGAAGTAGTTTTTTTACAAATTCTTCTGTAAGTCCAAGCGACTTGCCCTGCCTTATTCGGGTAGTTACAATTTTCTCCCATCTGCGTAGTTGAAGTATAGTAACCTGGTTTTGGCTTTTGTATTTGCCAATTTCTTCAACCACATTCATTCGGTTAGCAAGCAACTCAATCATCTGTTGATCTATTGAATCAATCCTGTTTCTTAATGTTTCCAGCACATTTGCAAAATTTTCGTCGGTCGAATTTACTGTTCGAATGACCAGATTCTGTAAAAGGATTTTCAACTGTTCTGGTGTAATTTGCTGTTTTGCATCGCTAAGTGCTTTTTTAGGATCATAATGTGTTTCAATCATTAACCCATCCATATTTAAATCGAGCGCTTTTTGAGAAATATCAAAAACCAGATCAGCCCGTCCTGCAATGTGGCTTGGATCACAGATTATGGGCAAGTTATGACACAAGCTCTTTAGTTCGATTGGAATCTCCCATTTTGGAATATTTCGTAAGCTTGTAGCTTCAAACGGATAAAAACCACGATGCACAGCTGCTAGTTTTTCAATACCTGAATTATTAAAACGCTCCAGAGCACCAATCCAAAGTTGCAAATCTGGATTTATTGGATTTTTAATCAATACAGGTTTATCGATCCCTTTCATGCAGTCTGCCAGTTCCTGTACCGAAAAAGGGTTGGAGGTAGTCCGTGCTCCGATCCATAAAATGTCAACATCATGTTTTACAGCCAAATCAACATGCTCGGGTTTTGCTACTTCAACGGTTGTAAGTAATCCGGTTTCCTTTTTTACCTGCTGTAGCCATTTTAGTCCCTGCTTACCAACACCTTCAAAGTTTCCCGGTCGGGTTCTGGGTTTCCAAATACCTGTTCTAAAAACTTTAACCTTGCCAATAGCTGCAATCTGAATAGCTGTGGTAATCATTTGTTTTTCAGTTTCACCGCTACATGGTCCGGCAATTATCAATGGTGATTCACCAATTCCTTTAAACCACTTTTTTAAGGGTGTTATATTCTTTAGCTTGGGCATTTTTTTAGTCTTTGTTGTTTAATCCATTTATGGATTACTCAAATTTTTTAAAATTTTTAATGGCTAATTCAGAAAGTTTATAACTTACCCAAATAAATAAAGGCCAGCTAATTAACCATATTATTTCTGTTATGTACATATTTTAAGTTAGAAGTTAAAAGTTAAAATTTAAAAGTTAAAGACTTTAATATACATGTATATCTTCACTCATTTCTTTCTCGTCAATTTTTTTGTTATTTACAGATCTCCAGGCTATCCAAATGTAGGCTGCAACTACTGGCACAAATAGCGATACATAACTCATTACTGTTAATGTATATTTACTTGATGAGGCATTTACAATGGTAAGCGAATTCTGCAAATTAAATGTTGATGGATAAAATGCAGTATTATTAAGACCTGCAATTAAAAATAACGAAAACACGGTTAAAACGGTTCCAGCACCTGCGTACCAGATTCCGTTTGTGCAAGGTTTAATTATTGATTTGCCAATACCAGCCAAAACCAAAAGCACACCAATCAGAAACAGAATTAAAACAACTGGCATTTCAATAAAGTTGTGCAGATATTTATGAGTTTCCATTGTGACTTGTTTAGTTGAGGGATCATA
>JAVEZW010000256.1:0-5384 GCA_034002805.1 Bacteroidales bacterium | reverse complement strand
TAATCGTTAACAGTAACTACGTGAACGCCTCGACCGGTAAGGGCATTTAGAAAAACAGGCAATGTAGCTACCAATGTTTTTCCTTCACCTGTAGCCATCTCAGAAATCTTACCTTGATGTAAAACAACGCCACCAATTAATTGAACATCATAATGTACCATTTCCCACTTGGATTCGTTGCCACCTGCAACCCATGAGTTAAAGTACTTTGCTTTTTCATTATTTATTTCAATATGTTGGTGAATCGCAGCCAGGTCCCGATCAAAATCGTTAGCTGAAACCTCAATAAAATCATTTTCTTTAAAACGACGCGCAGTATCTTTTACTATTGCAAAAACAACGGGTAATACTTCGTTGAGTTTATCTTCGAGCTTTTTATCAATTTCTTTTTCGAGCTTATCAATTTCCTGGTAAATTTTTTCTTTTTCATCTACAATAGTCTCATCAAGCTCTGCTTTTATTTTTAACTCATCAATTCTAACTACTTCATCTTTAACTGTTTCGCGAATATCTTTTCTTACTTGTTCCGAACGTGATCTTAACTGATCGTTCGTAAGAGTAGTTATGATCTCATATTCTTTTTTAATTAAATCAATATAAGGAAGAACTTCGCGAAGATCTCGATCTGATTTTTTTCCGAAGAACTTAGTTAGAATGTTATTTAATAAACTCATTGTATTGTTACTTTAAAGATTTTTCAAAATTTGAGTACAAATGTAATATTTTGCTTCATAATTTTGGATTTTTAAATACGAATTGTGGTGGTTTTAAAAACCAATGAAGTTTAATTTTTTATATCCTTGTTTTTTGAATGATCTAAGTGCTTTATTGATAATCGATAACGATTTTGGTGTCTTCAAATGCTATATAATATTATCAATCAATAATTTGTTTGAAAGTTATATAATTTTAGATTTGCAATCTAAATCCATTTTAATTAAATATCTTTTTAATCATATTAGTAAAATGAAATTAAGTTTAAAATTGCCAATAATTTTTGTGTTATTGATAATTGTATGGTTTCTTTCGTGCAAAACATCAAAAAGAACTGCATCTGATAAATTGGAAACTATGGAAAAGTTTATTTCTGAAACAATAAAGTCAAATTTTACTGATAACGATTCAGTGCAAGTAATCCCAAATAATGATAAAGGTTTTTACCTGCTTGTTGCAGAAACTACAATTACACCTGCCACACCCACAAGTAATATAAAGTTTGTTGTTATAAATGCCAAAAATCAGGAAATTGTATATAAAAATCAATTTAGTAACTCAATTATAAAGTGGTTCGATAACAAACAATTATTATTAACACAGTTTTTTGGAATACTTGATCAGGCAACTGGTAAAAGTAAAGCATACCTGCTGATTAATTGTGAAACTAATGAGATAAAAGAAGTAAGTTCAGACATAATTAATAAACTATAAACAAATCAATTTTATCATGAAAAAAATTTACACAATTCTAATTCTATTTATAATAGCTGGAATTGCTGGTGTTTTTTTAATTACAAAAACTAACAGTAAAAAGATTCAGCTGGGAGAGACCTTTACTCCTCAGGAATATTGGGATTACCAATTTGCCATTAAAAAGGAAAAACGTAAAAAAGGGTATAACAAAGCCGATAAACCAGATGAATTTACCAAGTATTTTAAAGCCATAACTACAAAATTTGATGAAGAAAAAAGTAATTATCCTTCAAATTATAGAATGTCAGAATATAATAAGGCATTGGCAAAGAGGAAAAGTTTAAAATTAGAAACAAATGAAATAGTATGGGTTGAACGTGGACCAGCTAACGTTGGAGGACGGACACGAGGATTAATTGTTGATCCAGATGATGCTACTCATAATACCTGGTTTGCAGGAGCTGCAACTGGAGGTATTTGGAAAACAACTGATGGTGGAGCAAACTGGGTATGCTTAACTGATGAATTTCCTAATCTTTCGGCAAATACAATAGCAATGTCTGCTTCAAATACAAATATTATCTATGCTGGAACGGGAGAAAGTTTTCCAGGTGGAACCTACTTAAAAGGAAGCGGAATTTTTAAATCAAATAACAAAGGTGAAGGTTGGGTTCAAATAGTTGCTACAACTGTAGATGATAATTTCGAATATGTTAATAGAATTATTGTTGATCCAAATGATGAAAATATTGTTATTGCTGCTACAGAAAGTGGTATCATGAAATCAATTAATGGAGGTGATTCTTGGACAAAAGTATATAGTAGTAATACAGGAGTTGAAGATTTAAGGGAAGACCCCACAGATTTTAACAAATTGTATGCAGCTGAAAATTCTATTGGAATTATAAAATCAATTGATGCAGGTGAAAACTGGATTCTTTCTTCAAATGGTATTGCTGGTGGCGACAGATTCGAAATTGCAGTTTCTCCGGTTAATCCAGCCAAAATTTATACCAGCGTAAATGTTAGTTCCTCAGTTTCTTATGTATACCGTTCTGTGGATTATGGTGCAACATGGACAAGATTTGAAGATAAAAATGGTTCAAATCAAAACTTTTTGGGTGGACAGGGAACGTATGATAATACTTTAGTAGCTCATCCTTACGATGAAGATGTTGTATTCTTAGGAGGAGTTAATCTTTGGAAAGTTGATTTCTCTGATCCTGGAATATCTGGGTTAAGTGTACCTTCTGTATTAAGGGTTGATTTAATAGAAACTCAATCATTTTTATCATTTGTTAATTTTCAGGGTTCATATCTTGGAGGCGGTATGGAAACCGGTGATAAAAATGGAGGAACAAATCTTGTCAGCACAGATTGGGTTTCAGTTGAAGTAAGATTTGGTCCTGGAATAACTCAAAAAGCACATCGTTTTACCGTGCCAACTAATTCAGGGACATATGGAGATGGTGGGGCAGGTGTTCCAGCAGCAAGCTATGAATATAAAGATTATGTTGATGTTCCTTTTCAGGCCTGGGATGTTAAGAATAACAGACAATTAATGATTTCTTTCAGAGATCAGGAAAGAGACGGTGCATTTAATCTTATACAAAGAGATCCAGATGATGCTGTGTCTGGTCGCGAATATCTTATTGTAAATGCTGTAGATTATTCTGCATCGACACCTTCGGTAGATATTGCCAAAAATGGTGGACAAACCCATAAACAATTATATTATTTCTGGCCTACTATTGCAACCGGAGCAACTTGGAACCCCAATAATTTGCCTGAATCAAAAATTGCTATTCAATATGGATCAGTTAATTTAGAGAAAGGAACAACTTTTAATGTTTCGGATGCATATGGGAATATAACAAATAATTCTGTTTATGAAAGCAATGATTATAATCAGGGTGCAGGAATGGGTGGAACTGTAATTCCTGGATTACATCCCGATCATCATAATTTGGTAATAGTTCCTATTAATGCTGAATCAGATAGTTTTTTAATAGTTAATGCAAATGATGGTGGTTTAGCAATTTCTAAAAATAGTGGTGTAAAATTTAATCAATTACCAAATAACTATATTACAACACAATTTTATGGTGTTGCTAAAAAACCAGGAGCAAATGAATTTATTGGTGGTATGCAGGATAATGGAACTTGGAGGACTAATACAGGGGAAAATTCTACAGTAAATTCAGATTATCTTTTTCAGATTGGTGGAGATGGTTTCGAGTGTATGTGGCATTATTCTGATCCAAATAAAATAATCGGAAGTGTTTACTATAATGCATTTAACCGTACTGTTGATGGCGGAATAAGCTGGTCGTCAGCAACCTCAGGAATTACATCCAATGACGGACCATTCATTTCACGTGTTTCATCACATAGAAATACTCCTGATAACCTATATGCATTAGGAAAAAGAGGTATTTACAAGTCTACCAATTTTGGTGAGTCGTGGTCTTCAAAAAACATTGGTACAGGTTGGCTTGGTACGAATGTTTCAGCGGTTACAAGTCAGCATCATGTTGAGGCATCTCTTTCAAATGAAAATATTATTTGGGCTGGTGCTGCAATGGCCGTAGATTATGGTTGGAAAATATTTGTTTCAACAAATCAGGGTGAATCTTTTACTGCTGTAACTCAATATTCTGATGAAGATTTAAGTGGTTACATTAGCGGAATAGCAACACATCCTATTGATGATTCAACAGCTTTTCTTTTATTTTCGTTCCCAGGTGAACCTAAGGTTTTAAGAACAACAAATTTAGGTCAGTCTTGGGAAGACTTATCTGGATTTGTAGGAAATACTTCTAGCTCAAATGGTTTTCCTGATGTTGTAGTGCACTGTTTATTAGTACTACCCGATGAACCTAATACAATTTGGGTAGGTACTGATATCGGTTTATTTGAATCAACTGATGATGGTGCAACATGGCATTATGCAAATAATGGTTTACCAGCAGTTTCAGTTTATGATATGTTTTTCCAAGATAATCAAGTTGTGGTAGCAACACATGGCAGAGGGATATGGACTGCAAAATCTAAGAATTTACCTGAATTAAATAGTTATTATATTGGAGAACAAACAATTTCAAATTTATTTACAATTTTTACTGAAACTGATTCTGTTGAAATATTTGTTAATAATATTTTAAATAGAAAGGTTGATGCTCCAACCATTGGTTTAAATGAAATAGGTGTAATTATTAATGAAGAAGGTGAGTATTCTATGAAATTAATAAGCTATATTAACAATACTCCTTATGAATCAAATATATCAAGTACTACAGCAGATTTTAATCCTGCAATTAATTCTGTAGCTAAATCAAATGATATGGCAAATACTATTTCAATTAGTGCAGTAATAAAAGAAAATTATGATTCATTGCAAATTCTTTTAAATAATAATTATAAAGAGTCAATTACTGAATTTATAATTGGTACAAATCCTTTTACTACAAAAGTTGAATCAACAAGAAACTACAATGTTAAAATTGTTGGTTATTTAAATGGTGTTGGCTATGAATCAAATTCAAAAAGTATTTATATGGTTTATGTTGGAATAAGCAATCCAAAGATTAAGTCATTGGATATCTATCCAAATCCATCCAATGGATTGTTTAAATTAGATTTGCCAGCTGACAAAATCGAAAATAGCTCTCTGGAGGTATTCAGTTTGTCTGGTTCAAAAGTTTACTCAACGGTAATTACTGAATCAACAAACCAGATTGATCTTACACATCTGAATTCGGGAACATACTTAATAAAATTAAGTAAAGACGGAATAATATATTCAGAAAAAGTTCAGATACGTAAATAAAATAAAAAGCCCCGGTATGAAATGAACTGTACCCCAAAA
Source organism: Bacteroidales bacterium (assembly GCA_034002805.1). Classification (GTDB taxonomy): domain Bacteria; phylum Bacteroidota; class Bacteroidia; order Bacteroidales; family UBA12077; genus UBA12077. Next base: position 106 of record JAVEZW010000256.1, on the reverse strand, counting down.
GTTAGACAAAAAACTTTTGGGGTATTTTTATGGAAAATAGTAAGAGAAAAAATCTGAAGCATAATTATTCAGATAAAATGAGAGTTGTTGATCTCTATGAAAGAGG